>CAVBBU010000020.1:0-21090 GCA_963593765.1 Bacteroidaceae bacterium | reverse complement strand
TATTAACAAGGAGCATTTGCCTCTCGCATCTATAGAGGGGCTTGGAATTAGTGATTATCCATCAGCTATTACAGCCCTTGGTGCTGTACTTAGATATCTTTATGATACACAAAAATCAAGCTGTAGTCAGATTACAGCTGTTAAGACATATCAAACAGACGAATATATGCATATAGATTCGGCATCGCGAAGAAATCTTGAGCTAACACTTAGCATGAGAGATAAGGATAAGCACGGAACGCTTCTTTGGGTTTTAGATAAAACTAAAACTGCCATGGGTGCAAGGCTTCTTCGTGCATATATAGAGCAGCCGCTTGTAGATGCAGACAGAATAAACAAAAGGCTTGATGCTATTGAGGAGCTTGTTAAGACCTATATAGACAGAGAGGAGCTTAGAGAATATCTATCTGCTATATATGACCTAGAGAGGCTTATGAGCAGAATTAGCAATACATCTGCAGGGCCTAGAGAGCTTTTATCATTTAAAAATTCTATAGCTATGCTTCCGCATATTAAAAATATACTTAATAGCTATAAGACTACAGATATCGTTGACATTAATAATAAAATAGATCCGCTTAATGACCTGCATGTGCTGCTTGATGAGGCATTATCTGAGGAGCCGCCACTTACAACACATGAGGGCGGTATTATTAAGCAGGGATATAATGAAGAGGTAGATAAGCTAAGGCTTTCAAAGTCAGAGGGAAAAAGCTGGCTTACGGATCTTGAAGCAAGGGAAAGAGAAAAGACAGGAATTAAAGGCCTTAAGATAAAGTTTAATAAGGTATTTGGATATTATTTTGAGGTAACTAATTCCTATAAAAGTCTAGTTCCTGATTATTATATTAGAAAGCAAACTCTAACCGGCTCTGAAAGATATACATCAGATGAGCTAAAGAAGCTAGAGGATGTAATACTTGGTGCAGATGATAAGCTTATATCTCTTGAATATAATTTGTTTGTTGAGATAAGAAAGGCTATAGCTAATGAGATAAATAGAATAATAGAAACAGCTAAGGCTATAGCCAAGATTGACGTATATGCATCGGTTGCTGTAGTAGCAGACAAATATCACTATATAAGACCTACTATAAATACTAAAGGAATAATAGATATAAAAGAGGGCAGACATCCAGTAGTAGAGCGTATGCTTAATAATGATATGTTTATATCTAATGATACATATCTTGATGAAGGCAAAAAAAGAATTTCTATTATAACCGGACCGAATATGGCAGGTAAGTCTACCTATATGAGACAAACTGCCTTGATAGTTCTTATGGCACAGATGGGTAGCTTTGTTCCTGCTTCTAAGGCAAATATATCTATATGTGACAGAATATTTACCAGAGTTGGTGCATCTGATGACCTTGCAAGCGGTCAGTCAACCTTTATGGTAGAGATGAGCGAGGTTGCAAACATACTTCGTAATGCGACAAGCAAAAGCCTTATTATATTAGATGAGATAGGCAGAGGAACATCAACCTTTGACGGACTTGCTATAGCATGGGCAGTAGTTGAATATATAGCAAATAAAAGAATAATAGGTGCAAAGACACTTTTTGCAACTCACTACCACGAGCTAACAGAGCTTGAGGGCTGCCTTGATGGTGTTAATAACTATTGCATAGCGGTCAATGAACAGGGAGATGATATAGTCTTTCTTCGTAAGATAGTAAAGGGCGGAGCAGATAAAAGCTATGGCGTACAGGTTGCTAAATTAGCAGGAGTTCCAGAGCCTGTTATAGCTAGAGCAAAGGAGCTTATCCTAGAGCTTACTAATGCCGATATAGCAACAAGGGCTGCCGAGGTAGCAAGGCTTGGAATACCTGAAAAATCAAAAGCTCCTGTTGCAAGGCAAAGTGAGATAGAGGCACTGCAGCTTTCTCTTTTTGATACGCAAAGGGATGATGATATTATATCTGAAATTAAGGAGCTTGATTTAAGCTTACTTACACCTATAGATGCATTAAATACCTTATATGCAATTCAAAATAAGATTAAAAATCGCTGGCAAAAGGAAATGTAGCATATGCCAAGTATAAAGCTTTTAGATAAGGATACTATAAATAAAATAGCCGCCGGAGAGGTTATAGAAAGACCTGCTTCGGTTGTTAAGGAGCTCCTTGAAAATGCTATAGACTCCGGAGCGTCGCTTATTACGCTTGAAATAAAGGATGGCGGAACATCTCTTATAAGAGTTACGGACAATGGCTGCGGTATATCAAAGGATGATATCAAATGTGCATTTTTAAGACATGCAACAAGCAAGATAGAAAGCTTGGATGACCTTTCATCTGTCCTTAGCCTTGGCTTTAGAGGAGAGGCACTTGCAAGCATAGCTGCTGTATCAAGAACGGAGCTTATAACTAAAACTACAGATACTATAACAGGTGTCAGATATGCTATAGAGGGCGGAGAGGAGCTTTGCTTTGAGGATATAGGTGCTCCGGATGGAACTACTATTATAGTTAGAGACCTTTTTTATAATACTCCTGTGAGGAAAAAATTTTTAAAGTCTGCATCGACCGAGGGCTCACATGTAGCAGAGCTTATAGAAAAGCTTTCACTTTCACATCCGGAGATATCTATAAGATTTATTAATAATAATCAAACGAAATTTCAAACCTCTGGTAATAATTCTTTAAGGGATATTATTTATAATATTTATGGCAAGGAAATCGCAGCAGGTTTAATTCCTATTAATGAGGATGGAAGCCTTGTTAAGCTAAGCGGATATATAGGAAGGCCGGAGGTATCAAGAGGAAACAGAAATCTAGAAATAAGCTTTATCAATGGCAGATATATTAAAAGCAATATAATATATAAGGCTATAGAAAATGGATATGGAAACCATATGATGCAGCATCAGTTTCCGCTTGCTATACTCTCATATGAGATAAATACCGAGCTAGTAGATGTTAATGTTCATCCTACAAAGCAGGAGGTTAGATTTTCTGATAGCAGCTATATATATGATTTTACATTAAAGGCTATAGAAAATGCTCTTAATAGCACGCTTCTTGTTAAAAATATCAGCCTTGATAATGCTAAGGATAAGACGGCAGAAGATAGTAAGACAAAGGAGAGAGCCCCAGAGCCTTTTGAAATCTCAAGAAATATTTTAAAAAATGAGGGTAATGGCGAGCATGAGCATGAGCAAGGTGAAAATCATGCTGAGAATTTTAAAGAGGCTTTGCCTGATATCAGCAACATAAGCTATGACACCTTAGGTAAGGCAAAGGCTATTACTATAAATGAGCAGCTTAGCCTTGCAGATGAATATATAAAGCCAGATAATGTGCCGAGCTTTACTATAATAGGACAGGTCTTTAATACGTATTGGATAGTTCAGATTGATAGCAGTATGTATATAATCGACCAGCATGCGGCACATGAAAAGGTATTATATGAAAGATATATAAAGCTTATTAAAGGCAGCAGTGTTGAGGCACAATTCATTAATCCGCCTATAGTTCTAACACTTACTGACAGTGAATTAAATCTAACTCTTAGCTACAAGGATGAGCTTAAAAGGCTTGGCTTTGAGATAGATGAGTTTGGAGATAGGGAGATAGTTGTTAGAACTATTCCGCTTATGCTTCCTTCTATAAACAAAGAAGAGCTATTAAAGGAAATGATAGGTGGTCTTAGTGAGGATACAGGTCTTTCAAGTGATATATCACTACTTGAGGATAGAGTAGCAACTATGGCATGTAAGGCGGCAGTAAAGGGTGGCAGCAGGCTTTCGTATAAGGAGATAGTTAATCTTATAGATGAGATGCTTAGGCTTGATAATCCATTTAACTGTCCTCATGGACGTCCAACAATTATAGAGATAACTAAGTCAGAATTAGAGCGTAAGTTTAAAAGAATATTATGATAAATAAAAATGAACTAATTATTATAGCAGGGCCTACAGCAGTAGGAAAAAGTAAAACCTCTATAGAGCTTGCAAAAAAAATAGGCGGCGAAATAATAAGTGCCGATTCTATGCAGGTTTATAGGCATATGGATATAGGTACGGCAAAGCTAAGTAAGGCGGATATGGAGGGAGTGCCACACTATCTTATAGATGAGCTAGAGCCTACAGAGGATTTTAATGTAGTAAGCTTTAAGACTATGGCAGATAGAGCCATAGCTAAAATATATGCTAATGGACATATTCCTATACTAGTTGGCGGAACAGGCTTTTATATTCAGTCAGTGCTTTATGATATTGATTTTGAATCAGAGGCTTATGATATTGATTTAAGGCATGAGCTAGAAGAGCTTATGGATAAAGAGGGAGAAGCTTATATGCATAGGCTTCTATCTGAAATTGATGAAGCATCAAGCCTTGCTATCCCTAAGGAAAATAAAAAAAGAGTTATAAGAGCTATAGAATTTTTTAAGCTTACAGGAACAAAAATATCTGAGCATAATATGCTTCAAAGGCAAAAAAAGTCGCCATATAATTATTATTTTTTTGTTTTAAATGATAACAGGCAGGCTCTTTATAATAGGATAGATAAAAGAGTAGATGATATGATAGAGGCAGGTCTTGAGGGCGAGGTTAAAGCTCTTTTAGATCTGGGACTTAATGAAAGCATGACCGCTATGCAGGGGATAGGATATAGGCAGATGGTAAGCTATCTTAAGGGTGAGTATAGCCTTGATGATGCTATAGAAAGGATAAAGTCTGATACAAGGCATTTTGCTAAAAGACAGCTTACATGGTTTAAAAGAGAAAAGGACGCACTGTGGTATAATATAGATGAATTTAATTATGATCTGGCAGCTGTTGCAGATAATATGTATAAGTATATAAGGGAAAATCATGAATAAGAATCTTAATAAAATTTATAATGAGCTTGGTATAGATAATAATCTTCTTTCTTTATCAGATAAGATAGAGGGAAGGCTTAAGGATAGATTTGCTGCATTAGAAGAAATATGTGAATATAATCAGCTAAAGGTATTAAAGGCATTTAGAGATAATAGAGTAAGTGAAGCACATCTTCTTGGAACTACTGGCTATGGATATAATGACATAGGAAGAGATACCCTAGAGAAGGTATATGCATCAGTATTTCATACAGAGGCATCTCTCGTTAGAAGTCAGCTAATTAGCGGAACACATGCTATAACAACAGCACTTAATGCCTGTCTAAGACCAGGTGATGAGCTTTTATCGCCATGCGGTAAGCCGTATGATACCTTAGATAAGGTTATAGGTATAAGTGACTGCACAGGTTCGTTAAAAGAATATGGCATAAGCTACAGGCAGGTTGACCTTCAAAGCGATGGCAGCTTTGACTATGAGGGGATTAAAAGAGCTATTAATGGTAAAACAAAGCTTATAGAGATACAAAGGTCGAGAGGATATGCAAGCAGACCAACACTTAGCGTTGAAAAAATAGGAGAGCTAATTAGCTTTTGTAAGAGCATTAAGCCTGATGTTATCTGCATGGTTGATAATTGCTATGGAGAATTTGTCGAAGTAATAGAGCCGACAGATGTTGGTGCAGATATAGTAGCAGGCTCCCTTATTAAAAATCCGGGAGGCGGTCTTGCACCTATAGGCGGATATATAGTTGGAAGAGCTGACCTAATAGAGGCATGTGCATATAGACTTACAGCACCGGGAATCGGGGCAGAGGCAGGAGCAAGTCTTAATGTTAATAGAAGCCTTTATCAGGGATTATTTTTAGCACCATCTGTTACTCTATCTTCATTAAAGGGTGCTATATTTGCAGCTAACCTATATGAAAGCAAGGGCTACCCATGTAGTCCCGATGCAGTGGAAGATAGATATGACATAATTCAGGAGATAGCATTAAAGGATCCTAAAAAGCTTATAGCCTTTTGTGAGGGCATACAGGCGGCAGCACCTATAGACAGCTTTGTAAAGCCAGAGCCTTGGGATATGCCGGGATATGACTCTGAGGTTGTTATGGCAGCAGGAGCATTTATATCGGGAGCTTCTATAGAGCTTAGTGCTGATGCACCTATGAGAGAGCCATATAGCGTTTTCTTCCAAGGTGGTCTTACATGGCAGCATGCCAAATATGGCATACTTATGTCACTTCAAAAAATTATGGAGTTAGATGCAAAATAGAGTTATACTGTAGACGTATTTATATGCTTTTTCGTGCCCGGAGAGCCGAAAGGAGTATATATTGAAAAATAAGAAACAAACTATCAAGGAAATGCCTGTTTTTGAGAGACCGTTTGAAAAGTGTCTAAGCTATGGAGCTGCGGCACTTACGGATTCTGAGCTGCTGGCTATTATACTTAGAACAGGTACTCAAAATGCCGATGCACTAGAGCTGGCAAGAGACATAGTCTCCTCAGACCTTGATTATGGGCTTAATAATTTGCTTCATAAAACCATCTATGACTATATGTCGCTTGATGGCATAGGCAAGGTCAAGGCTGTGCAGCTAGTATGCATTGCTGAGATTTCTAAAAGAATGTGGAGAAGAGAAACCATTAACAAGAGAAATATGTTTAGCTCTCCAGCAAATTGTGCCTCATACTATATGCAGGAGCTTAGAAATCTCGAGCAGGAGGAGCTTAGAGTTGTTTTTTTAGATACTAAGATGCGTATGCTATCTGATGCTATGATTACAAAGGGAAGTATTGATTCGTCTATATTATCCATAAGGGATATTATGATAGAAGCGATTAAACGAAAGGCAGTTAATATTATCCTCGTGCATAATCATCCATCAGGCGTGCCCTCTCCTAGTAAAGAGGATATAGAAGCAACACGCAGAGTAAAGGAAGCCTGCAGCCTGATAGGGCTAGGCTTTGGTGATCACATTATCATAGGTGATAATCAATATTATAGTTTTAAGGAATGGGGAAAGCTTTAATGGATTCAAAGAACAATAGATTAGTTCTTATAATTCTTAGCATAATATGTATTTTGTTAATAGCTATTACATCTGTTAAGGATGCATGGATAGCACCGGTACGCGCAGGAGTCGGATATGTACTTCTTCCTATACAAAATGGTGTAAATACAGTTGGAAGCGCTATATATAATAGCATTACACAAAACAGAAACATAGATTCATTAACAGTTGAAAATGCCACGTTAAAGGCACAGGTTGCTGCACTTACTGCAGAAAATACTAAGCTTGAGGCAAATAGCTTTGAATTAGAAAGACTACGGGAGCTTTATAAGCTTGATAATGAATATGGAGAATATGACACCATAGGTGCTAGGATAATAGCCAAGGACACCAAGGGATGGTTTAGAGTTTTTCGTATAGACAAGGGTGCGAAGGACGGTGTTAAGGCTGATATGAATATAATAGCTGACGGCGGATTAGTTGGCATAGTTACAGATGTCGGAGATAATTATGCAACGGTTAGGGCTATTATAGATGATATAAGTAGGGTTAGTGCTAAAGCACTTCAAACAGGAGATAATTGCATAGTAGCAGGAGATATGCAGCTATATGAGGATGGAAAGCTTAAGCTTTCTGATATTATGATAGATGCGGACATTAAGGATGGCGATAAGATAGTTACATCAAACATAAGCTCAAAGTATCTTCCGAATATTCTTATAGGATATGCAAGTGATATAAATGTCGACAACAACCGTTTAACAAAAAGCGGATATCTAGTACCTGTTGCTAGCTTTGATGATTTGCAGGAGGTTTTAGTTATAACACAGCTAAAGGCAGATTACCATGAAGACGATAATAACTAATGTTGCTCTTATTATAATTGCTTATGTAGTGCAGTTTTGTTTGTTCCCTTTTATACCATTTTTATCTACCTCGCCTAATCTAATGCTGCTTCTCGTTTTTTCATACGGCTTTATATATGGCTCAAAAAAGGGTATGTTATATGGTATGTTTGCAGGCCTGCTGCTTGATTTGTTTTACAGCGGTCCTATGGGAATATATACACTTATATATATGTGGATAGGATATATTAATGGTATGGCATCGGTTTATTTTTACGAGGACTATGTTACCATGCCGATGATTCTTTGCATTATAAATGAGCTTATATATAATCTTTACATATATATATCCAGCTATTTGATTAGAGGAAAGACAAATTTATTTTACTATCTTATGCATATAGTAGCACCGGAGATAATCTTTACACTGCTTACTACATTATTATTTTATAGATTGTATCTTATGTATAACAAGAAAATTGATAATCTAGACAAAAAAAGAGGAAAGGAAAGTGCTTAATAATCTTTTAGAAATACTTATTGAACTTAAAAACAAGCTTCTAAAATCCAGACTAGTAGTATTGGGGCTTATTAATGCTATTTTGATTTTCCTTTTAGTAATTAAGCTATATAATCTTCAGATAATTAATGGCGAATCATATGTAAATAACTATATTCAAAAGACAGAAAGAACTACAACCATCGCAGCATCAAGAGGCAATATATATGATGCTAACGGTGAGCTGCTTGCATATAATGAGCTAGCTTATTCTGCGATAGTTAGAGATAATGGAGATTACAAAAGCTCTAATGATAAAAATCTTATGCTATACAAATTAGTCAATATGCTAAGAGAGCATGGAGAAACAGTTATAGGAGACTTGCAGATAGCTCTTTTGGATAATGGAGAGTATGAATTTACATCAAGCAGTGAGGCTGCAAAAAAGAGATTTTTAAGAGACTATTATGGACTTCATAGTATAGATGAATTAGATGATGCAGCAGGAAAATATCCATCAAGCATCACGGCAAATGAAATTATAGAAGATAAGCTTAGCTATTATGGTCTTAATAAGCTTAAGGATTCTGAGGACAATCCTATAGAGCTAACTAGCCTTCAAAAGCTAGATTTGATTAATATAAGATATACTATGTCCTTTAATGCATATAAAAATTACGAGGCAACTACAGTAGCGGAAAATATCTCCGATGAGGCTAGGGTTGCTATAGAGGAAAATGCTGACTCTCTCCTTGGAGTAGAGGTCGAGGAAACTACAAGAAGGGTATATAATAACAGCATATATTTTTCGTCTATACTTGGATATACAGGTATAGTTCAGGAGGATCAGCTTGAACAGCTTCAGGCTATTAATCCAGATTATAATAGTAAGGATATAGTAGGTAGAACAGGCATAGAGCAGTATATGGAGACAGAGCTGCAGGGGAAAAAGGGCTCTAGGACTATGTATGTAGATAACCTTGGACATATAATGGAAATTACCTCTGAGACAAAATCAGAGCCGGGACATGATGTATATCTTACTATAGACAGTAAGCTGCAGATAGGTATATACCACCTGCTAGAGCAGCACCTTGCTGGTGTACTTGCATCAAAGCTAGTTAATGAGGACAATCCAAATACAGCCTATACCGACTCTACAACAAGGCTTATTCCTATTAAGGATGCATACTTCCAGCTTATTAATAATAATATTTTATCTATGGATGCGTTCTATGAAGAGGATGCCTCTTTAAATGAGAAGGATATAGCAAATATTACAGATAGCTATAAAAGCTCTGTTCTTGCTAAAATAGAAAGAGAGCTATCTGGCAGTGAAAATACCGCTATGTCAGAGCTTTCAGATGATATATATGCATTTATATATTATATTTACAATCACCTGTCATCAGATGATATACAGATAGTGCTAGAGGATCAGATAGATAAGAACTCTGATTATTATAAAAAATGGTTAGATGATGAGCTTAGCTTTAGAGATTATCTGTATTATGGAATTTCAGATAACTGGATAGATTCAACTAAGCTTGCATCAGATATAAAATATTCAGATTCTACAGCACTTTTTGAATCATTAATAGATTATATAAATACTAATATGGCTGACGATACTGGCTTTAATAAGCTTTTATATAAGCATATGATTAATCAAAATCTAATCAGCGGAAGACAGCTTTGCATAGCACTTTTTGACCAGTCTGTTCTTGAGGCAAATGATGAGGAGCTTAATAACCTATATGCAAATGGCGAGGAATATGCATATGAATTTTTTAAGAGAATGGTTTCTAACATTAAGCTTACTCCAGCACAGCTTGCACTTGATCCATGTACAGCTGGATGCGTAGTAACAGATGTTAATACAGGCGAGGTTAAGGCACTAGTATCTTATCCGGGATATGATAATAACAGATTAGCTAATACTATGGATACAGCCTACTATAATCAGCTGCTTAATGACCAGTCACTTCCACTTTATAATAACGCAACTCAGGCTCGTAAGGCACCTGGATCTACCTTTAAGCCTATAACAGCTGTTGCAGCACTTGAGGAAAATATAATAACACCTTTTGAAACCATCAACTGTACAGGTATATATAGTGAGATAGAGCCACCGCTTAGATGCTGGATATATCCGGGCTTTCACGGAAGTCAAACTATAGTTGAAGGAATTAAAAATTCATGTAACTATTTCTTTGCTGACCTTGGACACAGGCTCTCGATGGATGAAAATGAAGAATACAGTGCTGACCTTGGTATAGAAAGACTTAGAAAATACATAACCATGTTTGGGCTTGACCACAAATCAGGAGTAGAGATAAATGAGTCTGATCCTATTATGACAAATACCTCTCCGGAGCAGTCAGCTATAGGTCAGGGAACAAATGCTTATTCAAACATCCAGCTATCAAGATATGTTACAGCTATAGCAAACAAGGGCAATGTATATGAGTTAAGCCTTATTGATAAAACTACTGACGTTAATGGAAATACATTAATGGATTATTCACCGCAGCTTTCTAACCATATAGACATTAAAGAGGAAACCTGGAGCAGTGTTCAAAGCGGTATGAGAGCGGTTATAGAGGAGGGCTCTGCAAGTAAGCTTTTCTCTGACCTAGAGGTCAACATAGCAGGTAAAACAGGTACAGCACAGGAATCTAAGACCAGAGCTAACCATGCATTTTTCATTTCCTTTGGACCTTATGAGAATCCGCAGATAGCTGTTACAGTCAATATACCTTATGGCTATTCATCATCTAATGCAGCATCTATAGCAAAGGATGTTTATAGACTTAACTTTGGTTATACAAGTCTGGATAGTATACTAAATAGTAATGCACTTGATGCTACTAATATTACAATAGGAGATTAAATTAATGAAACAATATGCTGTTATTAAGAGTAATAAAACAGGACTTACATTGATTTTAGATCCGCAGATAGACTTTGATATTATTATAAAGGAGCTTGAGGACAAATTTATAGCCAGTGAAGGCTTTTGGGGTAGGACAACCATGACGCTGACTATAGAGGGCAGAGCTCTTGACTATATGGAGCAAACTAGAATAGTTAATACTATAACCGAACATTCTGAAATACAGATACTATGTATGCTTGATTCAGATTTGACTATAATAGAGGACTACAAGAAGGCATTTTTAAAATACTATAGTGAGTTTAATAATCTAACAGGTATGCTGCATCCGGGAAGCGTAAGAGATGGAGAAACTATAGAAGCTGAGGCAAGCATTATAATAATAGGTGATGTTTTTGAAAAAGCTAAGATTGTTAGCAGTGGCAATATAATAGTTCTTGGCGAGCTATCTGGCGAAGCACAGGCAGGAGTAGGTGGCAATACAGATGCGGTTATAGTAGCATTTTCCATGAATACTGATAAGGTAGCGATAGGCGATATTAAAAAGAGCGGAAAGCCACAGAAAAATTACAAAAAACCTGCTGCATATCTTTTAGAGGATGAGACGATAGTCCTAAAGCCTATTAAAAAGAGCTTTTTAAGTGCGCTAAAGCATAAAAAATGCTGGTAAAATAAAGAGGAACTGATGTTAAAGGAATATAAGCTTAAAGATTATAATTTTAGATTGATTGCATATATTTTATTATTAAATGTTATTGGTATATTAATAATACGAAGTGCTTCTAATGCTGATCCTAGCATAATAAGCAAGCAGCTGCTTGGAATTGCGGTAGGCAGTATTCTTATGGCAGTAATTTCTCTTATACCGTATAATATGATTTTGAAGATATCAGGTATAATATATGCTATCTCTATAGTACTTTTGCTTCTTGTTATATTTATGGGAAGAGAGGTCGGAGGAGCAAAAAGGTGGGTTAGACTGCCTCTTATAGGCCAGATACAGCCATCAGAATTTGTTAAAATAGGAATTATTATAGTTGTATCGTGGTATATAGGCAAATTTTATGATAGTATTAATGATATAAAAACCTTGGCTATACTTGCCGGAATTATAGCTATTCCGATTTTACTTATAATGAGGCAGCCAGATCTGTCTACAACTATTGTTATTATAGTTACAATTTTAAGTATGGTATTTGTTTCTGGAATTAGCTATAAGTGGGTAGGCTCTGCAATAGCGATCATTACTCCGATTACACTTATTTTTATTTACCTGCTGCAATACGAGCTGATACCATTTATAAGAAGTTATCAGGCTAGGAGAATACTTGCATTTGTTAATAGGGCAAAGTATGCAGATGCTAATCTTCAGCAGGATAATTCTATTATGGCTATAGGCTCTGGCGAGGCTTTTGGTAAGGGACTTTTTAATAACACCTTAGCCTCTGTTAAAAATGGAAACTTTCTTTCAGAGGAGCAGACGGACTTTATATTTGCTGTTATAGGAGAGGAGCTGGGCTTTGTAGGCTGCCTTCTGGTTATTATACTTTTTGCTTTAATAGTATATGAGTGCTTATATATAGCAAGCAAGGCAAAGGATATGGATGGCATGGTACTTGCGACAGGAGTTGCAGCACTTATTGCATTTCAAAGCTTTACGAATATAGCTGTTGCTACAGGGCTTTTCCCAAATACAGGAATTCCGCTTCCATTTATAAGCTATGGTGTAAGCTCACTTCTTAGCATGTATATAGCTATAGGGCTAGTGCTAAATGTGGCAGTTAATAAAACAAATACAAGATTTTAAAACAAGGAGAGTGTATGAATATAGGACTGGTTGCACATGATGCAAAGAAAAAGCTAATGCAAAACTTTTGCATAGCATACAGAGGAATACTTGTTAAGCAAACTATATATGCTACAGAGACAACAGGTCGTCTTGTAGAGGAGGCTGCTAATCTTACGGTACGAAAATTCCTTGCAGGACATCTTGGCGGAATGCAGCAGATGGGAGCTCAGATTGAAAATAATGATATAGATTTATTAATCTTTCTTAGAGATCCGCTTAATCCAAAATCACATGAGCCAAATGTCAATGATGTAGTTAAGCTATGCGATACTCACAATATACCGCTTGCTACTAATCTTGCTACGGCAGAGCTGCTTATTAAGGCTCTTGATAGAGGTGATTTCTCATTTAGAGAGGCATATAAATGACGGATACAGGATATCGCTATAGTAGGATAAGAGGAAACAGAAGCAGAAGACGAAGAAGAAAAAAAGGAAATCCTTTAGGGCTTTTATTTGCTGTGCTTATTTTACTTGTTGCTATAGCTGGCATTTTTAGGCTTAGTACTAGGCTAGATAAAAAATATGATATAGCTAATTCATATATATTATCTGACAGCAAGAACTCATTAAATACCTTGGATGCATTTGCATATAATTTATGCACTGTAGAGGGTAGCACCCAGTCAGAGGATAACCTCTTTAATGCCGAGGCAGGACTTCTTTGCTCATATAATGGCGGAAGTGCGATATTTGCTAAAAATGCCTTTGAAAGGCTAAATCCTGCCAGCACAACAAAGCTTCTAACAGCACTTGTTGCTATAGAAAATGGTAATTTATCTGATGAAATAACTGTTCCCGAGGAGGCTGTTATTACCGAGCAGGGAGCTAGCCTTGCAGGAGTTGAGCCAGGAGATAGACTTACACTAGAGCAGCTATTATATGGGCTTATGCTGCCATCTGGTAATGATGCGGCAAATGCTATAGCAAAATATTTGGGCGGCGGAAGCATTGACCAGTTTATAGATATGATGAATGAAAAGGCATATAGCATAGGAGCTACAGATACACATTTTGTTAATGCAAATGGGCTTACTGCCTCGGAGCATTATACAACGGCTTATGACCTATATCTTATCATACATAAGGCTATGGAATATGGTAAGTTTAGAGAAATAATAGGTACTAAGACATATATTGCTAATTATACTAAGGCTGATGGAAGTGAAGTAAGTAAGACATGGAGTAATAGTAACAGGTATCTAATAGGCGAGGCTGATGAGCCGGATGGAGTTGAGGCTATAGGCGGTAAAACAGGAACTACGCTTGCTGCAGGAAGCTGCCTGGTGCTTGCATCTAAGGATAATAATAGCGATGAATACATATCTGTTATATTAAAGTCGCAAACAAGAGACGAATTATATAGCAATATGAATATATTACTTGGAAAAATACCACAGTAGCATTGTTTTTTTGTAGAATTTCAACTATAATCAATATAATTAAACATACTCAGGGAGGAATAGCTTATGGTTCAGATTATTTCAGGTCAAAAAGGAAAGGGCAAGACCAAATATCTTCTTGATAAAGCTAATGAATGTATTAAAGATGCCAAGGGTTCAGTGGTATATCTAGATAAGAGCTCTAAACATATGTATGAGCTTAACAACAAGATTCGTCTTATTAATTGCAGTGAGTTTCCGATTATTTCAGCAGATGGTTTTATAGGCTTTGTAGCAGGAATTATATCTCAGGATCATGACCTTGAGTATATGTTTCTTGACAGCTTCTTAAAGCTTTCAAGTCTTGAGGGAGAGGATATTACATCAACTGTAGATCTTCTTGAAAAGCTTGGTGAGAAGTATAATGTTACATTTATTCTTAGTGTATCTATGGATGAGGATAAGCTACCAGAAAATGCAAAGAAGGATGTTATTATATCTTTATAAGCTTGAATTGATTTACTTAAATTATAGACAGCTTCTAATGGAGGCTGTCTATAATTTTGGGAGGCTGCATTGAAAAAAAAGAAAAGCAATATAATAAAATACAGGCGACCCTTTAGACCTAATTTGGCTGCTATTATATTTATTATATTAGGTCTTTATTTAGCTTTTACGCTTTATTCTTATCTAAGCAGAAACAAGGTTACATATTACGAGGTTTCTGAGGGCGGTATAGTAAAAAGCAGCACCTATACAGGGATTATTCTTCGCGAGGAAAAGGAATATAGGGCTCAAAGCTCCGGGTATATAAACTTTTATGTTCGAGAAGGCAAGAGAGTTAGCGTTGGAGCTAGAGTTTATTCGCTTGATGAAACAGGAAGCCTTAAAAGCTTTTTAGAGGACAATCCTGAGATGACTAATACACTAAGTCAGGATAATATATATGAATTAAAAAAGCTTCTTTCTTCATATTCCATGTCCTTTAAGGATGTTAATTTTATAAGGCTATATGATAATAAATATTCTCTTGATTCTAAGCTTTTGGAATATTCCGGAACTAATGCTATGTCTAATCTTGATGAGCTACTTGCATCTAATGGAATAACCTATGCAAGGATAGCTTCAGAGGACACTGGCGTAGTTTCATATGAGATAGATGGATATGAAAATGCTACCATAGCAGATATAAATGCAGCTGATTTAAATAATTCTAATTACAGCATCAAATATGTTAAATCAGGAGACCTAGTTGAGGCTGGCTCTACAGTATATAAGCTTGTAACTAGCGAGCTTTGGTCACTTGTATTTGAGCTTCCGGATGATAAAAAGGCAGAATATGCAGACAAAAAGCAGCTTACAATCAAGATAGATGGCAGCTCGAAAAAGCTTACAGGCAGCTACTCACAGCAGCCCGGTAAGGACGGAACATACTTTGGCGTTTTAGAATTTGATAAATATATGGTTGATTATCTCGATAGCAGATATTTAAAATTCGAGATAGATGATGGCGAGGAAAATGGTCTTAAAATTCCAAAGTCTGCTATAACAGAAAAAACCTTTTATACTATACCTGAGGACTATCTCACACGAGGCGGAGACGACATAGACGAGGGCTTTTATAAAGAGGTTTATGATCAAAAGGGAACTAGCATAGTATATACTCCTGTTACTATATATTATCAAAAGGATGGTATGTATTATATAGATACCTCAGATGAGAGTGCTATCAAGGCTGGAGATTATATAGTTAAGCCTAATAGTACAGATAGATATCAGGTTGGAAGTACAGCAGTTCTTAAGGGTGTATATAATATCAACAAGGGCTATGCTGTGTTCAAGCAGATAGATATAATCGCTACTAATGATGAGTATTATACTGTAAAGAAAAATATGAAATATGGCTTAGCAGAGTATGACCATATAATGCTTGATGCCTCAAATGTTACCGAGGGCGAGTTTATATATAATTAGTTGGAGAAATATATGATTAAGGATAATCTTGATATAGTTAAAAATAATATAATTAGTGCATGCGAAAGGTCTGGGAGAGATGCGACTGATGTAACATTAATAGCTGTTTCAAAAACAAAGCCTGCATCTGATATATTAGAAGCATATAATCTAGGCATAAGAGATTTTGGAGAAAATAAGGTTAAGGAGCTTTTAAAGAAAAAAAAGGAACTTCCGGAAGATATAAGATGGCATATGATAGGTCATCTTCAGACTAATAAGGTTAAGCAGATACTTGGCGAGACTGTACTAATACATTCTATAGACAGCATTAAGCTATCAGATACTATAGAATATGAGGCATCAAAAAAGAATCAGTATGTTGATGGACTTCTTGAAATAAATGTCGCTAATGAAGAATCAAAATACGGATTTTTGATAGATGAGATACCTAAGCTGTGTGAAAGACTTAAGCAGTATAAGTATCTAAGAATAAAGGGACTTATGACAGTTGCACCGGATGTTAGTAATCCCGAGGAGAACCGCCCTGTATTTCAAAAATTATCACAATTATCAGTTGACATAGCTGCAAAAAAAATACATAATGTTTCTATGTGCTTTCTGTCTATGGGTATGACCGGAGACTATGAGGTAGCTGTAGAAGAGGGAGCAAAATATATAAGAGTAGGAACAGGTATATTTGGTGCCAGAGACTATGGAAAGGAGCTACTATGAGCTTTATTTCAAACATAATGAATAGCATGCATATAAATTCAGATGTTGAAGATGATGACGATTATTATGATGAAGATGATAACTACGAAGAGAAGCCTAAAAGAAGCTTTTTAAGTCATAAAAATGATAATGATGACGAGGACGACGAAGTAGAGGAGGCAAGACCAAGACTTTTTTCTAGGTCAAAGAATACTACACCTGTTAGAAGAAATATGGAAGTATCTATGGTTAAGCCTACATCTGTTGAGGATTCAAGAGCGATTGTAGACCACCTGCTTGCAGGCAAGGCAGTTGTCCTTAATATGGAAGGCTTACATACAGAGATAGCTCAAAGGATTATAGATTTTACATCAGGTGCTACCTATAGTATGGATGGTAAGCTTCAAAAAATATCTAATTATATATTTATCGTAACACCATCAGCTATAGACCTTTCTGGAGATTTCCAGGATATGCTTGCATCGGGCACATTTCAGTCCTCTGGGTTTAATATGAGGATATAAGCTTTAACTAATAAGCAAACATTTCACGCTATATTCTTAGTGCGGCTTGTTTGCTTTTGTTTACTTCATATATATGGAACTTACTGGTATATAAGCTTGAAAGGATTTTAAATGTCAAAAAGCATTACAGTTAATTATGATGGAAAGCCAAAATATAATATTTTAATAGAAAAGGATTTTTCTAGGCTTAGTGAATGTATAGAGAGGCTAGGCTTTTCTAATAAAAAGATATGTATAATTACTGATTCAAATATAGCTGATATTTTTTTGGATGAGCTTAAGGATAGCCTTAGCGGCAAAAGACTATATATACACATTATCCCTGCTGGTGAAGCAAATAAAAATCTAAATACAGTTAAGGATATATATGAAACGCTAGTTAAAAATAATTTTGAAAGAGGAGACCTTTTAATTGCTCTTGGCGGCGGAGTTGTCGGAGATATATGCGGTTTTACTGCGGCAACCTACCTAAGAGGGATTTCCTTTATTCAAATTCCGACTTCACTACTAGCGCAGGTTGACTCTAGTATAGGCGGAAAAACAGGAGTTGATTTTGATTCATATAAAAATATGGTTGGTGCATTTTATATGCCAGCCTTAGTATATATTAATGTATCTACGCTTCTTTCACTTCCGGATGGTGAATTTATATCCGGAATGGGAGAGGTGATTAAGCATGGACTTATTCTTGACTTAGATTATTATAAATGGATAGTTAGTAATGCTTCTAATATAAAGGCTAAAGACCTGGGTAGCTTAGAATATATGATATATCAAAGTGATATTATAAAGGCATCAGTTGTAGAAGAAGATCCATTTGAAAAGGGAAGAAGAAGGCTACTTAATTTCGGACATACCTTGGGACATGCAATAGAAAAGGAATATAATCTTAGGCTTTCTCATGGCATATGCGTTGCACTTGGTATGCTGTGTGCTATATATATATCTGCCAAAAAGGGATATGTAGGGATGAGCGATTATGAGGCTATAAAGTCGGCACTAGTAAGCTTTGATTTTCCGGTATCTATCAAGGGAATTAGTATAGATAATATTATCTCTGATACTAAAAATGATAAAAAGATGGTTGATGGACATATAAAATTTATACTGCTTAAGGCTATAGGTGATGCATTTGTAAGTGATGCTGTTAATCTTGAGGATATGAGAGGAGCTTTAGAATATATTTATGAGGGATAAATTTCAAAATATAGGTCTATTTGCTATTATTAATATTATAGCAATAGCACTTGATAGATATACTAAGCTTCTTGCCAAAACTCACCTTAAGGATAAAAATCCTGTAGTAATTATAGATAAGGTTTTAGAGCTTATATATACAGAAAATAGAGGAGCTGCCTTTGGGATAATGCAGGAAAAGCAAGGCTTTTTTCTTATTATAACTATAGTTGTAATGCTTGCTATATTATATGTTATTTTAAGACTTCCAAGTGATGTAAGGTACAAACCTTTACTAATTGCCTTAAGCTTTGTTTTTGCCGGAGCTGTAGGTAATCTTATAGACAGAATTACTAATAGCTATGTGATAGACTTTATATATTTTATGCCTATTAATTTTCCTGTCTTCAATGTTGCAGATATATATGTAACGCTATCTGCAATATCACTAATCATTCTCTTTTTCTTTGTTTATAAGGAGGAGGAGTTTGGCTTTCTTTCATTTAATAAATAAGAATCGGAGCTTATATTGAATATAGAAATTATTGCAAGTGAAAATTACAATGGCCTTCGGATTGATAGCTTTTTATGCGAATGTATAGAGGATGATATATCCAGAACATATATTCAAAGGCTGATAAAGGATGGGCTTGTTACCGTTAATGGAAGGTCTGTAAAAAGCAATTATAAAATTAATACTGATGATAATGTAATATGCGTTATTCCGGAGCCTAAGGAGTTAGCCATTCTGCCCGAGGACATTCATCTTGATATAGTATATGAGGACAGTGACCTTCTTATAGTTAATAAGCCTCGTGGCATGGTTGTTCATCCGGCTGCAGGGCATTTTACAGGAACACTTGTTAATGCTCTTATGTACCATTGCAAGGATAGCCTATCTGGAATAAATGGCATACTAAGACCTGGCATAGTTCATAGAATAGATAAGGATACCAGCGGACTGTTAATTGTTTGTAAAAATGACATTGCCCACAAATCCATAGCCGAGCAGCTAAAGGAGCATACCATAAACCGAAGATATAGAGCTATAGTTTGCGGCAATTTAAAGGAGAGTAGTGGCAGCGTAGATGCGCCTATAGCCAGAAGTAAAAATGACAGAAAGAAAATGGCTGTAGATACTATCAATGGCAAAAGAGCTGTTACGCATTATACTGTACTTGAAAGCTTTAGAGATTATGATTATATAGAATGTAGGCTTGAGACAGGAAGAACGCATCAGATAAGAGTTCATATGTCCTACATACATCATCCGCTTTTAGGTGATAATGTATATGGAAATAAAAAGGGAAGCAGCCTTATAACCGGGCAGGCACTTCATGCGATTATGATAGGCTTTGTGCATCCTAGAACAGGAGAGTATATGGAATTTAATTCTAAGCTTCCCGATTATTTTAATGAGCTATTAGATAAAATACGATAGAAGCAAAATGATTAGAGTAAAGAAATTGTTAGCTGAATATAAAGAAAAATAAAAAGAGCGATATATGCTATGCTTACGTTTTTAAGGCAAATATAGTATAATAAATATATGAATACTTGGAAGGAGGACTTACATATGTCAAATAATATTGTATATACAATAGGAAGGCAATCAGGTAGTGGAGGAAGAAGGATAGGTCAGGAGCTTGCTAAAAAGCTGGGAATCAAATGCTATGATAAGGAGCTTCTAACACTTGCAGCAAAGGAAAGTGGACTTTGCCATGAGCTTTTTGAAACTCATGATGAGAAGCCGACCAGCAGCTTTTTATATTCGCTTGTTATGGATACATATTCTCTAGGATATACCACAGCAGGATATACTGATATGCCTATTAACCATAAGATTTTTCTAGCACAGTTTGATGCTATCAAAAACCTAGCAGATAGAGAGTCATGCGTTATAGTAGGTCGCTGTGCAGACTATGCTCTTGCAGAAAATCCTAATGTTATAAAGATATTTGTTAGCGGCGATGAAGAGGATAAAATTAAAAGGCTTATGGCTAGCCATTCTGTAGATGCGACAAAGGCTAAGGACATAATGGTTAAGACTGATAAAAGGCGCTCTAGCTATTATAATTATTATTCAAGCAAAAAGTGGGGCGATTGCAGGAGCTACGATTTATGCATTAATAGTAGTCCGCTTGGTATAGATGGTTGCGTGGATCTAATAATTAGCTATACGGATATCAAAAAGAAGAGTATGCAGGCTAAATAAATGCTTGAGTTTTAGCTGTTTTATATTGTTTTTTTCTGTATTTGTATTTTCATAATATTAGACGATATTTAATGGTTGTTTTTATATATAAGAATATATTAAATGCCTGCATATATGTGCCAAGACTCAGGTTGTTTTGCTTGGTCACATATATGCAGGTTTTATTCTATCTCTATTTTAAGCTTTTATATTA
>CAVBBU010000019.1:0-24796 GCA_963593765.1 Bacteroidaceae bacterium | reverse complement strand
TATATAACCCCGAATGAGGGGACGGAAACAATAATCCGGTTCTGCTCTCGCTTGCTCAATGTTCAGATTGAGATATATAACCCCGAATAAGGGGACGGAAACTTTTTCTTTTTGCTTTTCTCTCCGTCCACCTGTACGCATTGAGATATATAACCCCGAATGAGGGGACGGAAACACTAAACTATAAGCTGGTGAGAATATCCTGCCGTTTCATTGAGATATATAACCCCGACAGGGGACATTAGCTTCGCTATATGAGCACGTGGCGAAGTGCCAGAAGAGCATCTAAAAAATAATTTCCAAACAGGAGGTTATAGAATATGAGCTACATTTATATATGCGAGCAAGGAGCAACGATAGGATTTTCGACAAACAGACTTACCATAGATTATAAAGACGGAATGAAAAAAACATTGCCCATAGAGCCCATAGAAGCTATAGAGATATTTGGAAATTCACAAATCACATCGCAGTGTATGAAAAGCTGCCTAACAAGAGGCATAGACATTAGCTTTTATTCATCTAATGGTTCTTACTTTGGAAAGCTAACCTCGACTAACCATGTAAATACCAGCAGACAAAGGCAGCAGGCTAGGCTGTATGACAACATGGATTTTAGGCTAGGGCTTGCAAGGCGTATTATTAAGGCTAAGATATCAAATCAAGTAGTAATACTTAGAAGATATTCAAAAAATAGTGATGTGGATATTGATGACAAAATAAAACAGATAAAAATAATTGAAAGAAATATAGAAACAGCAGATGCTATAGATGTACTTATGGGTTATGAAGGATTAGCAGCAAGAGTATATTTTTCAGCATTGGGGATGCTTATAGATAAAGATTTTCACTTTACGGGCAGAAACAAGAGACCGCCAAAAGATCCGTTTAACTCCATGATAAGCTTGGGATATTCTATATTACTAAATGAAATATATGGTAAGCTTCAAGCAAAGGGGCTTAATCCGTATTTTGGATTTATACATAGTGATAGAGAAAAGCATCCAACGCTTGCAAGCGATATGATGGAGGAGTGGAGAGCGGTAATTGTAGACACTACAGTTATGAGTATGATAAATGGATATGAGATACAGCTAGGACAATTTACAAGGGATGAAGAAACTGGAGGAGTGATTATAGACAATGATGGCATGAGGGCTTATATCCATAAGCTAGAGAATAAATTCAGAACATCTATGAAGTATCTAAGTGACGTGGACTATCCTACAAGATTTAGACAGGCACTTGAGCTACAGGTGTCAGCATTATCAAGAGCTATCGAGAATGAAGAACCAAGTATTTATAATCCAGTTATAATAAGGTGAGCGTATGGAAAATTATTTTTGGAATACAGATGAGGATATAAAACCAGAGGGCAATGTATATACTCTTATAATATATGATATATCCGAAACTAAGCTTAGGAATAAATTAGTAAAGCTGCTTAGCGGATATGGATTTAGAGTGCAAAAGTCTGCATTTGAGGCGATGATATCAAAAAAGCTTTATAATAAATTATTATCGGAGCTAGATAGATATGTAGGACCGACGGACAGCATTAGAGTATATAAAATCATAGGAAAAGGTGAAGTAACCCTGTTTGGGCAAAATGACACAATAGAGCCAGAGGAGTATGTTATTATATAGGGAAATCCTGCAAAAACTAGTCTTCAAGCAACCAGTCAATCAAATTAATCAATTTAATACCATCATATGTATTTATAAAGCTTCGATCCATAGATAGTATTATTTTTTCATAATTATCGGATACCATGTTTAAAGGGCGTAGCTCACGCTCGAGAGTATCTGTGGATTGTACACTTTCAGCAACCTGTATATATAGTTTTCTGTTTGGAGTTTCAGCAATGAAGTCGATTTCATTTACTCCAACCTTTCCTATATAGACGCGATAATCTCGGCGAAGCAGTTCAAGAAAAACTATGTTTTCAAGAATATGCCCCCTGTCGGCATCACGATATCCCAGAAGCATATTACGAAAGCCTATATCGACAATATAATTTTTTTGCAGTGTTTTAAGAAGCTGTTTTCCTTTGATATCATATCGCCCTATAGAGAAAAATATAAAGGCATTTTGTAGCATAGATATATATTTGTCTACGGTCTTGCCAGCTATATTAATTGATTTGCCCCTTGAGATATCTCCTTCATTAGAAAGAACATTTCCTATATTATTTGGCGATGTAACGCTGCCTATGTTTGAACATAGAAACAGCATAACCTTATGCAGGGTTGTTTGGTCTATGACATTATTTCGCTGCAGAATATCGCGTAATATAACGGTTGAATAGATCCCCTCTAGTGCCTGATTGATTCTTGCTTCATTAAAATGGTAATCCTTAAGGATTGGCATTCCGCCAAATTTTAGATAGCTTTGAAATTTATCTTCTATAGTAGTACCAGTAGTAAAATTATAGAAGCTAAGAAATTCCTTAAAGGATAAAGGAAGCATACGTATTTCTACATATCTTCCGGATAGCAGTGTAGAGAATTCGGTTGATAGCAGATATGCATTAGAGCCTGTTATATATATATCTGTATCAAAATCTAGGCGAAATGATTCGATCGCCCTTTCCCAATGTGCTACCATCTGTATTTCATCAAAAATAAGATAATATTTTTTGCCCTTTGTCATTTTACCGCTGACATAATCATAGAAAGAAAGATAATCTGTTATGTCATGATACTGTAGTGACTCCATATTCATATGAATTATATTAGTATCAGCTATACCTTGTTCGGATAGATATACATGAAAAAGATCTAGCAGGGATGACTTTCCGCAGCGGCGTATTCCTGTAACAATCTTTACTAGATCTACATCTTTATTCTCGATAAGTTGGTTAAGATATTGTGGTCTGTTGATAAGCTTTTCCATAATAACCTCCTTTGATTTTCTAATATTAATATATACTTGATTAAAATAAAAATCAAGAAGTTTCGGATATGCAAGTCGGAAACTTTATAAAAAGTAAAAGTTTCAGACATGAAAGTTAGAAACTTTTGAAGCTTATTTACATAATATAGGCGCGCAGGAGTATACATATCCAAATTAATTAAAAATACAGCAAACCACAATATGCGGTGGTTTACTGTATTTTTTCTTTGCTCCAAAAAGCTCGCATATAGCACAAAAACTCACCATATCTTGAAGCAAAGAGGGATAAACGCCACAATTTATAGTTGATTTTACATAATATTAATGTATAATGAAATATACAAGAACTAGTATTATATCTATTACAAATATTAAGTGACATAATTCATAGAGCGAACTTTCCTATGAAAAAGAAAGCTGACTATGTATAAAAGACGAAGAGAACGCAGAAGGCGTATAATTAATCATATATTACATTGGTATCCTATTGCTATTTTGCTTGTTATGTTTGTGCTTGGAGCCTGCACTAGGGGTACAAGTGCCCAGGCATCCATTTTACAAACTGAAACAAAGAAGGTTACAGAGCAGGCAAGAGAGAGCATAAAGGATCATATAGAAGAAACACATGCCTTAGAAGATGAGGAGCCCACGGAGATTCAAACCGCAGAGGAGTTGCCAAAAGCTAAGGCAGATGTTAATGTTATCGAAATAGGCAATTATACATCCAAGGATGAGGTTGCATTATACATTCATAAGTATGAGCATTTGCCAAGTAATTATATGTCAAAGAAAGAGGCAGAGGCTGCCGGATGGGATTCAAAAAATGGTACTCTCTCGGATGTCCTTCCGGGCATAAGTATAGGCGGCAGCAGGTTTGGAAACTATGACAAAAAGCTTCCTCAAAAAAACGGAAGAAAATATTATGAATGTGACATAGACTATACAGACGGATATAGAAATGCAAAAAGAATTATCTATTCAAATGACGGACTTATATATTATACAGACGATCACTATGAAAGCTTCGAGCAGCTATATTAATTATTAGGATAGGAATAAAATATGAGTAATACGCAGTGGATGCTATATACAAAACGAGCCGACTTTAATAAAATAGCGGCTCGTTTTAACATTGATCCAGTTATAGCTAAGATTATGGTAGATAGAGATGTTAGCGAGGAGCATATGGACAGCTTCTTAAATGGAACGCTTGATGATATGCATGATGGAAGTCTTCTTAAGGACTGCAAGGAGGCAGTAGAGCTAATACATAAAAAGATAGATGAGAAAAAGAAAATTCGCATAGTCGGAGATTACGACATAGACGGGATATGCTCTACATATATACTTCTTGTTGCACTAAAAAAATGCGGTGCTGATGTTGATTATGAAATCCCAGATAGAATAAAGGATGGATATGGAATAAATAAAAGTATAATAGATGCGGCATATGAGCAGGGAGTTGATACCATACTAACCTGTGACAATGGCATAGCGGCGATAGATGAGATAGCAGTCGCTAAGGACTATGGCATGACAGTTATAGTTACAGACCACCACGACATTAGGCTAGATGAGGCTGGGAGCGAGCTTCTTCCAAAGGCAGATGCGATAATTAATCCAAAGCAAAAGGCTTGCAAGTATCCATATAAAAATATATGTGGTGCAATGGTCTCCTATAAGCTTGTAAAGGAGCTGTATAAAAGCTTTGATATAGATTTAAAATACTGGGAGGAGCTTCTTTGTTTTGCGGCTATAGCTACAGTCGGTGATGTTATGCCACTTCTTGATGAAAATCGAATAGCAGTTAAGGAAGGACTAAAGCAAATATCGGCATGTAAAAATATAGGATTAAATGCTCTTATAGATGCATGTGCACTTAATAAAAATAAGCTTAGTGCATATAGTATAGGATATGTTTTAGGACCATGCCTTAATGCTGGCGGAAGACTAGAAAGTGCAAAGCTATCGCTTAAGCTTTTCATGTCGCAGGATATAGATAAGGCAGTGGAGCTTGCAGCACATCTTACTATGCTTAATAATCAAAGAAAGGATATGACTACTAAGGGAGTAGATGATGCGATAAAGCAGGTTGATCTTTTGTATAAAAAGGATGATGTGCTGGTTATATATCTTGACGATTGCCATGAATCTATAGCTGGAATTATAGCAGGAAGAATAAAGGAAAAGTACAACAAGCCGACTATAGTTTTAACTAAAACAGATGAGGGTATGGTTAAGGGCTCTGGAAGATCTATAGAAGCATATCATATGTTTGATGCTCTTTGCAGCGTTAGCGATTTACTGATTAAGTTTGGCGGCCATCCAATGGCAGCAGGCATGAGCCTTGAAGAGACTAATGTTAATAAGCTAAGAAAAAGGCTTAACGAAAATTCAAAGCTAAAGGAAGAGGATTTTATTCAAAGGCTGTGGATAGATGCGGCTATGCCATGCTCGTATATAACCGAGAAGCTTATATCTGATTTGGAGCTTTTAGAGCCATTTGGCAATGCAAACGAAAAGCCAGCATTTGCCCAAAAGAATATGGCTATAATGAATGTTAGAATTATGGGTAAGGAGCAAAATGTTATTAAGCTAGAGCTTAAGGCAGAGAACGGCAAATATATAGCTGCACTTGTATTTGCTTATGCGGACGAATTTATAAAGGATATGGGAGATAAAAAGGCTGTTGATATTATATATTATCCGCAGATTAATGAATATCAAGGCAAAAAACAGATTCAGCTTGTAATTAAAGGGTGGAAATTCAAATAAGTTTAAAGTATATTATAAGAAGCTAAAATTAGGAGGTAATTATGGTAGATCAAAATATGGAATTTATAGCTAAGTATGACAGTGAGGTAGGCGAGGCTATAAAAAAGGAATGTGCAAGGCAAAGAAGAAACATAGAGCTTATAGCATCTGAGAATATAGTTTCTGAGGCTGTTATGGCAGCTATGGGAACGGTGCTTACAAATAAGTATGCAGAGGGCTACCCGGGTAAGAGATACTATGGCGGCTGCGAGGATGTAGATATAGTAGAAACTATAGCAATCGAAAGAGCAAAAAAGCTTTTTGGCTGTGACTATGCCAATGTTCAGCCACACTCTGGTGCACAGGCAAATATGGCAGTCTTTATATCTATGCTTAAGCCGGGTGATACAGTTATGGGACTTAACCTAGATATGGGCGGACACTTGACACATGGTTCACCGGTTAATTTTTCTGGACTCTTCTTTAATATAGTTCCTTATGGAGTAGACTCTAATGGATATATAGATTATGAGGAGCTTGAGAAGAAGGCACTTGAGTGTAAGCCAAAGCTTATAATCGCTGGTGCGAGTGCATATGCAAGAACTATAGACTTTAAGAGATTCAGAGATATATGTGACAAATGCGGTGCTGCACTTATGGTAGACATTGCCCATATCGCAGGACTGGTTGCAACTGGTCTTCATCCGAATCCATTTCCATATGCAGATGTTGTTACTACTACAACACATAAGACTCTTAGAGGACCTAGAGGCGGACTGATCCTTGCAAACAAGGAAGCAAATGAAAAATATAACTTCAACAAGGCAGTATTCCCTGGAACTCAGGGCGGACCACTAGAGCATATTATAGCTGCTAAGGCTATATGCTTTGGCGAGGCATTAAAGCCAGAGTTTAAGACCTATCAAAAGCAGATAGTTGCAAATGCAAGCGTGCTTTGCGAGTCACTTAAGAAGGAAGGCTTTAAGATAGTTTCTGACGGAACAGACAATCACCTTATGCTTGTAGACCTTAGAGGTACAGGAGTTACAGGTAAGGAGCTTCAAAGAAGATGTGACGAGGTATATATCACATTAAATAAAAATACTGTACCTAATGATCCAGAGAGCCCATTTGTTACAAGTGGAGTGCGTATAGGAACTCCAGCAGTAACATCAAGAGGCTTAGTTGAGAGCGACATGGAGGTTATAGCACATCTTATATGGCTTGCAGCAAATGATTTTGAATCAAAGGCAGATTATATAAGAAGTGAAGTTGGTAAAATATGCGATAAATATCCTCTATACGAGGGATAGGAGTAGACATGAAAAAATTAGAGGAATATGTAAGAAGTATACCTGACTTTCCAGAGCCGGGAATTATATTTAGAGATGTAACAAGTATATTGCAGGATGCCGACGGACTTAGGCTTAGCGTAGACGGCCTTGTAGATATGATTAGCGATGTTGAGTGCGATATTATAGTAGGCCCAGAATCAAGAGGCTTTATATTTGGAGTTCCAGCTGCATATGCCATGCATAAGGCATTTGTTCCTATAAGAAAAAAGGGAAAGCTCCCTTGCGAAACTATAAGCATAGCCTACGACCTTGAATATGGTCAGGCAGAGATAGAGATCCACAAGGATGCCATAAAGCCAGGGCAGAAGGTTGTTATAGTAGATGACCTTATAGCAACAGGCGGAACAACTCAGGCGATGGTTAAGCTTATAGAGCAGCTCGGAGGCGAGGTAACTAAGATTTGCTTTGTAATGGAGCTTGCAGGCCTTGAAGGAAGAAAAAAGCTTTCAGGATATAATGTAGGATCTCTTATAACATATCCGGGGAAGTAGCCTGGTGAAAGCTAGGAAGAGCGAGGGGGATAACCTTTCCATCAGGAGCTGCCCGATTTATTGACAGTAAATAGTTATATGTTTATAATAACCTAGGCATAAAACAAAACGAGGGGGTAATGTAATGGATAGTGATAACATTAAAAATGTAGTAGATAATGCAGCAAATGACATTAAGTCAGCATGTGATTCCGTAGAGAATGATTTCGCAAAGACAGAGCAGGATATCCAGAATGCTTTTGGCAGTGGACCGGCAGGAAATGGCACTAAGCTAAAGACAGATAGAAGCTTACTTGCATATATTTTCCTTGGCTTAATAACCTGTGGTATATATGACTGGTGGTTTGTATATTCTATGGCTCAGGATGTTAATGTAGCCTGCGAGGGAGATGGAGATAGCACACCAGGTCTTGCATCATTTGTGCTTCTTTCTATATTAACCTGCGGAATTTATGCTTATTATTGGTGGTATAAGATTGCTAATCGTCTAGCAATAAATGCTCCAAGATATGGCATGAACTTCCAGGAGAATGGTACTTCAGTTCTTATGTGGTTTGTATTTGCATATTTTACATGTGGAATTTCATCATGGATAGGTATCAACATAGTTATAAAGAATTCAAATCTAATATGCGATGCTTACAATCAGTCAAATGGACTGTAATAAATAATTAGATTTTAGATGACGATGCACCGAGTTGGTGCATCGTTTTTTAAGTGGGGATGCAGAAAGTACCATATCAAGCGAAGCCTCAAAGCAAAGCCTTGCTAGGGCAAAGGAAACCAAGGAAATAACAACGCATATTTGGAGAATAATAAAATATATATTATACCTCTTGCAAGCGGCGTGTGATTGTAGTATAATATAACAAGCAACTAAATAGTAATCAAATTAAATACACACAAGAGGAAGTGGCTGCAATAGACAGGCTATTTCCTAAGCTTAAGAACCCAGATGTTAAATCCTACAGATTGTGCGGAAGAAACTCTATGGCATGCTATAAGAGAGGCTGCGTATTCATCTTTCCTAATGTAAATGTGAACAGGACTAATAGAGATGACGAAAAAGATATGGATTATCTAATGGATTCTGCTATTAAAAATATGCCTAATGATTTTAAACTAGGGAATAACTAATATATAAAAAACAAGTCGGAATGGAGAGGGCTTTTCTACAGTTCAAGGCTTCATTTGCAAAGAGAAAAAGCGGTACTTATTATTTATTGGTTAGAAAGGAGAGAGCAGGGCAAAATAGCCTTTGCAAATATAAAATATGGGTCAGAGAGGTAAAAAGGCATTAACGCCAACAAACCTAGGAAAGGTTAAGCGTAACAGGATAGTAGCTGATGATATAATAAGCGTTGGGAGAGAAAATACTCAAAACAGGGTAGGCATGACTAATGATAAGCGAGACAGACTTCCAGGGCAGACAGATAGATATTTTCAATCCTTAAAAAAGAGGACTAAGAACATTAAGCTGATAAACCTTAGAAAAGAAATGGGATATTCACAAACAGCGATGGCTCAGATCGCTGGCTTGTCTGTAAGAACCTATCAGAATTATGAAAATGGTGAAAGGAATATGAATAATTCCCCAGCCGAACAGCTATTTAAGATAGGAATAACTCTCGGTGTTCCTATGGAAGAATTACTTGCGTTTACTGATGAAGAAAAAGAGCAACTAAGAAAAGACATAGAACACCGAAAGAAGGTATTTGATAGTAAAGTAAATTAAGTATCACAGGTAATGAAAAGGAATGTTGAATTGATAGGTGGAATTAGAAGGCTTATCAAAAATATTACAAGGAAATATTTATAAAATGGCAGCAAATAGCATGCACAAATATTATGGGGAGTAGAGTGAACATATGTCGGAACTTAAGTATATAAAATTCGGAAACGGAAATAAAAATTTTGTCATTATCCCAGGTCTATCTATTCATAGCATTATGGGGCTGGCAGATGCGATAAAGGATGCTTATAAAATTTTTACAGAAGATTATACAGTATATGTTTTTGATAGAAAAGAGGATATCCATGCAGGATATTCCATAAAGGATATGGCAGATGATACTGCAAAGGCAATGAAGGAGCTTGGCATAGCTGATGCATATATATTTGGTGTATCGCAGGGTGGTATGATAGCACAGTATATAGCTATGGATTATCCTAAGCTAGTTAAGAAGCTGATACTTGGCTCAACATTAGCAAGACCTAATAAGACACTTACGGACATAGGAAGCATTTGGATAGAGCTTGCAAGAAAAAAGGATGAGCTTGGTCTTATAGAAAGCTTTGTAGATAATGTCTATTCAGAAAAAACTATATCTGCCTATAGAGATGTAATTGTATCATCTAATCTTGGAATAACAGATAAGGAATATGAAAGGTTTATAATTCTTGCAAATGCCTGCCTTGCGTTTAACGTATATGACAGATTAAATGAAATAAAATGCCCAGTGCTTGTGCTTGGAGCAAAGGAAGATAAGATAGTAACAGCAAAGGGATCTGAGGAGATAGCAGATAAGCTTGGCTGTGATATATACCTGTATGGCGAGGGATATGGACATGGGGTATATGATGAGGCAGAGGATTATAAAAAAAGATGCCTTGACTATTTTGAGAAATAAAGAGGAAAAATAATGACTATAAGAAAACCTACGGAGGCAGATTATCACGAGGTAGAAAGCGTTATCCGAGAGGCGTTTTGGAATGTATATAGAGAGGGTGCTATAGAGCATTATGTGCTCCATAATATGAGGCAGGATAAGGATTTTGTGCCCGAGCTTGAGTATGTCTGTGAGGAGAATAAAAGTATAGTTGCTGCGATAGCTTACATGCTGTCAGATATAAAAGCAGATGACGGTAAGGATAAAAAGATACTTCTTCTTGGACCTGTTGGCGTGCTTCCAAAATTTCAAGCTAAGGGCTATGGGAAAAAACTTATAGAATATACCTTAGATAAGGCGAGGGCTCTAAACTATCCTTGCGTAGTTTTATCAGGCAATCCATTTTATTATAGTCAATTTGGCTTTGAGAGTGCATCAAATTATGGTATATATTATAAGGGCCTAGAAAAAAATGAGCAGAGTCCATTTTTTATGCTTAAGGTATTTGATGAGAATAAAATAAAAGAGCTTAGAGGAGTTTATTCTGATCCGTCAGTTTATTATCCGGATGATGCAGCAGTGAAGGAATATGACAAATTATTTTGTAAGGAATAATGGTGACTAGAAATTAACAATAACATCACTAATAAATGCTATCAGTAAAATATCAATTTGCATAAAACCAATATATGCAGGTATCTCGCAGGCATAAAAAAGTAATAATCAAAATATTAGGAGACTAAAATGAATAAGCAAGAAGTATATGATTACCTAAAGGCACACAATGTATCATATGAGGTAACAGAGCATGAGGCTGTATTTCATATGGGAGAGTTTGGCGGAGTAGAGCTTTTATATCCAGAGTGGGATGCCAAAAATCTATTTGTAAGAGATGATAAGAAGCAGCATTATTATCTTATAACAGTTAGAGGAGATAAGAGGGTAGACCTTAAGGCATTTAGAAGACAGGAGGGACTTAGGAATCTATCCTTTGGATCTAGCGATGAGCTTATGGAATATCTAAAGATAGCACCGGGTTCTGTATCACCATTTGGACTTTTAAATGATCCAGAGCATAGAGTAATCTTTTATATAGATGATGAATTTGACGGCAACAAGCTAGGCATACATCCTAATGAAAATACTGCGACAGTTTGGATTAAGACGGATGATTTGATTAGCCTTATAAAGGAGCATGGAAACGAGGTGCATGTTGCAAAGCTTTGTGAAAGGGAAGATGTAAGCAAGTAGCTAGGATAGAAGGTTAGCAGGAATAATTATATCGCAGGCATTTTTTACATCGCATTTTTCAAAATAATATTCTTCCTTTGGAATCCATGTAGTTATAAAATTTTGAAGAGTATTTTTGTTTCGAGCTGCAAGCCGTATGTGCTGCAGCTCTTTTGATATATCTAAGAAAGCCTTTATAGAATAAAAGCTTCTAAGGCTAGAATAAAGACTATAAGAGCCTTCGATTATAATTCCATTATTACAATCAAGAAAAATCGGATCAAGGTACATATCATTGTGGCAGTCATATGGAATATAGGTAGCATTTTCACCTTTATTAAATGGAATTAGAATTTCATCAAGAAGCCTTGTATAGTCAATGTGCCCACCGGGAAGGACTTCGGTAGCTTTTGTTCTTTTATTAAATGGCAAGTAAAAATCATCCATATGTACTACATTAAAATGATAAATGTTTTTTAGTTCATTAGCGAGGGTGGTTTTACCAGAAGCACAGCGACCATCTATTGCCATAATAAAAGGTCGCTGCGATATTTTTTCATCTATTAAATTTGTTAGCTTATCTGGTATTTTCATAAAATTATTTGATTAAAAGGCAGCAACCTTACCTGCATTTGCCTTTTTGAATTTGACTAATCCTGTTTTATTTAATGCTAGCATAATAGCAGGAATTAATGTCAGCTGAATGATGATTCCCGGTATGGCATTAAGAAATGCACCTGCGATAAAGGCTTGCCATGTGAAGACATTGCCCGTGATGCCTAGAAGAATAATTTCAGCTATGCCCCAAACTATACGGCCGGCAAGCATAGCCAAAATCATGCAGCGATAAAGAGCTACTATGCACTGCCACCTAGATAAATTATTATATAAAAAGCCTGCAGCAAATCCATAGGTTGCGAGCTCAAATGTCATGGCTATTGCAACAGGATATAGAGGTGGCATTCCAAATATTACAGATCGCATAATAGGAAGGACTGCTCCGACTACGAGTCCGTATTGCCAGCCGCATATCAGACCGCAAAGAAAAACAGGAATATGCATAGGAAGAAGCATATTGCCTATAAGCTGTATATGACCTGTAAATATAGGAAGAACTATTCCGAGTGCGATAAACATAGCAGACAGGGTTAATTTTTTCGTGGTTGTATTCATGTAGTCTCCTTAGCAAACATATTTGCGTATATCAATGATGCCTATTATACGGATTTTAAATAATATACGCAAGAAGCATTGGCAAATGCTCCTGCCCGAAACGAAAGTATGTTCTATTAAAAATATGATTTTAGCTGTCCAATCGAAAATTAAATAAATTAAATTTAATAAAATAAAGAGAGATTTCTTTTTGTAATGGCTTGAACTCAAATAAGACTTTCTCTATAATTAAGGGCACGAAGAAAAAGTAATCAGAAAAAATTAGCTCTTAAAGTCATAATCGAAATTCGGGAAATCAAATATAAATTCTAAAGTCATATAAATAATCGACGTGATCTATCGCTAAATCAAATCAATTTAATCGCTATAGTGTTTAAATAATTAAATCAGACTAGTGCTTAAACCATTCAATCACTCTATTACTTAAATAATCAAATCAAGCTATTACGCATCAATTTCAAAAATTTCATATTCATCGTGCTTTAATCAATATCGCTTTTATCAAAGGACATGCCAATGTCGGCATTAATATCAAATTATCCAAATGAATTTTTATTTCATAGAAAAACAATCATGAAATTAAAAATAAAAATATTCTAAGAAAGGAAGGGAAGAGATAACAGAGTGGATAGGAGAAAAATCAAACATATTTTAGAAAAAAATAGGAGAAGCTATTATAAAAATATAGCTAGGCGAATTTCGTCATGGATTTTGATGATAGCCGTAGCTATTACAACAATTTTTGGAGGCATACATATTCCAAGGCTAGTAAGCTATGCAACAGGCAGCTGGTCGCATGGAGCAAATCTGTGGACTGGCGGTGCGATACCATTTATGCATCAGGCACATAACAGGAGCTGCTTCTATGTATGGAGTGCTGGATATTCAGACTTTTCATTTTGCATAACGCCAGCACTTTCAAATGGTAATGGCTTTAAGGCAGAGCCAAGACAGACGAATATCACTACATATACATCGACAGAGGGTGGTTCATATATAAATAGTGATGAGGCATATAGAAGGCTGTCGCTTTTAGCAAGCTACTATGCAGAAAAATATAATGGCAATACAAATGCATATGTAGCTATCCAAACACTTATCTGGGCGGCTGCAACGGGATATTGGGAGGAGGCTTTAAAATGGGTAGGAGTAGCTGCTTCTCATACAAGAACAAATGCAGCATTAGTTAATCAGATAGGAGCAGAGGCATATGCACTTGCAGATAATTATGCAGAGACAAATCTCCCTAATGGAATGGTAGCAGGCGTTGCGGGCGGAGTAGTTACGCTAGAGGGAAAGAGCATAGGCGGCAATACATGGACTAAAAATGGAGACAGATGGGAAATTACCATAGACTGCACAGGCTATCCTGAGATTTTAAATGCTGCATGGGATACAAGCACATGGAAGGGTGTTAATCATAGCGTATCAGGGAACAACCTAATCTTTTGGTACAACCTAGATGATAATCCACCACAGGAGGGTTATGCGCAGGTTCTGTGTCCTCCTGGTGTTTATTCAAGAGCAAAGGTAACAGAAACTCTTTGCGTTTTCCATACAAATGATGCTTGCCAAACATTGGTACTAGCTAGTAATATGGGCTTTCTTTATGTCGGAGCAGGGGAGAGAAAAACTCCTAATCCGCCAACTCCCATTGAATACGAATACCACCAACCTAAAATCCTAGAGCATGAGGAAACCTTTGAATCAGATTATAACTTCGACCTACAAAAGTATTGTGCAGAAACAGGAAAGAACCTAGAGAACTCACAGTTTGAAATATACGAAGCCTTTAACGATAATCAGCTAGGTGACGGAACGGATGGAACAGTTGGAAAAAGCTTTATGAATCCAAAGCCTGCCACATGGAATGGATTTAAAAAGTGCAACGTTACTCCTTTATCGACTACAGATGAGAATGGACATTTTTCTCATCATGATGATAAAGAATACCACTATGACAAAACCTACTGCTTAGGACATCCAGAGCCTGACTACGCAGAAGTTCCAGAGCCTGAGACAGACGAAGAGGGCAATGTAACCAATCAGGAGGAAATAGACAGAGCCGAGGCTATAAATGAAGAGCTAGAAAGATGCTGGAATACTCAGATTCAAAGATGTAAGGATTTAGCAGATGAGGGCTTTCATTTCCACTGCATGGGAGATGGAACTACAGATGATTGCTACGAAGCAAAGGATGCAATGCTTAATGATAGGGATGATACCTATGAAACCTTTATCAAGCTTGAGTATCAATATACAGTAAAGGAGATAAAGGCACGTCAGGGATATATCCTTCATGGCGAGCATAACGATGATGAAAAGATACCAGTAATCGGTCTTATATCATCACAGGCAGGAGCAACCTCAAGAGAAATATCTAACGGAAGAAGCCTTATTACTAATAGCCTACTTAGTCTTTCTATAGCAACTGATATGGAGATACAGGCAAATACTAAGGCTATGGCTACTGTTAAGGTTAAGAAAGCTACTCAGCCTATAATTAAGACAGCAGCTGCAAACGAGGTATCACTTGAAGATAGTAGAGTAGTATCAAACGGTAGTAATGCTATAGAGCTTGTGGGCGATACTGATAATACAGCTACAACTACAAATAATAATAAGTCAGCAACTGTATCTAATTCAGTAAATACTATATCAAGCACTAAAGAAACCGTAGCAGAGACTACTACAAAAGACGAAGCAGAAACCAGTTCTGATATTAAAGTAGATACTAAGAATACCGAAGACGAAACAAATAAGTCAGAAGAAGTTAAAGCAGCTAATAGTAATAATAATGCTCTAGGTTCTTCAACTACGTCTAATGCATTAAGTATTAGTGCAAGTAAGAGTACAAATAGTGATGAAGATAGTAATGATAGTAAATCAGATAACAACGAGAAAGTATCAAACACATCTTCATCAACTACAACCTCAACCTCTTCAAACGCACTTTATGACGAGGAAGGAAACGTACTTGATGGAACAGTTGCTGATGATAGCACTTCATCAAATGCAACAAATGCACTTTTATCTGAGGGAGACTATGTATATACTCTTATAGATAAAAACTATACCGTGCATAATGACGGACTAGACACTAGCACAGCATCTAATGCAAGGCAGGCAAGACTAGATAGCATGGTATCAAGCATAAGCTCTATGCTGCAAAGTTTAACAAGCGTTGGTCTGCCATCTCTTACATCAGATGGTGATGATGATAGCGGTGATGGAAGCGGTTATCCTATAACTGGTCTATCAGATGAACTTCCTGATGCCGAAATGGATGATGAGCCAGATGTAGAGCCTTGGGGAGATACCACAACTATAGGATATACCTTCCATATCTACGATAGAAGAACCGAGGGTGAGGTACATATAAATAAGCGTGACCTTGACCTCTTTAAAGAAGATGAAGACGGCTCATATGCTAAAACTCAGGGCGATGCAACCTTAGAGGGAGCAGTATATGGTCTGTTTGCTCAAAATAACATTACGCATCCTGATGGAAAGACAGGAATAGTCTATAGAGCAGGCGACCTAGTTGCAGTTGCAACAACTGATGAAAATGGTGATGCCTCATTTATGGCTATGACCGAAGTACCAGGAATGACATATAATTATGATACTGGTGCTATAGAAAAGAGAACTGATATAAGCTGGACTGGTCCAGAGATAACAACGCCAGAGTCAACTCCTTATATAGAAAACAAATATCCAAAGGATACATGGATAGGACATCCATTGATACTTGGAAGCTACTATGTACAAGAGTTAAGTCGTTCAGAGGGATATGAGCTTTCTATAAGCGGAATTAACCTTTCAGAGTCAAACAGAGGAGCAACTGGTACTCAGGCTATAGCGGCAGCAGGAACAATAGATGTATCTGAAATATATAGAGTAGTTGATGAGCAGGACGGCTCATGGACTATGTTTGATGTTAATTACTATAAGACCGAAAATGGCTTTGATATAGTTGTATCTGGATATCCAGAGGGAACTACCTTTGACCTATCTAAGATAGTAACAGTAACAAAGACAGAGCAGCAGGTAATAGGAAGCCATCAAAAGATAACAGGCTATCAGGTAGCTAAGGGCGGCGAGATAAAGACAGATAATAATGGTCCTATATATGCAACTGATTCAGACGGTAATTATATAGTAGATCCAGACGGAACAGAGGTTACTTATTCTTGGATAAGGAGAAATACAAACTACCTAACAGGAAGAAGCTTTGAGGTTAAGACAACAGATTCAGACTACGCTTCTTGGATAGGAAGAGCTGATACTACCTATGCTAAGGATAAGGCAAATGAAGCCCTAAAGACACTTGGCTATAAGGTATGTCTTGATAGCAGCACAGACCTTGGCTCACCTTGGACTACTATAACTGTAAATGCATCTACTAATCAGGAGCTAGTTGAGGGAATACTCAACTGGTATGCTACTAACAAGATGTGGAATGCAGGAACTGTTTATAGCATTACGGCAGAAGGCTCAAGCTATAAGGTAAAGCTTCTTTATGATTATACAACAAGCCTAAGCTGCGTATATGATAAGGTAACAGATGAAAATCCATCACAGACAGGTCTTGTATGGGTTAAGAAGGATGTATCAGATGCCATAACAGGTAGAGGTGATGTAAAGAGCCATATATGGATTTCATATGATCCATCAAATGTAACACTTAAGGGAACAGAGCTTGGCGGCACAGCTATAGTTAAGCCTGATTATATCCTTGCTACAGGTGTAACTGCATCACTAGATACAACTGATAATACAGATAGTTTAATAACAGAAAAACTTAAATATAAGTATGCAACTTATGTGACAGGCGAGTACCTACTTGATACAGATGGTAATAGAATACCTATAATCGAACAGGAATACGATTATGAAGATGTAACATTCGGCGATTCGGATTATGTACTTGAGTCATTAGATAGTAAGACTACATATGATGCAGCTACAGGAACTTATACTATCCACTTTGATAATGATATAGACTGGGAAGATGTAACAACAAAGCAGTCTATAACTATAAGAGCTACTACAACCCAAAAGACTACTACTGTAGATGGAACAGAGGTTAATTATAACGATTATCTATTACAGTATAAGGGCGTAGGTGCTATAGGCTTTGCTACTACTAAGGAATTAGACGAAGGCTCATATGTAGTAAAGGATGTAAATCTTATATATCCAGGGCAGATGATAATAGCATCTTATCCTAACATGAACATAGCTGATGGAAATACTAAGAATATCACTCCTTTAACTGTATTAGAGCGTATTATTAAGCAGTCTATAAAGGTAACAAAGGACGTATCACAGGAAAGCTATAATACGAATAATCAGTATGCAGCACATAAAGATCCGTTTACTGTTCTCTTTGGTGGTTATGTAGGTACAGGTAATAAGTATGTAAAGGACTTTAAGTTTAAGGCATACCTAGTAAGTGACCTTGTAAAGAACGGCTATCTAACTGAAAAGGATTCGGGTGAAGCAGCAGAATACGAGGATGAAAAAGAGCTAGGCTATGTAAAGGGCGATACATATGACTACGATACTCTATTTAATAGGGAAAGATATCTAAAGGAAGATGGTACGCCAGATGTAGCAGCATATGAAGCTAAGATGGCAGAGCTAGATACATATGCAGTCGAGTGGGATACAGATGAGTATGACAAGGACGGAGATTTAACCACTCTTCATGCAAGCGAAAACTCAGGCTCACAGCTTTACTATGGAACTTCTGCAAGGCTTCCTTATGGACTTTATGTAGTAGTAGAGCAGATACCAGAGGAGCTAGTTAATAAGCACTATGAGATAGACGAGCCAAAGGAGATAGAAGTTCCTTATGCACCACAGATAGACTCAGACGGCACAGTACATGATGATACTCCAAGCGGTGAGTATGTATACTGGGCTTCTAAAACACCAGAGGAGCTTGCCGCAAAGTATGCTATCAGATTTAATGAGGAAACAAATGTAATACAGGCTCATAATAACGATGGCGATTATGAAATATATAAGTACGGTCTTGACTGGGATGTACAGCCAACTACCTATGGAAATGAAACCATAGGAGAAAGATATAAGTGGTCTTCAACCTCAGAGGATGCAGGAACAGTTGATAACATCTATTATAAGGTTGACTATGATAATGACGGCAATGTAATAGACTATGGCGTAGTTAAAAATGGCGTAGCTACTATGGCAGGAAAGACTAGAGCCATAAACGGTAAGTATTCTATGGCACTTGTTCCTTGGTCTATATTAGATCCAGTTAAGGGCGGCATTATAGATGATGAAGGCAACTGGGGAAATAGAGATCCGCAGTATGAGGCAGACGATAAGAATAAGTGGAACTATGTATCTTATGCTATGCAGCCATGGGAGAATAGCTATTATTCATCTAAGCTAAGAGTAGAAAAGGTAGATGCTAAGACAGGCGAAAACATAATCCATGAGGGAGCATTGTTTAAGCTTTACTTAACAAGCCGTGACGTAACAGGAGCAGGCTCAACAAGTGTTGCAGGAACAGGAAATGTAGAGTATAAGACCGAAGAGGTAACAGGAACAAGAACAGAGCTTGAGGCTAGAGGTGATGTAGATAACATTACATGGGATAGCGAGGCTAAGACCTATAAAGGAACTGTTACAAGCCCTGTTTATGACGAATCAGAGCAGGTATTTATGCTTGATAACTCAGGCTCTGAGGTAGGTATATTTAAGGCATTTTCAACAGAGCGAGAGGTAGTAAAGGATGATGGAAGTATCTCTAAGGAAAAGGTAGGATATATAGAAACCTATCAGCCACTAGGAGCAGGAACATACGTATTAGTAGAGGTACAAGCACCAGAGGGATATCAGAAGTCAAAGCCTATAGCATTTGAGGTATATAAGGATAAGACTACCTACTACGAGGAAGGAAACTCTGATAAGAGCGTAACCGCACTAAGATATCAGTATGTAACACCTGTAAAGGCACTGTCAAAGGGTACTAAGTGTCCTATCTGCGGAGCTACAGGAGAAACAAAAGGTCTTGCATATGATGCAGACAGACATGGATATATATGTCAGACCTGCCATAAGTATACAACTGCTGAATATACAGATGTATCACAGATAGTAATTAAGGATTCACCATCAGATTTATTTATCCATAAGGTAGAAGATGGAGACGATAAGATAGGTGATGTAAACGGGCTTAATTCTGATACAAGAGTTCTTACTAATGCTAATGATAAGGGAGATTTACTCGACTTTATAGTTGATGGTAAGGGCGGCTCTATAGTTAAGCAGGTAAAGACTGATGAAGATGGTAAGACAACCTACGAAAAGCTACCAAATGGAACAGATGAAACATTCCTTGAGTATGCTAAGAAAAATAACCTAAGCCTTTCATACATCATATCAGGCAGAAAGGAATACCTAGAGGCTAGAGGTGATGTAGAAAATATCACATTTAATACTGATACTAAGGAATGGCAAGGAAGGGTAGTTAAGACCTACGATCAGTGGTCTGAGAGTATAGTAGAAATAACCGAGGCTGAGGCATTTTCTGAGCAGCAAGATGGATATGATACCAAACCGCTTTATGATATAGAAACAGGTGGTTATACAGGCTTTGCAATACGCTTTGGTATAAAGGTAAATGATGCAGTATTAACCCTTTATAACGGTTTGCAGATAGAAAAAACAGGCGAGCATAGCTATAAGGGTATAGAAGTATCTAAGGAAGATGGAAAGACTGTTAAGGTAACAGCAACGCCAGAGGCAACAGGTCAGCACCTTGAAATATTAAAAACAGGAACAGATACAACGCCGCCTTACTATAACATTTGGGACACTAAAAAGGTCGATAATGAGAACATGAACCTCTTATTTGTAGACCTAGAAACAGCTGATACAGAAACCGATGAAAACGGCGAGCTATGGATACTTGATGAAAGAGGAAATAGAGTATTCCTAGCAGATTCATCAACTGGAATGGCTTATACCTATGATGATTATGGTCGAATGATAGCTTACGAGGCAGACGAAAACAACGATAGAGTAGTAACAAAGTCTATAGTTGTAATGTCTGGCAAGGGTGATGGCGATATATATGTAGATACTAATGGCAATATATCAGCAGACCAGACTATAGATGATAAGGCAAATGAGCATATCTATGTAAATATAGAAACAGCCGATGATGAAGTAGGACTTCCGCTTTATTATACAAGTGGCAATGTAACCTATAAGGACGAGATATGGACAACAAATGGAGCAGAAAATCCACACGAGATACAAAGACTTCCATTTGGAGCATACATAATCGAGGAAACAACAGTTCCTTATAGTGACGGATATATACAGGCTAAAGATATGGGTATAGTCCTTGAAGAAACATCTAGGGAGCAGCACTTCTTCTTCCAGAATGACTTTACAAAGACTAACTTTGCTAAGATAGATATAACTGGTAAGGACGAGATAAAGGATGCCACAATGACTATCTATACTGCTACAAGAGTAGATGATAGTTCAGAAAAGGGATATCACCTAGTAAAGGGCGATGTATATACCACATGGATTTCAGGCTACGAGTATGATGATGATGGCAACATGAAGTATGAGGGTGGAAAGCCTATAGAGACTAATAAGCCTCACTGGGTAGACCATATCCCAACAGGCTATTACATCTTTGAGGAAACCATTACACCTTATAATCAGGGTTATGTACAGTCAGAAGCTCTTGAGATATATGTAGCAGAAGACGGCAATGTGCAGACCTTTAAGATGGAAGATGATTATACCGCAACAGAGATAGTTAAGCTTGATGCTGACACAGGAGAAGTACTTTCATCAGATCATTCAGCAAGGCTTAGTCTTTATAAGGCAAATGTGGATGGCAATGGCAATCCTATATTTGAGGAAAGAGATACTATTCCAGGTATTAATGCCCAGGTTTATGATAGCGTTTATACTACATGGGTAATAAAGGGTTCACAAGACTACTTACTAACAAAGACAGATAAGAAGAACATCAGATGGAATGGAACAACCTATGAGGGAACAATAACAATTCCGCTTAATAGCGACAAAACGGCTCTTTCATACGATCCGGCAACTCTACTAAGTGAAGACGGTTCGCCAGCTGTTCATAGTAACAAGACAGAGCTAATAAGAAAGACTGTATCAATGCCAAGCTATAGCGAAGATAACTTCCTTTGCTCATGGGATACATCAGATGGACTAGAGGTAGCATTAACAAGACATACTGCAACAAATGAGTATGGAGATAGCTATATAGCTTATAATTATGATATTCACTATATAGATAACCTATCTGTAGAGCTATCATCAGGAAATACAAAGACAAACGCTTACTATTATGTAACAGAGACAGGAGCAACACGATTCCATTATCTGCCTGTAGGTTATTATGTAGTAACAGAAACATACAAGGATGCAGGAGAAGTAAAGAAAGGTACGCCAGAGGGCTACGCAACAGCACAGCCAGTTCTTATATATGTAGATGATGTAGGAAGACATGAAGTCCTTGATGATGAGGCTTTAAAGGAGCTTTCAAATCCGTACATTGAAAGAAGAACAGATGCAAACAATAATACCGAAACGATAAATGTATTTAAGATGGTTGATATACCACTAAAGATAGATTTATCTAAGGTAAATGTAACTGGTGGTAGTGAAGTAGATGGAGCAACGCTCATTGTTTGGAAGATAAATGACGATGGTTCTTCTGAAAAGGTAGAAGAGTGGATTAGTGGCTCTGATGGCTTTAACGAGGACAAAACTCCAAAGGCTCATAGGATAACAAATATCCCAGAGGGTAAGTACAAGCTAGAAGAAAAGACAACGCCTTATGGTTTCTTGCAGTCAGTAGTGGTGGACTTCACCGTTTCAGATACAGGAGTAATCCAGTATAGCGAAATGATAGATGAGATACCTGATGGCAAGCTAACAATCATAAAGCATGATATAGACAACCTAGACTTACTTCTTCCTAATGCAACATTTACATTTACTAATAAGGACACAGGAGAGCTAGTAGAAACACTTACAACAAAGGCTGATGGTAAGATTGTAGCAACAAAGAATGTTCCTATCGGCTGGATGGACACAAGCGGTAAGTTTAACGCATTTACATATGTAATAGAGGAGATTGATGCACCAGAAGGCTATATGCTATCTGGAAGTCATGAGTTCCAGTTTACTTATGTAGATGATGCTACTTCTATAATTCCTTATCAGTACGATGCTAAAAACAAGCAAAATCAGGTAATTATAAGTAAGAAGATACTATCATCAGGTGACGAGCTGCCAGGTGCAAGCCTAAGAATAGATAGAGTAGAAGTAGATGAGAGAACCAAGAAGGAAACTCTAACGCTTTATACTGAGTTTATATCAGGGGAACAACCAACATATATAACAGGTATTCCAGATGGCAAGTACAGACTAACAGAGACTAGAACGCCAGAGGGTAACTGGGTATTAGCAGATAGTATAGACTTTGAGATAGTACACAATACCTTAGAGACACCGACAGTAACCATGTATGATGCTTCATCTATAGTTGAAGTAGATAAGGTTAAGGGAAGCACCACTTCGTTAGTTGCAGGAGCTAAGATGCAGCTTCTAAACGAAGCTAAGGACACAGTGCTTTACGAGTGGACTTCATCAGATACCGAAGGTTATAAGATGTATGGTCTTGATGCAGGAATTTACTGGATACACGAGGTATCTGCACCAAAGGGCTACAAGATAGGCGAAGATATTCAGATAGAAGTACTTGACGATGCAACAACTAAGCAGGTATTTACATTCGCTAACTACGCTAGGTCATCAGGCGGCGGCGGTGGTGGCGGAGATACTACGCCAGAACCAAATAAGAGTATAGTAATAGTTAAAGAAAATCCAGACAGTCAGATGGTTGCAGATGCGGTATATGGAATTTATACAGATGATGGAACTAAGATATCGGAAGGAACTACAGACGTATCAGGAAGCGTTAGACTAGGCTATAACGAGGCAGGAAGATATTATTATAAGGAAATTTCTGCACCTAGCGGATATTCATTAAATCCGGACAAGGTATATATAACTATAGATGAAAAAGGAAAGCTGACAGATGGAAGCATTATGGCAGTAGATGATTATGCAAAGATAAATATAATCAAGCTTGATTCGGGCGACCTAACAAAAAGGCTTAAGGATGCTGAATTTACCTTATATACATTAGACGGAACTGCGGTATCAAAGGCTACATCAGGAGAGGACGGGGTAGCATGCTTTAGCTATATTCATTATGGAGAGTATTATATAGAAGAAACTAAAGCACCGACAGGCTATAAGCTGTCCGATGAGAAAAAATATATTACAGTAGATGAGCATTATATTAATGCAGAACTTATGGTATGGACTAATGATAAGGATGCAGATGTAGAAATTCCTTGGATTCCAAAAACCGGAGACTTTGCACTACTTCTTCCGGCAGCAGGTATAGGCTTACTGTCAGCAGCAGCTATACTTATTAGAAAAAGAAGAAGGAAGCATTTTTATGAATAGGCATAATCTGAAAGGAAGAATAGATTTAATTAATGTAATTCTTTTTATAAGCCTTTTTGCCTGCATTTGCTATGAGGCATACTGGGGGATTCAATATATGAAAAGTATATTGGAATCAGAATATATAAAAAACGAATATACGTTTGACAATACGAAATCGCAAAAGCTTTTTTCTAAATGGCATATTTTAAATGTAGACCATAAAGCCTTATATAAGCAAAATAATGATTATATAGGCTGGATTCAAATTCCAGATACAAGGCTAAGCTATCCTGTTTATAAAAGTAGTGATAACGAGGATTATCTTCATCATAATGCAAAAGGGGAATATTCCTATGCAGGCTGTATATTTATGGATTGCAAAAATAATTCTATAGATGATTTTAATATTATTATTTATGGGCATAATATGAGAGTAGGAACTATGTTTCATATCCTAAAAAAATATACAAGTATAGAATTTTACAACGAGCATCCTCTTGTGATTTTTTATCCAAGGGATGGGAAAGAGCGGATATATCAAATATATAGCTCTTATTCTAAAAACATTTCGGAGCTAAAGCCATCAGCCTATAAGCTGTCATTTACCACTTCAAAGGATAAATCAGATTTTATCAAGCTATCAAAAGCAATGAGCAGTATCGATACAAATCAGCAGATTGATACAGATACGAGGATACTTACTTTGTCGACCTGCACAAGTAGTAGCAG
>CAVBBU010000018.1:2392-25221 GCA_963593765.1 Bacteroidaceae bacterium | reverse complement strand
AGATTTATATAAAATGGCAAGCAAAACAACCTGAGTCTTGGCACATATATGCAGGAATTAAATATATATCAAAATATAAAATAATGTGTGTTGTTAGGAGAGCATATGAATTAATATATAGAGCAGAAAACCTTAGTTCCGACACATATATTTAGGCATTTATGCTATACTTATACATGCAAAAAACACAATGAAAAATTTATTTAACACCAAAAACAAACGAAGGAAAAAGGCAACATATATGAGCGACTATATAATTAAAGCAACAGCAGCAGATGGCGGTATAAGAGCATTTGCTGCAACAACGAGAGATACAGTTGAAAAGGCAAGATCCATACACAACACAAGTCCTGTAGTTAGTGCAGCACTTGGAAGACTTCTTACAGCAGGACTTATGATGGGATCTATGATGAAAAACGAGGAGGATATGCTTACACTTAGTCTTAGGGGCGATGGCCCTATGAAGGGGCTTCTTGTTACTGCTGATAGCCTGGGTCATGTTAAGGGATATCCATTTAATCCACTAGTTATAATTCCTGCTAATTCTAAGGGAAAGCTAGACGTGGCTGGTGCTATAGGAAGAGGCAGCCTTACAGTTATATCTGATATAGGACTTAAGGAGCCATATGTAGGAACAGTAGAGCTTGTATCTGGCGAGATAGCTGAGGATATAGCCTATTACTATCAGACAAGCGAGCAGGTGCAATCAGCTGTAGCACTTGGAGTGCTGTTAAACAAGGAGAATTTTATAGACAGTGCAGGCGGCTTTATAATTCAGCTTATGCCAGGATGCACAGATGAGACTATAGATAAGCTTCAGGAGAGATTAAGCGACATAGAGCCGATGACAACCATGCTTCATAGAGGCATGAGTCCGGAGAATATATTAGAGAAAATATTTGATGGGATGAACCTTGAAATTAATGAAAGGCTGAAATGTATGTTTGAGTGTGACTGCTCAAGAGATAGAGTAAAGAGAGCACTTATAAGTACAGGAAGAAAAGAAATTCAGGATATGATAGATAGAGGAACTAATGTCGAGCTTGAATGTAATTTCTGCAATAAGATATATAATTTTTCTATAGATGAGCTTAGGGAAATACTCCATACTTGTTAAAGCACAATGTAATAGCAGGCGTGTAAAAATCGCAATTTTGGTTACAGTGTCAAAACTCATCTTCCACGGCATGCTCGCATGTCGGTGGGAGATGGAGTTTATGACACGCCCTTCAATGAGGATGAAGTGGTGCGAAAGCACCACGGGAATCCGAATTGAAGCAGGATTGTGAGAGTGCGAAGCACGAAACAATCCGTGTAACCGAAGGCTCGGGTGTTTTGACACCCGAACCAATTTTAATAAGTTGATTATGCCATGCTGCTACGGTATAATTTTAAAGCAGATAATGTTCAAAGATAACGGAGGCTGATTATGCTTAATAAAGCTTTTTTGTTTGCACTTGAAGCACATGGAGAGCAGATACGAAAGGACGGAGATCCTTATATAGTGCATCCTGTTGAGGTCGCTATGGAGCTAGCTAGAAATGGGGCAAAGGATTATCTTATATGTGCAGGATATTTGCATGATGTGATTGAGGATGCAGGCATAACCGGAGAACAGCTTAGAGAAGAGTTTGGCGATGAGATAGCAGAGCTTGTGATGCTTGATAGTGAGGATAAGACAAAGAGCTGGGAAGAGCGAAAGCAGACATCTATATATAAGCTTAATCACACAGACAGAAAAGACTATAAGATGCTTATGTGTGCGGATAAGCTTTCTAATATTAGAAGTATTAAGATAGAGGGCGATGCTGTCGGTGACATGGTATGGGAAAGATTTAATAGAGGAAAGGAAAGTCAGGAGCAGGTTTATAAAGCTACAGTAAAGGCACTTTCAGCACTTTCCGGCATGCCTATGTATGAGGAACTAAAGAGTCTTGTAGAGGATGTGTTTAGTAAGAAAGCTTGTTAGGAAACGCTTTTAACACTTATAAAAATGTCTGGAGGGTTGAACTATGAGAACTGATATAAAGCATGAAAATTCTACTACATATATTAATATCTCTGGCAATATAACATCGGCAAATGCTAACGAGCTGCAGGATGCCGTTGCTAATGAGCCAGATAATACAGAAGGAATAGTTATAGATATAAAGGAGCTTGAATATATATCAAGTGCTGGCCTTAGAGTCATGCTTGCATTAAAGAAAAGATGTAAGGGCATGCCATTTAGCCTTATAAATGCAAATGAAGAGGTTATGAACATATTCAATGTAACCGGCTTTGCTGAAATTATGGACATATCACAGGCAAAAAGAGTGCTTAGCGTAGAAAGCTGCGAAAGGATAGGAGCAGGTGCCTGCGGCGAGGTATATAGACTTGATGATGAAACTATAATCAAGCTGTATTATCCAAGGGTAAAAAAGGAAGAGATAGAAAGAGAAAAGGAGCTTTCAAAGAAGGCATTTGTTATGGGAGTTCCTACAGCTATATCATATGACATAGTTGAGGCAGATGGCAGAACTGGAGTAGTTTACGAGCTTATTAATTCTAAAACTCTAGGTGAGCTTATTAGAGAAAATCCAGACAAGGTTGATGAGTATATAGATATGTATGCTGACGTATGTAAGCAGGTTCATAGTATAGAAGCAACTGATACCTCACTTCCTTCGTTTAAGGATATAAACCGTGCAGATATACCAAATATAACAGGACTTTCTGATGAAGAGCTGGGAATTTTAAATGAGTTTTTGGATATGGTTCCTGACAGATTAAACTGTCTGCATGGAGATCTTAATATTAATAATATAATGGTACAGGACGGCGAGTGCTGTCTTATAGATATGGGTGAGTTTTCAGTGGGCTCACCAATGTTTGATATATCAAGAATATTATTTTCTATGCATTATGCAGCAGATAATGAAGCAGACTATAATGACTTTTATAAGCTGCCAAGAAAAACAGTTGACGAGCTATTAGATAAATTTTTAAAGAGATATTTTGAGGCGAGCAGCCTAGAGGAAGCAAAGGAGAAAAATCCAGATGCTATATGGCTATATCCATTAGCGTGGTTTAGAGCATGTACATCACTTTTAAAGGGAGAGCGGTGGCCAGAGAAAAAGAGAGAGCTTGCAAAGAGTCTTTTAAGAGATAAGCTTGTTCCATTTATGAATGAACAGAAGGGCATATAATGCTTGAAGCATTTAATATAGAAGAAGAATTAAAAAAGCTGCCGGCTATGCCTGGCGTATATATAATGCATGACAAAAAGGATCAGATTATATACGTAGGAAAGGCTATAAGCCTTAAAAACAGAGTAAGGCAATACTTTCAATCCAGCAGAGATAAGTCTGTTAAAATAAAGCAGATGGTAAGCAGGATAGCTAGATTTGAATATATAGTTACTGATTCTGAGCTGGAGGCATTGGTTCTTGAAAATAATCTTATTAAGGAGCATAGACCTAAGTATAATACTATGCTTAGGGATGATAAAACCTATCCCTATATTAAGATTACAGCGGCAGAGGATTATCCTCGCATTATGATGGTTAGAAGAATCCAAAAGGATAAGGCTAAGTATTTTGGACCATTTTCCAGTGGCGGTGCAGTAAGGGCAACTATAGACCTTATGCATAAGGCATTTGGAATAAGAGATTGCAACAGACTTCTTCCAAAGGACATAGGTAAGGACAGACCATGTCTATATTATCATATACATCAGTGCAAGGCACCCTGTCAGGGGTATATAAGCAAGGAAGAATATAGAGGCTATGTTGACAGGTGTATAGAATTTTTAAGCGGAAGATTTGATCCTATATTAGATAAGGTAAAGGCCGATATGCTTGCGGCATCAGAGAGGCTTGATTTTGAATCTGCAGCAGAATATAGAGATCTGTATAATAGCCTTTTGCATGTAACACAAAAGCAGAAGATAAGCTCAGAGGATTCTAATGATAGAGATATAATTGCATATGCTAGAGATGACAAGGATGCAGTGGTGCAGGTATTCTTTATTAGAGAAGGCAAGATGGTAGGAAGGGAGCATCATTATATACAGCTTTCGGTAGATGATGATGACAATACTATACTAGAGAGCTTTATAAAGCAGTTTTATTCGGGAACACCATTTCTTCCAAAGGAGATCTGGGTGCAGTCAGAGATAGCTGATACCAGTCTTATATCCGAGTGGCTTTCAAATAAAAAGGGAAGCAGGGTTAAGCTTGTATTTCCAAAGAAGGGCAGTAAGGAGCATCTTGTTGAGCTTGCTAAAAAGAATGCAAGCATGGTACTTGAAAAGGACAGAGAAAGAATTAAGCTAGATGAGGCTAGAAGCATAGGCGCAGTTAAGGAAATTGAAAAGCTTACAGGTCTTTATGGCATAAAAAGAATAGAGGCATATGATATATCTAATATAAGCGGAGAGCAGGCGGTTGGCTCTATGGTAGTATATGAGGACGGAAAACCTAAGAAAAATGATTATAGAAAGTTTAAGATAAAAACTGTACTAGGACCAAATGATTATGCTTCTATGCAGGAGGTGCTTAGAAGAAGACTTAAGCATACGCTAGAATCTGAGGATGATAAGTTTTCTGTATTTCCTGATCTTATACTTATGGATGGAGGAAAGGGGCAGGTTAATATAGCACTTTCTGTTTTAAACGAGCTTAATATAAGCATACCAGTATGCGGTATGGTTAAGGGTGATAATCACAGAACAAGAGGACTTTATTATAATAATGTAGAGCTTCCTATAGATATACATTCAGAGGGCTTTAAGCTGATAACAAGAATACAGGATGAGGCACATCGCTTTGCAATAGAATATCACAGAAGTATGCGTAGCAAAAATCAGGTTAAGAGCATACTTGATGACATACCGGGTATAGGCGAGAAAAGAAGAAAAGCACTTCTAAAGCATTTTAAGGACATAGATAAAATCAGACATGCAAGCCTTGAGGAGCTTAGTAGTGTTAGTGGTATGAATGTGGCTGCGGCGAAGTCAGTTATAGCATATTTTACTAAAAAGTAGGCTTGTGATATTATAGGATTGCCTAAGAAAAACAAATAAATGGGAGGCATATGATGCACGGTGTAACGATAACAGAGCTTATAGAAAATTATGATTTGGAAAATAAAACTCCAAATGTAGATACAGATGGTATAGTAATAACACATCCGGATGTGAACAGACCTGCACTTCAGCTGGCAGGCTTTTTCGCACACTTTGACAGTGAGAGAGTTCAGATATGCGGATTTGTAGAGCAGGAGTACATGAACCAGATGGATCCGGAGGTTAAGAAGAAAACCTATGACAAGCTGCTTTCCTATCATGTGCCTTGTATATTATATTCAAGGGGCACACAGCCTGATGAGGATATGCTTAATTATTGTAATTATTATGGCGTTCCTTGTCTTGTTTCGCAAAAGACTACATCAGATCTTATGGCTGAGGTAATCCGTTGGCTCAAGGTTAAGCTTGCACCGTCTATAAGCATACATGGCGTTCTGGTAGATGTTAATGGTGAGGGCGTTCTTATAATGGGCGAAAGCGGAATAGGAAAGAGCGAGGCAGCACTAGAGCTTATAAGACGTGGACACAGATTAGTATCGGATGATGTTGTAGTTATAAGTAAGGTATCGGATAAAACGCTGGTTGGCTCTGCACCTGATATTACAAGACATTTTATAGAGCTAAGAGGAATAGGTATTATAGATGTTAAGGCACTCTTTGGAGTTGAAAGCGTTAAGGATACTCAAACTATAGATATGGTTATAAAGCTTGAGGAATGGGATAAGGACAAGGAGTATGACAGACTAGGTCTTGAGGATACCTATACAGAATTTTTGGGAAATAAAATCATATGCCATGAGCTTCCTATAAGACCAGGAAGAAATCTTGCAGTTATAGTTGAGGCGGCATCTATTAATCACAGACAAAAGGTTATGGGCTATAATGCCGCACAGGAATTATATAACAGAGTTCAGGCAAATATAGCAAAAAACAGCAGCCAGCCAAAGGAACAAAAGTAATATGGATTGGGATATAGCTAAGATAAGAAGCATACTGAGAGCTGATACATATAAGCTTAATGAGCCTATGAGCCTTCATACCAGTTTTAAGGTTGGAGGAGAAGCTTCTATATTTATTAAAGAAGGAAGCAGTGAGAGGATAAAGGCACTTGTAAAGTACTGCAAGGAAAACAAAAAGCCATATACTGTTATAGGCCGTGGAAGTAATCTCCTAGTTAGTGATAAGGGATATGCCGGAATGATTATTGCTATGGACGGGGAGCATGCAGACATATCCGTAAATGATAATTATATCGAGGCGACAGCAGGAGCAAGCCTTACTACCTTGGCAAGAGAGGCCCTTAAAAATAGCCTAACAGGCTTTGAGTTTGCAGCAGGAATTCCGGGAAGTATCGGCGGAGCTGTAGTAATGAACGCAGGTGCCTATGGCGGCGAGATAAAGGATGTGCTTGATGGCATTACAGCTATAGATTCTGATGGTAATATAAAATATATAACGGCGGATAAGCTGGATTTATCATATAGACATAGTAATATAGAAGAAAATGGTTTAGTTATAATATCGGCAAGGCTAAGGCTTAAAAGGGGCGATGCTACGTCTATTAAAAATATAATGGATAATAATCTAAAAAGCAGAGTAGAAAAGCAGCCGTTAGATTATCCTAGTGCAGGATCTACATTTAAAAGACCCGAGGGCTTTTTTGCAGCAAAGCTTATAGAGGATTGCAAACTAAAGGGATATAGTGTAGGAGGTGCACAGGTATCTACAAAGCATGCCGGGTTTGTTATTAATACCGGTGATGCTACGGCTAGTGATATTTATAATATTACAGAGGACATTATAAAAATAGTTAAAGAAAAAACTGGTGTTATGCTAGAGCGAGAGATAAAGCTTATAGGAGATTTCTAAATGAAATTTGTTATAGTTACAGGAATGAGCGGCGCAGGAAAGACAGTTGCTCTAAAGGCATTAGAGGATATGGGCTACTACTGCGTAGATAATCTTCCGATACCATTAATTACAGAATTTGCACAGCTAACTATAGGTGCAGAAAAATCAGAAAATATAGCTATAGGAATAGATATAAGAAACGGAGAGGAGCTCCCCAAAATGGAGGAGGTCCTCTTAGAGCTTACAAAAAAGAATATAGCATATGAGATATTATTTTTAGATGCAGATGATGATACACTAATTAAAAGATATAAGGAAACCAGAAGGTCACATCCGCTATCTCAAGGTGGCAGAATAGAAAATGGTATAGAAAAGGAAAGAAAATTCCTTTCGTTTTTAAGAGAGCATGCAAGCTGTATAATAGATACCTCAAGGCTTCTAACTAAGGAATTAAGGATGCAGCTTGTAGACATATATGCATATGGTAAGAGCTATAAAAATATGTATGTTACTATACTATCCTTTGGATTTACCTATGGTATTCCGCAGGATGCAGACCTTGTATTCGATGTAAGATTTCTTCCTAATCCATTTTATGAGGATAGCCTTAGACTTAAAACCGGAGAGGATAGAGCTGTCGTAGATTATGTATTTTCAGATGGCAATGCAGACATATTCCTTGATAAGCTAGAGGACATGATAGACTTTTTAATTCCGCATTATATAACAGAAGGCAAGAACCAGCTAGTTATAGGAGTTGGCTGTACAGGAGGTCAGCACAGGTCTGTAGCTATGGCTATAAAGCTAAAGGAAAGACTTGATAAAAGCCTTGATGACAAGGAGAAGATAGGCATAAAGCTAGAGCATAGAGATGCAGATAGAAATATTAGAAGGATAAGCTAAATAAATGTCATATTCATCAAAAATAAAGGACGAGCTATCAAGAGTTATGCCTAGTGCAAGGCATTGCCTGATTGCAGAGCTTTCCGCTATTATTAGTCTTAGCGGCACGCTTGCTGAGAACACTCAGGATATAAGTAATCTTACTGTAAAAACCGAGCACTCTGGCGTAGCTAGAAAATACTTTACTTTATTAAAAAAAACATTTAATATTAGTACGGATATAGAGATAGATAATAACACCAGAGGCAGCTATAAGCATATATATGCAGTAGAGCTAAATGATAATAAGCAGATAGATACTGTATTAAAGGCTGTAAAGCTAAGTAAGGAAGAGCTAGAGCTTTATGATAGCACGCTTTTAACTAAAAGCTGCTGCAAAAGAGCATATATAAGAGGAGCATTTCTCGCATCGGGCTCTGTAACTAATCCGGAAAAATCATATCATATGGAGCTTGTTTGTCAGACAAGGGCTAGGGCTGATAAGCTTACAGAAATTTTTCTTTCGCTTGGTATAGAAGCAAGAATTATAATGCGAAAGAAAAGCTATATAGTATATATTAAAGAAGGCGATATGATAGTAGAGGCTCTTGGACTTATGGAGGCACCGTCATCTCTTATGGAGCTTGAGAATGTAAGAATACTTAAGGGCGTCAGAAATGATATCAACAGGCGAGTAAACTGCGAAACAGCAAATATAACTAAAACAGTTTCGGCAGCCAGCAGGCAGCTAGAGGAAATTAATTATATAAAGAATACAGTTGGATTAAAGAAGCTGCCAGATAATTTAAGGCAGATCGCACTTCTTAGGCTAAAGCATAATGAGGCTAGTCTTAAGGAGCTTGGAGAGCTTTTAGAGCCAAGGGTTGGAAAAAGCGGCATCAATCACAGGATGCAAAAGATTATGGATTATGCACAGAGGCTTCGTGAGGAAGGCTGATGTGAGTAATTATATTAGGAGGAAAAATCTATGCAAAGAAAGACAGTTAGTATTAATTTAGAAAAGGGGCTTGAGGCAACACCTGTAGCTATGCTTGTTCAGGTAGCTAGTAAGTACAACAGCAACATTTACATGGAAAATGAAGCCAAGAGAGTCAACTGTAAGAGCATTATGGGTATGATGTCACTTGCCCTTGCTAACGGTGAGAAGGTTACTATCACTACAGACGGTAACGATGAAGAACAGGCTATATGCGAAATGGAGCAGTATCTAGCTAAGGCAAACTAATATATGGCATTTACACATCTGCATGTCCACACTGAGTATTCACTACTAGATGGATCAAGTAAAATAAAAGAAATAGTCGCAAGGGCTAAGGAACTTGGGATGGATAGCCTTGCTATTACCGATCACGGTGTTATGTACGGCGTGATCGACTTTTATCGTGTAGCAAGAGAGGTAGGAATTAAGCCCATAATAGGCTGTGAGATATATGTGGCACCAGGCTCTAGATTCGACAGAGAAGCATCTAAGGGTGATGACAGATATTACCATATGATACTTCTTGCAGAAAATAACACAGGCTATTTTAATCTTATGAAGATAGTATCTAAGGGCTTTGTGGACGGCTTTTATTATAAGCCAAGAGTAGATGATGAGATTTTAAAGCAGTATCACGAGGGTATTATCGCAAGCTCAGCCTGCCTTGCAGGTCAGATACCAAGAGAACTCATAAGAGGTGACTACGAGGGAGCTGTAGCTACTGCGAAAAAGTATAGGGATATATTCGGTGAGGGCAATTTCTTTTTAGAGCTTCAAGACCATGGACTGCCAGAGCAGCGTATGGTTAATAACCAGCTTATGAAGATGAGTGCCGAGCTTGGGATAGATCTTATAGCAACTAATGACAGTCATTATACCTTTGAAGAGGATGCACAGGCACATGATATATTATTATGCATCCAGACAAATAAAAAGGTTACTGATGAGGATAGAATGAGATATGAGGGCGGTCAGTTCTATCTAAAAAGCGGCGAGCAGATGCAGGAACTTTTTGCTTATGCTCCGGAGGCTATAGAAAATACAAAAAAAATAGCAGATAGATGTAATGTCGAGATAGAATTTGGCGTAACTAAGCTGCCAGCATATGACTGCCCAGATGGATATGATGCGTGGGGATATCTTAATTACCTTTGCGATGAGGGCATGAAAAAAAGATACCCAGATGATGATGGCACATTAAGAAAAAGACTTGATTACGAGCTGGGCGTAATTAAGAAAATGGGATATGTAGATTATTTTCTTATAGTCTGGGATTATATTAATTTTGCCAAGCAGCATGATATACCGGTAGGACCGGGAAGAGGATCTGCAGCAGGAAGTATAGTATCCTACTGCCTTGAAATTACAGATATAGATCCGATTAGATATCAGCTTCTTTTTGAAAGATTTCTAAATCCAGAGAGAGTATCTATGCCTGATATAGACGTGGACTTTGGCTTTGAAAGACGCCAAGAGGTTATAGATTATGTTGTAGAAAAATATGGTAAGGACAGAGTAGTACAGATAATTACCTTTGGTACCTTGCAGGCTAAGGGTGTTATAAGAGATGTAGGAAGAGCACTAGACCTTCCGTATGCGAAGTGTGATGCTATAGCTAAGATGGTTCCTAATGAGCTTGGCATGACATTATCCGCTGCATTAAAGCAAAGCACTGAGCTATCAAAGGCATATGAGACAGATGAGGAAGTAAAATATCTTATAGATATGTGCCTAAGGCTGGAGGGACTTCCAAGACACAGCTCTATGCATGCAGCAGGCGTAGTTATATCTAAAAAAAGCGTAGATGAATACGTTCCATTATCAAGAGCATCTGACGGCTCTATAACAACACAGTTTACTATGACAACCCTAGAGGAGCTAGGGCTTCTTAAGATGGACTTTTTAGGTCTACGTACGCTTACAGTTATTCAAAATACTATCAAGCAGGTCAAGGCTAATTATGGAAAAGAAATAGACCTGTTAAAGCTTGATTATAATGACAAGGCTGTATACGAGAGTATAGGAACAGGAAAAACAGACGGCGTATTCCAGCTTGAGAGCGGCGGCATGCAGGGCTTTATGAAAGAGCTTAAGCCACAGAGCATGGAGGATATTATCGCAGGTATATCACTTTACAGACCAGGTCCTATGGACTTTATACCTAAGTATATACAGGGTAAAAATAATCCGGAGGCTATTACCTACGAGTGCCCACAGCTAGAGCCTATACTTTCACCTACCTATGGCTGCATAGTTTATCAGGAGCAGGTTATGCAGATAGTTAGAGACCTTGCAGGATATACACTGGGAAGAAGTGACCTTGTTCGGCGTGCCATGAGTAAGAAAAAGGCTTCTGTTATGGAAAAGGAAAGACAGAACTTTGTATATGGTAATGCAGAGGAAAATGTAAAGGGCTGCATAGCTAATGGCATAGATGAAAAAACAGCTAATCATATATATGATGAGATGACAGATTTTGCGAAGTATGCATTTAATAAATCCCATGCTGCATGCTATGCATTTGTAGCATATCAGACCGCATATCTTAAGTATTATTATCCTAAGGAATTTATGGCATCGCTTATGACATCTGTTATGGATAATTCATCTAAGATAGCAGAATATATACTTACCTGCAGGCAGATGAATATAGGAATACTTCCGCCTGATGTTAATGAGGGCGAGAGCAGCTTTTCTGTATCAGGAGATAGTATACGCTTCGGGCTTTCGGCTGTAAGAGGAATAGGAGTTGCTGCGGCAGATGTGATAGTTGCCGAAAGAAGGGCTAATGGTCCTTACAAGTCACTTGAAAATATGATATCAAGGCTTAGCTCAAAGGAGGCTAGCAGAAGAACTCTTGAAAATCTTATAAAGGCAGGAGCTATGGATTCCTTCCCGGGAAATAGAAGGCAGAACATAAGTATAATAGACCTTGCACTTGATAAAAAGCACTCAGATAAAAATGCTATAGACGGGCAGATGAGTCTTGTGGACTTCGGATCAGACGATAGCAAAAAGCAATATAGTATAACTATGCCAAAGCTTCCGGAGTTTGATAGGGAGCAGCTGCTAGGCTTTGAAAAGGAAACGCTGGGAGTATATGTAACAGGTCATCCTATGGAGGACTATGAAAAGGAGTGGGAGGATATAGTTACAGCAAAGACTACAGACCTTTATGTGGATGATGAGACCGGGAAAATGGCAGCAGAGGATGGCTCTAATGTTTTGATAGGCGGTATAGTTACAGACATAACTAAGAAGGTGACACGAACTGGTAATATGATGGCATTTGCCACGATAGAGGATCTGGTAGGAGCTGTAGAGGTGCTGGTATTTTCAAAGGCATATGAAAGATATAAGGACAAGCTCTTTGATGAGGCAAAGGTATTTATAAGCGGTAAGGTATCGCTTGAGGCCGATAGCGAGGCGGCTAAGCTTATATGCGATAGAATATATAGCTTTGATGATATATATAAGGAAATATATATTCAGTATAGTGATAAGGATTCCTACGATAAGGAGGAGAGCTGGCTGGATTCTAAGCTAAGCAGCACTGGCAAGGATAAGGCTATTATCTGGATAAAAAAGGAAAGACTTAAAAAGGTAGTTGGAGCTGTAGCTGTAAGCGGTGAGATAGAAAATGAGCTAAGGCAAAAATATGGAGAGGGCAATGTTAAATCTATGTCAAAACTCTTGAAATGATAATTTAATTGCATTAGAATAAGAAACTGTACAGAAAATAATACAATGTGAATATGTGATGGAGGCAAAGGATGGCCGGAAAAGTAAAAACTATAGGAGTACTTACAAGTGGTGGCGATGCACCTGGAATGAATGCATGTATCAGGGCGGTTGTAAGAACAGCCATACACAATGGACTTAAGGTTAAGGGTATTAGAAGGGGATATGCTGGACTTCTTCAGGAAGAAATAATAGATATGGATTCTAGAAGCGTATCTGACATAATCCAAAGAGGCGGAACTATACTATATACCGCAAGATGCGAGGAGTTTACTACAGCAGAGGGACAGCAAAAGGGTGCTGAGATATGCAGAAAGCATGGCATAGATTCTGTTATAGTTATAGGCGGTGACGGCTCATTTAGAGGTGCAGGAAAGCTTTCAGCACTTGGAATTAATACTATAGGTCTTCCGGGAACTATAGACCTTGATATAACATGTACAGACTATACTATAGGCTTTGATACGGCAGTTAATACAGCTATGGAGGCTATAGATAAGGTTAGAGATACATCTACATCACATGAGCGCTGCTCTATAGTTGAGGTTATGGGTAGAAATGCAGGCTACATAGCCCTGTGGTGCGGACTTGCAAACGGAGCAGAGGATATACTTCTTCCGGAGCGATATGATGGTAATGAGCAGGGACTTATCAACAGAATTATAGATAATAGAAAGCTTGGCAAGAAGCATAATCTTATTATCAATGCCGAGGGAATAGGTCACAGCACATCTATGGCTAAGAGAATAGAGGCCGCAACAGGAATAGAAACTAGAGCAACTATACTTGGTTATATGCAGCGTGGTGGCTCACCTACCTGTAAGGATAGAGTATATGCATCTATTATGGGAGCTAAGGCTGTTGAGCTACTGCTTGAGGGTAAGAGCAACAGACTGGTTGCATATAAAAATGGAGAGTTCTGTGATTTTGATATACAGGAGGCTCTGGCTATGCAAAAGGATATACCAGAGGATCAATATAAGATAGCGAAGATGCTTGTTAGATAAAAAATCAGTTCGGTTTAAACTTCTAAACCGAACTGATTTGAGTTAATGATATATTTGACTAAGGTCGTGCCTTTGCATATATTATATTCGAAACACGCTCCCGCTAAGGTGCTTAAGCAGCGGTACTAACAAGCCTGCTTTCGCAGCCTTGAAGTGCCGGCCACGCACCATTGTTTCTCATATAATATATGCAAGGCACGACTTCTGTAAAAACACAAGGAGTTTAAACATGAACGAAAACTCAGATGTAGTACTCTGCGGAGCAAACTCATATGAACAAAAGTATTATTTTAATCCTGACTTTAATAAGCTTCCAAAGGATGTTAAGGACGAGCTTAAAATCATGTGCGTTAGCTTTACTGAGGAAGCTGGCGGAATAATTATTATGAAATTTGACAGCTTTGGCAATCTTAAGTTTGAGATTAGAACAGATGATGCAGACTATATGTTTGATAATATAGAAGCAGAGCTTAAGATTTCAAAATTTCAAAGAGAAAAGGAAAAGCTTCTTGCTGGAATTGAGCTTTATTATAGAATGGCATTTCTAGGGCAGGGAGCTTAAATTAGTATGCTAAAAATAGGCAATATAGAATTAAAATACGGACTAGCCCTTGGGCCTATGGCAGGCGTTACAGATATGACATATCGCATGCTATGCAGGGCTCAGGGCTGTGAGCTTACCTATACAGAGATGGTTAGTGCTAAGGCCATACTATATAAAAATAAAAATACTAATGAGCTGCTAGAAGCTCATGAGAGCGACAGACCTATTGCAGTTCAGCTTTTTGGTTCTGATCCAGAGATTATGGCAGATATAGCTATGCAGGTAGCCGAGAGAGATATAGATATAATAGATGTAAACATGGGATGCCCAGTTCCTAAGATAGTTAATAATGGCGAGGGCTCCGCACTTATGAAAAATCCAAGCCTCATATATAGCATACTAAGCAGTATGACAGCTAAGGTAAAAAAGCCGGTTACGGTTAAGATAAGAAAGGGCTTTAGTGATGACGAGGTAAATGCAGACGAGGTCGCAAGAGCAGCGGAGGCAGCAGGCGTAGCAGCCATAGCAGTGCATGGGAGAACAAGGCAGCAGTACTATTTAGGAAAGGCAGACTGGGATATTATAAAAAAGGTAAAGCAGTCTGTTAAGATACCTGTTATAGGTAATGGAGATATATTTAATGCCATAGATGCTAAAAATATGTACGAATATACAGGCTGTGATGCAATTATGGTTGCAAGAGGTGCCCAGGGTAATCCATGGATTTTCTCAGAGATACGCTCGCTTATGGATACAGGAATTATACCTCCTAGGCCATCAAAGCAGGATATAAAGGATATGATGCTAAAGCACCTTGAGTTGATAGTTAGTGCGAAGGGTGAGTATATAGGGATAAGACAGATGAGAAAGCATATAGCATGGTATACTAAGGGCTTAGAGGGATCTTCTAGGCTTAGAGATAAAATTAACTATGCTGAAAATGTTGGGGAGCTTAAGGAGCTTATTAATAATATATAGATAATGGTAAAGCAGCTTGCGATAATGCTTATAGCCATGATTAAAAAGAGTGCCAGTTTAGCTACAAATTATATATGGGGAGTTAGAATGTATGAATTATAAGAATAAAAGAAGCCACGAATTAAAAATTATTTTAACATCCGGTCTTATAGCATTTGTAGCTATGCTTCTTTCATATTGGATAAACGGTATGTCACCCTTTGGTACAAAGTCACTTGCATCAATGGATGCTAGAATACAATATCTTGACTTCTTTTCTTATCTTAAGGACGTGCTAACAGGGAAAAATTCATTGTCATATACATTTTCAAAAACTCTAGGTGGCTGTAGTATAGCTGATTTTAGCTATTATCTGGCATCGCCATTTAATATATTAGTACTATTTTTTGACTATTCTCAGCTGCATGTCTTTTTTGACCTTGTAGTAGCTTTAAAGCTTGCGTTTGCTGCTATGACATTTGCATTTTTTGCTGTAAATAGATTTGAAGAAAAAGATAGTATTAGCAATATGATTTATATTTTGACAGCTGTGGGATATGCACTTTGCCAGTATAATATCGCTCAAAGCAGTAATATCATGTGGCTTGATGGAGTTTATATGCTTCCGCTTATCCTTTTGCAGGTTTCTAATATAGCCAGAGGAAGGAAGGCGTGGCCTCTGCCATTTATCGTCTGCCTAATGATAGTCTTTAATTGGTATACAGCAGGAATAGACTGCATTTTTTCGGGCTTTTGGTTTTTATTTGAGATCTTGCTTAATGCTGTAGATAAGAGAGCTGATATCAAGCAGCTTTTTGCTGATGGAATTAAATGTGGAATTAAATATATATCGGGTATGCTGCTTGGTGTCTTAATGAGCTCAGCTCTTTTTCTTCCGACGATATGGACATTAAAAAAGAGCTCTAGGGGTTCTCTTGATTTTAGGAAGCTTTTAGATATATCATTTGTTGGAGAGCTTCCGACAGCAATACAAAAATATTCATATGCAGCAAAAAGTGAGCTGGGAAGCGTGGCATTATTTTGTGGCAGCTTAGTGATAGTGCTAGCATTGTTTACGCTATTTTCCAAAGAAATTAATATAAAAAAACGTGTACTTTATTGTGGACTTTTTGCAGGAGCTATATTGATATTTTATTGGAATCCATTATATGCATTGTTTTCTCTTTTTAAGAATGTTGGCTCTTATTGGTATAGATATTCATATATTGCTATTTTTTCTATACTTTTTCTTGCAATAATCGGGGGGGGTGCGAGCCGAAAAAGCAAGGAGTATGGAAAGCTTTTAAGCATAGCTATTATTTTTTCATCATTGCAGATAATACTTTTTTATTTAAAGCCAGTAGGGATGCAAAAGTGCGTTTATCTTACGGCGGCATGTATTGTATTTGAGACTATAGTATATATATTAGTATGCGTTACTGATTTTAAAGGTAAGCATATTAAGATAGCTGCGTGTGGTATATGTTTAGTGATTGGAATAGCAGATCTAACAATTGATGCAAAGCTTCTTTCTAATAAGTATTCAGTTAATGATGATGAGGAATACAAGGCATATATAAAAGGACAGGAGGAGCTGATAGATTATATTAAAGCAAATGACAGCTCAAGCTATCGTATATCGCAGACGTCAACGAGGAATATGAAGGAAACTAATTTGACGGCTAATTATAATGAGGCGTTAGCATATAATTATGCATCTATTAGTGGATACACATCAACACCAGATGATATACAAAGGGAATTTTTAGATAGACTTGGATATAGGATTAATGGTGAATCTATGTGCATCACAAACTGCTCTATATTAGGGGCAGATTCGTTATTAGGTGTTAAGTATGTATTGTCAAAATATCCTATAACAGGACTTGAAAAGATATTTGATGAGAATGAAACGGAAAAGGCTATATATGAAAACCCATATGCATTTCCTATGGCATTTACCTATAGTGAGCATGCGAGTGATATAGAGAATACTACAAATTCCTTTGAATATCAAAATGAGCTTTATAAAGAAATATTTGGTATAAGCGAGGATTTGTATGTACCATTAAAATATATGCTTAAGAAGGGTGAGGATGGACTTGGAGCTAAAATAAAATTAGAGGTGCCAGAGGAATCAAACATAGCCCTGTATGGGAATATACCATGGGAAGGCCAGTCAGAATCAGAGCTTTATTTTAACGGAGAGTTTATATCAAATTACGCACGTTGGCTAGCTCCGTCGGTATTTTATATTCCTTATGATGAGGGGAATTCTTTTGCTAAGATAGAACTGACATCAGATGCCGATAATTTTAACTGGAGCGAGTCTGAGTTTTATGCATTAAGGTTAGATGTACTTAAAAAATGTGCAGACATTGCAAATGCTAATAAAGCAGATATTATCTCATTTGAAAATGGCGAGATTTTGGTAAATGCTGATAAAAATGAAGAAAGACTTTTTCTGTCAGTTCCATCAGATGAGGGCTGGGATATTAAAGTAAATGGCAAAAAGGCAGACACAAGGCTAGTTGGCGACTGCCTATATAGCATTGAGCTAACGGATGATACTAATAATATAAGCATGAAATATCATGTAGGATATCTTAAGGAGGGTATAGCACTTTCACTAGTTAGTGTGCTTGGATATGGATTATATTTGATAATCAAGAAAAAAAGGAAGGCTGCTTAAAGCACCTTTAAAGCCTTATAAATACGGCGTTTTCTTGACATAAAGCCGTGCATAAGAGTATAATACGCAATGCCTACAAAGGGCAAGCGTGATAGGATGGAGGTCTAAAATTTTATGTCAGATAAGAAAAATATACTTACTTATGAGGGACTAAAAAAGTACGAGGAAGAGCTTCAGGATCTTAAGGTAAATAAAAGAAAAGAGATAGCACAAAAGATTAAGGAAGCCAGAGAGCAGGGTGATCTATCAGAGAATGCCGAGTATGATGCAGCTAAGGATGAGCAGAGAGACATAGAGGCTCGTATCGGAGAGCTTGAGGAGCTTTTAAAGCATGCCGAGGTGATAGAGGACGATAATAATTCAGAGCATATAGGAATAGGCTGCACAGTCAAGGTGCTAGATAAGGAATATAAGGAAGAGATAGAATTTAAGATAGTAGGTGCTTCTGAGGCAAACTCACTAGAGGGTAAGATAAGCAATGATTCTCCAGTTGGTAAGGCACTTATAGGAAGAAAATCAGGAGAAACTATATCAGTAGAAACTCAGGCAGGAACAAGTAAGTATAAGATAATATCATTTTCCAGAAATTAAGTATTGAAAGGAGCCCAAGGTGGCAGAGACAGTAAACGAAAACAATAATCAAAAGGCTACGCAAACACAGGATTTACATCAGCTTATGAAGGTAAGACAGGACAAGCTCCTCGAGCTTCAGGAGGCTGGTAAGGATCCATTTAAGATAACAAAGTATGATGTGACAGCACATAGCACTGACATTAAGGATAACTACGCTGAGTATGAGAACAAGGAAGTAAGCATAGCCGGCCGTATGATGAGCAAGAGAGTTATGGGCAAGGCTTCATTTGCAGGTGTGTCAGACCTTAAGGGCAGCATACAGATATATGTTGCAAGAGATAGCGTAGGCGAGGAAGAATATAAAGCTTTTAAGAAGATGGATATAGGCGATATAGTCGGAGTAGTAGGAACTGTATTTACTACAAAGATGGGCGAGATATCTATACATGCAACTAAGATAGAGCTTTTGTCTAAGAGCCTTAAGCCGCTTCCGGAAAAGTTTCATGGACTTACAGACACCGACACAAGATATCGTCAGAGATACGTAGATCTTATTATGAATCCAGAGGTTAAGGATACATTTATCAAGAGATCTAAGATAATATCTTCTATAAGAAAGTACCTAGACGGCGAGGGCTTTATGGAGGTTGAGACACCTATGCTTGTATCAAATGCAGGCGGTGCAGCAGCAAGACCTTTCGAGACTCACTTTAATGCACTTGATGAGGATTTGAAGCTTCGTATATCACTTGAGCTGTATCTAAAGAGACTTATAGTTGGCGGACTTGAGAGAGTATACGAAATAGGCAGAGTGTTTAGAAATGAGGGATTAGATACAAGACACAATCCGGAGTTTACTCTTATGGAGCTATATCAGGCATATACAGATTATAATGGCATGATGGCACTTACAGAAAATCTTTATCGCCATGTGGCGAATGAGGTTCTTGGTACAACTAAGATAAGCTATAATGGCGTAGAGATGGATCTTGGAAAGCCATTTGAAAAGCTAACCATGATAGATGCTGTTAAGAAATATAGCGGTGTTGATTTTAATGAGATACATACATTAGAAGAGGCAAGAGCCATAGCTAAGGAAAAGCATGTGCAGTTTGAGGAGCGTCACGGTAAGGGCGATATACTCAACCTTTTCTTTGAGGAGTTTGTTGAGGAGCATCTAATTCAGCCGACATTTATACTTGATCATCCGGTAGAGATAAGTCCTCTTACTAAGAAGAAGCCAGATAATCCAGAGTATGTAGAAAGATTTGAATTCTATATGAACGGCTGGGAGATGGCAAATGCCTACTCAGAGCTAAATGATCCTATAGATCAAAGAGAGAGATTTAAGGCACAGGAGGCGCTGCTTGCAGCCGGAGATGAAGAGGCTAATCGCACTGACGAGGACTTTATGAATGCACTTATGATAGGTATGCCACCTACAGGCGGCATAGGCTTTGGAATAGACAGAATGTGCATGCTGCTTACAGATAGTGCGGCGATAAGAGATGTGCTGCTGTTCCCGACAATGAAGAGCATCCAGTAAGAAAACAGCGTAAATTATGGGGTTAAGAGGTGTTGAATAATCGAAAACACACCCAGTTTACACCCAAATAATGAGAAGTGACAGAAAGTTGACTTAAAAGCCAGTGGAGTACCCACTGGTTTTTAAATGCTTGGACTGTTGCTTATATACCGTTGACTTATAGTCCGTTGTCTTATAGTCACATGCCGAATAAAATATATATTTGGAGGGTTCTATCATGATTCAAGTGGCATTTGGCAAAGCATGCAAATTGCATAGAGAAAAGCTCAATATCAGCCAGGAAAAGTTTGCCCTTTCAATTGGAATGGATAGAACTTATTATTCTTCTGTGGAATCCGGGAAAAGGAATATATCTATACAAAACATTTATAAGATTGCGGATGGCCTCGGGATTTCTATTGAAGAATTAATGAAAACTGCAGAAGAATGTATGAAGGAAATGTAATTCTGCATACATAGGAGGAATAACACATGACACCTTATGAAGAATTGTTAAATATGGGGCAGGATAGCATTTTTGATTTTTTTAAGAATGTTAAGCTCCATGAATCACAGTTCAAGTATTCAGAGATCAATGATAAATGCTACGAAGCTATGTATCAAAACAATAGTCAAGATAGCATCAAAACAGTAAAAGATTTAAAAGCTGAAATACCAGAATTAAAAGATATATGTAAAAACTGTGGCTCATATTTTATGAATCCAAGAAATAACAGTATAAAGAAGTATGACATCATGCTTGGAAAACTATTAGAGGATGTTATTATTGACTTCTTGAAGGAAAAATATAAGTTAAATACTACGCATGGAGATGTCACAAACAAAAGATATCCTGATTGTATGCTTTTAAGTGGTGATAAGGGGATACTTGCATATTTTGAAGTGAAGTATCATGGAGCGCCTTTTATTAGTGCGATTAACAAAATTGGACGATATTGTTATGAGGGTAGCGCAACACTTGATCTTGACAAGTTGGTAAAGCAAATAGAGATTATAGAATCAGAACTTGATAGACCTGTGTTTTATTTACATTGGATAGATTATCCGTGTCTAAAAGGGGTATTCTTTGAAACATCAGACCAAGTAAAAAACGAACTGTTTTTACAAGGTAATGCATTTGAAAGAGAAGAACGGTCAGGAGATTTTGACGATAAAGGAAACAAAAAGGGGTATACTCAAAAGTTTTACTCTAAGCTTTTAGAGATGGGAAGTTTTGAAGAATTAATTGATATCTTTATGGATATGAAGAAAAATGGTGTGGTAATGAATTAAGGAGGGGTTGTCATGGAGTATATTGTTAATGGGAAAAAACTGCCAGTTCCTTCGTTTTTTCAGGTTTACAATTATGGCGGAGGAAATGGAGATAAAGATAGAGAAATTGTTTATGCTGAGATGACTGGCGATACCCCTGCGTTAATAAACTATTTTTATATCAATAATAGATATCCGCATTTGTTTCAAAGTCACGCATTTGATGATTTGTCTAAGTATACAAGAATTGGTGACTTGTATAACGATATTAGGTCAATGTTAATCAATGAAAAGAAGGATATACCTCCGTTTCTTATGATTTTAATAATAAAATCTTTTTATTAGATTCCGGTGCGGCTAATATAGTTAAGCAGATTGCGGAAGAGATTAATTATGATGTTACCAAATTAGATGCGGTTTTGGTGCAACATATGAAGGATTATTATGATTTCGCTGATCGGTTAAAAGTTGATATCGTAGTTGGATTTGACCTGGGAGGTAAATATACCGAAAAAGATGGTGAAAAATCAAATAATAAGCTTGTAAGTTTCTTGGCCTCTATTGATAGAGAGAAGATTAATAATCTTTTGTTAGAAGAAACTGTTAAATATTTAAAGTCAAAAACAAACTATCATCCTTGTGTTCTTGCAACAGTGCATGGTGCGTTACAAAGTGATTATAGTAATTGTGTTAGCTATATACTTCAGCTTGAAAAGAAGTATGGATATGAGTTTTGGGGATTTGCGTTAGGCGGTATAGCAAGTTATAAACAGGTTGATGATTCGTGGTATTCAGATATAGACTTTAAAAAATCTGGGAAACGTGGTTTTGTAGAAACGGTTACTCCTGCAAGAGCATGCAAGATTGTAAGAGGAATGGTAGGAAAAAGGCCGATACATGCATTAGGATGCGGAGGATATTCCAATATAGCAATGAATTATTATTGTGGGGCAACTTCATTTGATGCGGCGTCACCAGTCAGACGAGTTGGAGATGGTAATCTGGAGTCAACAAAACTGGTATATAATCCTAATCCTATTCCAGGAGCAAGTTTTAGTAAGTATTTTGTAGGTGGAATAAATGAAGATGATACACTTAGATCAGAGCCATGTTCATATGTGAAATTAAATGAGGTTCCAGATTCGATGAAATTATGCGGATGTATATCTTGTAAAAATGCTGGAACGATAAAGAATATAAAAGATTTATATCATATGAAAGCGGTAGATGATGAGGCATGTTATTATAGTAGACAGCTAATGGGATTACATGCTGTGAGACAGCATAGAAAACTGTGTGAAGTAATAGCAGGGTATCCGGATTTAAAGTCTTTCGCTAAAGCATATCCAAGTAAGTTAAATACGGGATTATTAAGTATTTATAATCAAATATAAAGATAGGGCAGGATTATTTCTGCCCTATTAAATTATCAAGAGTTAATTGATTTGGATCGTATGAAGATAAATTGGAGATAGCATTAAGGAAATCGTTTTTCTTCTCTTCTTCGCTTCGGCATTCCTCAAAGACGGAAGCGGGAATATTACCTTCTGATGCAAGTCTTCTTTCACATTCAGCTTTATATTTTCCGTCAAGTTCAAGACCTATTGCGTTGCGACCTAATATTTTAGCTGCAACTAAAGAGGTACCGCTTCCGGCAAAAGGATCAAGAATAGTATCTCCGGGATTACTGCTCATCTTAAGTATTCGTATAATCATT
>CAVBBU010000018.1:1353-2382 GCA_963593765.1 Bacteroidaceae bacterium | reverse complement strand
GGATATACGGTTGGATGTGTAAGCTTCAATTTGTTCTTTGTCATGTTATTCACACGATCAAAATACCACACATCGGTAGGGTTTCTTCCTATCCCGCCTTCTAATCGTTTATCATTCTGTGTTATATATGGAATTCGGATATCATCAAGGTTAAAAACATAGTTGTTTAAATCTTTTACACCCCATAAAATGTTTTCATATCTACCAGACAATCTGTTGGTACAGTTTTGCATATTGTTAAATGTCCAAGTAATCATATTACGTAGATATAGGTTATTTGCTTTAAAAATCTCATAGCCTAAGAAAGGCATAGGAAGAATCTCCTTTTCATTACCAAAAGGAACAGGTGAAAGATTCAAGAAGAAACTTCCGTCAGGAGTAAGGATTCGGTATATTTCCTTAGTGACATCGGATATAAGTTCCTGCCACTGATCAAGAGGAATCTTATCTTTGTAATTTCCATAGGGTTTTCCGATGTTGTAAGGAGGAGAAGTTACAACCAAACGAACAGATTCGCTTGGTACTTCTTTTAATAATTTTCGGCTATCGCCTATTCTATAATCAATTGTCATTGTTTACACCAACTTTCGCTAAACGATTATTTGCTATTTCACAGTATTCAGGCATTGTTTCGTATCCTAAATATTGGCGGTTCAATTTTTTTGCTACAACGGCGGTTGTTCCGCTTCCCATGAATGGATCAAGAACGATATCGTTCTCGTTCGTTCCGGCTAATACAATACGTTCTATAAGTTTTTCGGGATACTGTGCCGGATGTTCGGTTCGCTCTTCAAAATTACCAGATACCATTGATATACGCCATACATCGGTAGGGTTTTTCATCTGACTTTTATAACGATCTGGGCGATAATTGAGAGCAGGTATTTTTACATCATCCAGATTAAAGGTATATTTCTTTTTGTCTTTTACATACCAAAAAACATACTCATACCTGGGAGCAAATCTTTTGTTCGTTGAACCACCCCAATCAAAGTTCCAAATGATTATGTTTTTAAGATACATATCTTC
>CAVBBU010000018.1:0-1321 GCA_963593765.1 Bacteroidaceae bacterium | reverse complement strand
CGCCATCGTCTACGCGGTTTTTAATATTTATCCATATAGAACCATCATCTGTGATCTTTCTTTTGCATTCATTGAATACAGTTCTTAGCAGTTCACGATAAGCATCTTCATCTAAATCGTCTTTATATTTTACACCCTTACTACTTATAACTTGCCCTTTTGAAGTTTTGTTACCATACTGGATATCTATGTTGTAAGGAGGTGAAGTGACGACCAGCTTGACTGACTTATCTTCAATCTGATCCATCTTTTCACTTGATGTATTATAGATTATGTTAGTTTTCATTAGTTTCAGAGTCCTCCTTGTTCCGTATCATATCTATTAAATCAGATATGATGTCCATTTCTTTGGACGATACCATTTTTCCTTTGATTTCTTCTTTGCTGAGTGGAGCGTGTTTCGTATCAGTCAATCCAAGCAAGTAATCCGAAGAAATCTTATAGTATAAACATAGCCGTTTAAGTGTTTCTTCATTTGGAAAACGACTATCACTCTCGTATTGAGATATGGCAGTGATAGAGATTCCAATATCATCTGCAACATCTTTTTGAGAGGCATTTTGTTCAATTCTTAATTCTTTTAATCTGCTTCCAAAAGACATACTCGTACCTCCGGAAGTATAATAACATAGATTTCTCGAATTGAAAAGGATAATTTCTCGAATTGAGAAATATCAGATTTTTATATGATTAGCTTGGATAGGGCAGTCACCATTTGTTAAAGTCTATATATGTATGTTTTCTGTATATTTCCTCTAAAGAATCTATGTACTTATCAGTTGAGACAAGGAGAGATTTTAACACTTCTAATTCATCCGGATCATTTGTAATTTTAAGAAGCGGAATCTTACTGAAATCGGATTCTATCATATTTAATATTCGTGCTGAAAAAGAAGTGCCCTCCGGCATATATTGTTTAAGAAGTGGCATTAAAGATTCATCTATCCATTCCTCAAATCTATACGTCCAACGTTTGAAAGAATCATGACTTAATACAAAGTCCATATATGCATCTTTGAATTTATATCTGCATCTTTCATATATATAATTTACGGCTTCTGAGAATGAATTATCAATCGAGGATAACAACTCAGAACTATCAAGTTCGTAAAAATAAGAATTATCAAAATCTGGCAATAAAGGTTTATATTCAAAAAAAATTCTATAGTAACCATAGTATCGAACGTATGGAATATACGCGCATAAAATATGGTTTATGATTTCTTTATATTGATTGTCGTTTGCTAAGTCGCTCATTATCATCATAAAAAGTGCAGGTAAATTATCCTGTATTTCTTCTTCCGATCCCCATAGCATTTCC
>CAVBBU010000017.1:23212-25472 GCA_963593765.1 Bacteroidaceae bacterium | reverse complement strand
CAGTGGTTCTAAGCCTGCAAAATACGCAGGCTAAGAACCAGCCTCACACATGCCCTGCATAATAGTATGTGTCTGCTCGACGGCTTGGATTCGCTATACCTAATTAAAGTAAAGACGGTTCATTTATAAAACAATCTTATTCCACAATACATGTATGTGCTATGAAGATGTCAATTAATAAAACCACGGTTATGGTTTTGACGATTTTAGATACAAACCATAATTTATGGTATAATAAAAAGCCAGAGAAAAATCAAAAAGACGGAAACCGTACTTAGCACATAAAGCAATCGGAGGAAGCATGGACATATATCATGGGAATATAGTCTTTACGCCGGATAAGGATACACTTTCTATATATGAGGGTGGATATATAGCTGTAGAAGATGGAAGAGTTGAGGGCGTATATCAAAGCCTTCCAGATAAATATAAAAATGAGAATATAAAGAACTATGGCGAATGTCTTATCATCCCAGGCTTTTGCGATGTGCATCTGCATGCTCCGCAGTGGTGCAATGCAGGCGTTGGATATAGCAAGGAGCTTATTCCTTGGCTTAATGAATATACATTTCCTGCCGAGGCAAGATTTGATGATATAGAATTTGCAAATGTAGAATATAAAAGATTTATAGATGAACTAGCTAAGCAGGGAACTACAAGAGCCTGTATATTTGCAACGAAGCACCTAGAGGCAACAAAGCTTTTGATTGAGCTTTTAAGACAAAAAGGGATAGGAGCTTTAGTTGGCAAGGTTAATATGGATAGAAATTCGATTCCAGAGCTTGAGGAAAATACAGAGGAATCTGTGCAGGAAACGAGGGCTTTGATTGAATGGTTTAGAAAAACAAAAAAGCCTGATGATAATGTAGACTATATATGCACGCCTAGATTTGTGCCGTCGACGACATCGGAACTTATGGATTCATTATCTAAAATATGCGATGAATATAATCTGCCACTTCAAAGCCATCTTGATGAAAATACAGGCGAGGTGGATTGGGTTAAAAGGCTTCACCCTGAAAGCAAGAGCTTTGCAGATGTATATGAGGATCACAGGCTTCTTAGGCAGGATAAGACAGTTATGGCTCATTGTATTCATTGCACGGACAGCGAGCTTGAGCTTCTTAAAAAAAGAAATGTAATGATAGCACATTGTCCGCAGTCTAATTCTTGCCTTTCAAGCGGAATTATGACAGTGAGAAAATATCTTGATATGGGGCTTAGGATAGGACTTGGAAGTGATGTAGGTGCAGGATATAGCCTGTCTATGTGTTCGCAGATAAGAGAGGTGGTCAAGTGCTCTAAGCTGTATTGGTGCTATGATAATAGCTATAAGCCGCTTACATTTACCGAGGTGTTTTTCCTTGCAACTAAATCTGGTGGTGAGCTTTTTGGAAGAGTCGGCTCATTTGAAAAGGGATATGAGTTTGATGCACTTATTATAGATGATAAAGACCTGCGAAGCAGCTTAAAGCACAATATAGCTGAAAGACTGGAAAGATATATCTACTGCGGCGACAGCTCGTGCATAAAGGAAAGATATGTTAGTGGGAAATGCATATAGAGAGGTGAATGTATGATATATATAATTATAATGCTTGGAATTGCTTTGATTGATATAATAATAAAATACGGCATAGAAAATATTTCTGACGGTAGCTTTCCTAGAGTTATGCCGCATACCAATGGAAATATTCTTATACATAGATTTCATAATAAGGGGCTGCCGTTTGGGTTTCTAAAAAAGCATAGGGAATTAGTAAAGCTACTTCCACTTAGTATTACGAGTATGCTTATTGGTAAGCTGTCGGTTATACTTCCTCTTAAAAGAGAGAAAAGGATAAAAAAGCTGGCATATGCTATGATGATAGGTGGGGCGATTAGTAATTTGGTTGATAGGTTTTTTAGAGGGTATGTGGTTGATTATTTTTCGTTTGGGAAAATAAAGCTTAAAAAATTTAGGAATATAATATATAATCTTGGGGATGTGGCAGTTATAGCTGGGTGCTTGCTGCTTGCACTTAGCAGATTGTTTCATAAGGATTGATACGCAAACGGTCGCAGCACCCAAGCAAAACAGTGCTCGCAGCTACGCTGGGAACCGCTATGCGCTGCTCACACTTTTTGCTTGGGGCTGCTCTGAATAGCTATAGATAAATTTGCTTGAACAGACAATTCATAGGCATAGTAATAAGCAAACATTCGCATATCCCGCGCAAAATAGTGCTCGCAGCTACGCTGGGAACCGCTATGCGCTGCT
>CAVBBU010000017.1:0-23110 GCA_963593765.1 Bacteroidaceae bacterium | reverse complement strand
AAAACAGTGCTCGCAGCTACGCTGGGAACCGCTATGCGCTGCTCACACTTTTTACTTAGGATATGCTCTGAGCTGCATAAGAAAATTAATGTATATAATATACTGAGAATACATATTCTCAGTAAGATATGCTTTGAATAGCAATTATAAATAGGTGCATACAACATAATCACAACACAAAGAAAACACATGGAGGTTTAAGTGGACGGTTCCGACGCGATACAGATAGTAGTTTTGGCGATGCTTTTAGGTTTATCTGCCTTTTTTTCGGCATCTGAGACGGCTCTTAGTACAGTTAATAAGATTAGGATTAGGACACTGTCAGAGCAGGGCAACAAAAGGGCGATGAGGGTTATGCTTCTTATAGAAAAGCCTGACAAGATGCTTTCTGCGATATTAATAGGAAATAATATAGTCAATCTGTCGGCTTCTTCGCTTGCGACGACATGGACGATGAATATGTTCGGAAGCAAGGCAGTAGGCGTGGCAACAGGAGTAGTTACACTGCTTGTACTTATATTTGGAGAGATAACACCAAAAACTATGGCAACTGCTAGAGCTGAAAAAATTTCGCTAAGAGTTGCAGGGATTATCTGGTGCTTAACTATAGTACTTACACCGCTTATTATGATAGTTGGCTTTTTATCTGGAATGGTTATACGACTTCTTTCCGGCGGAAGGGAAGAGAAGCATGAAACCATCACAGAGCAGGAGCTTAGAACTATAGTTGATGTTAGTAACGAAGAAGGCGTTATAGAGAATGATGAAAAAAAGATGATCAATAACGTTTTTGACTTTGGTGACATAGTAGCTAAGGATATTATGATTCCTAGAATAGATATGGTATATATAAAGTCTGGTGCGAGCTATGACGATATTATAGAAATATATTCTAAGGAAAAGTATACGAGATATCCTGTATGCGAGGATTCGACAGATACAGTTGTAGGCATAATCAATGTTAAGGATTTGATTATGTATGATAAAAGCACAGAGTTTGATATAAACGATTATATAAGAGAGCCACTTTTTACATATGAATATAAGAAGACATCCGAGCTTTTAAATCAGATGCTAGAGAGCACGGATAATATAGCTATAGTGCTAGATGAATATGGCGTTACGGCAGGGCTTATAACGCTTGAGGACTTGCTTGAAGAGATAGTCGGTGAGATAAGAGATGAATATGACGAGGACGAAAAGGAAGGACTTGTAGAGCTAGGAAATGGCGAATATATTATAGACGGAGCTATGCGGCTTGAGGATATAAATGATAATATAGGAACAAGCCTTGCATCTGAGGATTATGAATCTATAGGTGGACTTATAATAGGAAAGCTTGACCATATACCGGAGGTAGGCGAGGAAATAACTGAAGATGGTGTAAGAATGGTTGTCGAGAGCATGGACAAGGCACGTATAGAAAAAGTCCACGTATATACATAAGTCTGTTGTTATTTCGAACATATTGTGGTATAATTTTTCGGTTATTATAATTATGTAAATATAAAACCTATAATATAAGGAGGAAGTATATATGAAGCACGTTAAAACACTTACTGGAAAGACACTTAAGGAGTCTATGAAAAAGGGTGGCTGCGGCGAGTGCCAGACATCTTGTCAGTCTGCATGCAAGACATCTTGCACAGTAGGCAATCAGGCATGTGAGAATGCTAACAGATAATACATTTTAGAAAGAAATAGTAAGTCAAAGCCCCTACGGTTAGACAGGTAGGGGTTTTAAATTGTTAAGGGGTAAAATATGATTCATCAGTACATAAACAATGGATATCATATAGTACTAGATGTTAATTCAGGTTCAGTACATGTGACGGATCCTGTTCTGTACTATGCCATAAAGGCAGCAGAGCCGCTTATAGGTGAAATTGATTCTCCTATCAAGCTAGGCGATAACGTAACAGCTGCAATTAATAATGAGCTTAGCACTGACTTTAGTAAGTCAGAGATAGCTGAGGCTGTAGAGGATATGCAGGAGCTTATAGACAGTGAGGAGCTTTTTACTAAGGATAGCTATGAGCCATATATAAAGGACTTTAAGGCAAGAAAGACTGTAGTTAAGGCACTTTGCCTGCATATAGCACATGATTGTAATCTTGCATGTAAGTATTGCTTTGCCGAGGAGGGTGAGTACCACGGACGCAGAGCACTTATGAGCCTTGAGGTTGGAAAGAAGGCGCTTGATTTTCTGATTGCAAATTCCGGAAACAGAACAAACCTCGAGGTTGACTTTTTTGGCGGAGAGCCTCTTATGAACTGGGAGGTTGTTAAGGAGCTAGTTAAGTATGGAAGAACCAGAGAAGCCGAAACAGGAAAGAAATTTAGATTTACTCTTACAACAAACGGTATGCTGCTTAATGATGAGATAATGGATTTTTGCAATGAGCAGATGAGCAATGTTGTTATGAGCCTTGATGGAAGAAAAGAGGTCAATGACCATATGCGCCCATCAAGAAATCAAAAGGGAAGCTATGATATTATAGTTCCTAAGTTCCAAAAATTTGCAAAAAGCAGAGGAACTAAGGACTATTATATACGCGGAACATTTACCCATTATAATTTGGATTTTTCAAAGGATGTACTTCACTATGCCGACCTTGGATTTACTCAAACAAGTATGGAGCCTGTAGTAGCAGATCCTAAAGAGGACTATGCTATAAGGCAGGAGGATATTCCTAAGATATTAGATGAGTATGATAAGCTGGCTGTAGAATATATAAAAAGAAAAAAAGAGGGAAGAGGCTTTAATTTCTTCCACTTTAATATAGATTTAACGCAGGGGCCTTGCGTAGCAAAAAGGCTTGCAGGCTGCGGCTCAGGTACAGAATATCTAGCGGTTACGCCTTGGGGAGATTTGTATCCTTGCCACCAGTTTGTAGGACATGAGGAATACCTAATGGGCAATGTCGACACTGGGGTAGTCAGAACAGATATCAGAGATGAGTTCAAGCTATGCAATGTATATGCTAAGCCAAAGTGTAAGGACTGCTTTGCAAGATTTTATTGCAGCGGTGGCTGTGCGGCAAATGCATATAATGAGCATAAGAGCATAACAGCTACATATGAGGCTGGATGTGAAATGCAAAAAAAGAGAATAGAATGTGCAATTATGATAAAAGCAGCACTCTCTGAGTGATGTCAAAATTATATGAGGAGAATAAGTCATGTTAAAGGATAAGAAAAAGGGCATTATAGGTCTTATGCTATTAGTTGCTTTGGTAGCACTGTTTGGCTATCTTGGATATTCTAGTATGCATCAGATCAAGAAGGGACTAGACCTTCAAGGCGGTGTCAGCATAACCTATCAGGCAGTAGACCCAAATGTTACATCGGAGCAGATGAGCGATACTGTATTCAAGCTTCAGCAAAGAGTTCAAAACTACTCTACAGAGGCAGAGGTTTATACAGAGGGAAGTGACAGAATAAACATAGACATTCCTGGTGCAAGCGATGCCAATGCTATACTTACAGAGCTAGGTCAGCCGGGCTCGCTGCAGTTTATAGATCCTGATGGAACAGTTATATTAACAGGTGACCAGGTATCTAGTGCAAAGGCTGCACAAAGAAGCAACGGAAGCACTACAGAATATGTCGTGGCTCTTGAGTTTAATGAAGAGGGAACTAAGGCATTTGCAGAGGCAACCGAGAGGCTTGTAGGTCAGCAGATCTATATAGTATATGATAATCAGATAGCATCGGCACCTACAGTACAGGAGGCTATAACAGGCGGAGAGTGTACTATAGATGGAATGAGCGATTATCAGGAGGCAGAAACTCTTGCATCTACTATAAGAATAGGTTCACTTTCAGTAGAGCTTCAGGAGATGAGAAGTAATGTAGTAGGAGCTAAGCTTGGCTCTGAGGCGATAGCTACATCTAAGCTTGCGGCATATATAGGACTTGCAATAATTATCATCTTTATGCTTATAGCATTTAGAGTACCGGGCTTTGCAGCTTCACTTGCACTTGTTATGTTCTGCGGACTTGAGGTACTTCTTATAGTTGCATTTGATATAACTCTAACTCTTGCAGGTATAGCAGGTATAGTTCTTTCTATAGGTATGGCAGTTGATGCAAACTGTATTATATTTACCAGAATAAAGGAAGAGATAGGACAAGGAAAGACTGTAGAGAGTGCAGTTAAGGCAGGCTTTAATAAGGCACTTTCAGCTATCGTAGATGGTAATATAACAACACTTATAGCAGCAGGCGTGCTTATGATATTAGGTACGGGAACTGTTAAGGGCTTTGGTATAACACTTGGACTTGGTGTTATAGTATCTATGTTTACAGCTCTCGTTATTGTTAGACTTCTTCTTAAGGCATTTGTTGCAGTCGGACTTGATAAGCCATATATGTACGGCTCTAAGAAGGACAGCAAGGTATATGACTTTGTAGGAAAGAGAAAGATATTCTTTGGAATATCTGCAGCAGCTATAATTATTGGCCTTGCATTTATAGGAGTTAATGAAGCAAAGCTTGGCGAGCCAGTAAACTATTCTATAGACTTTGCCGGCGGAACTATGACAACAGTTACCTTTAATGAGGACGTGCCATTTGATACATTATCAAATGAGGTAGTTCCAGAGGTAGCAAGCGTTATATGTAGCAATGATATACAGATTCAAAAGGTTACAGGCTCTAATGAGGTTATATTTAAAACACCTACACTTAGCGTAGAGCAAAGAGAAGCATTAGCACAGATGCTAGATGAAAAGTATTCTGTTGCAGAAAATAATATTACAGCAGAGAGTATCTCAGGAGCTATAAGCAGCGAGATGAGACAGTCTGCATTTATAGCAGTTATAGTTTCACTTATCCTTATGTTTATCTACATTTGCATAAGATTTAAGGATATGAAGTTTGCAGCATCAGCTATAGCCTGCCTTGCACATGACGTGCTTGTGCTGTTTGGATGCTATGTAATATTTAGATGGAGCGTTGGCTCAACCTTTATAGCTTGTATGCTTACACTAGTTGGGTATTCAATTAATGATACTATAGTCGTATTTGATAGAATAAGAGAAAACAAGCTTACTATGTCAAAGTCAGACAGAGCACTTTTGGTAAATACATCTGTATCAGAGACTATGTCTAGATCCATATATACATCAGTTACTACATTTGTTATGGTAGCTTGCTTGTATGTAGTAGGAGTTACTAATGTTAAGGAATTTGCACTGCCGCTTATGATAGGAACAGTAGTTGGTACTTATTCTTCAGTTGCAGTTGCTGCTCCGCTGTGGCACGTACTAACAAGTATTTCTGAAAAGAAGAAGGCTTCACAGAGCACGGGGAAAACTAAAAAATCTAAGTAATTAATATGCCAGCTGCTGATGTATATATTTGGCAGCTGGCGTTTTTACTTTTCTTAAAGGGAACATTTGCATGAAATATGAAATTTTACATACACAGGGGCGTGCCAAAAGAGCACGCATGGAAACAGTACATGGCATTATAGAAACACCGGTTTTTATGAATGTAGGTACAGTTGCAGCCATAAAGGGTGCTGTTTCTACAGATGACCTAAGACAAATAGGAACGCAGGTAGAGCTAAGTAATACCTATCATCTTCATGTTAGGCCGGGCAATGACAAGCTAAGCGGCGATGAGATGATAAAGGCACTTGGCGGTCTTCATAAATTTATGAATTGGGATAAGCCTATACTTACAGACTCTGGCGGCTTTCAGGTTTTCTCACTTGCGGGAATGAGAAAGATAAAGGAAGAGGGAGTTACCTTCAAATCACATATAGATGGGCATGCTATCTTTATGGGGCCAGAGGAAAGCATGCGTATACAGTCTAATCTAGGCTCAACTATAGCCATGGCATTTGATGAATGTGCACCTGCATTAAGCACTAGAAGCTACGTTGAAAATTCTGTAGCAAGAACTACAAGATGGCTTCAAAGATGCAAGGACGAGATGCAAAGGCTTAATAGTAAGGAAGATACTATTAACAAAGAGCAGCTGCTTTTTGGAATTAATCAGGGTGCTATATTTGATGACATAAGAATAGCACATGCGGATACTATAAGTGCTATGAACCTTGATGGATATGCCATAGGCGGCCTTGCAGTGGGCGAGACACATGAGCAAATGTATCATATACTTGACTGCGTTATCCCTCATCTACCAAAGGATAAGCCGACATATCTTATGGGTGTTGGAACACCTACTAATATACTAGAGGGTGTAGAAAGAGGCGTGGACTTTTTTGACTGCGTTTATCCAACTCGAAATGGCAGACACGGACACGTATATACGAATGAGGGCAAAAGAAATCTTTTTAATAAAAAGTATGAGATGGATGAAAGACCTATAGAGGAGGGCTGTAATTGCCCTGCGTGCAGGTCGTATTCTAGGGCATATATTAGACATCTTCTTAAGGCAGGAGAGATGCTAGGCATGCGTCTTTGCGTATTGCATAATCTATACTTTTATAATAAAATGATGGAGGAAATCAGACAGGCGATAGATGGCGGCTACTTTGACGAATACAAAAGAGACAAGGTAGAGGCATTTTCAAATAAAAAAACTGACTGACCTAATTACACGAGGAGGAATACAAATGGAATTTGCAATGCTTACACAAACAGGTATGATAGGAGGCTGGGGCTTCTGGGCAGTATATCTTTTGTTCTTCGGAGGACTTATATATTTTATGGCATACCGTCCTAAGAAGAAGGAAGAAAGAAAGATGATGGAGCTGCTTGCTAGCCTACAGGTAGGTGACAGTGTCCTTACAACATCAGGCTTTTACGGAGTAATTATAGATATGACAGATGATACAGTTATAATCGAATTTGGTAACAACAAGAACTGCCGTATACCTATGCAGAAGGCTGCTATAGTTCAGGTAGAAAAGCCAGAGGATGCAGAGTAAGAGGAGTTTGATGAGCTTTTTTGATAAACTAGAATCGAAATACGGAAGATATGCAATCCATAATTTAATGAATTATTTTATGGTTTTATATGTTATAGGCTTCGTTATCTGCCTAGTACCATCAACTGGAGGGATTGGTCTTTATTATATGTACCTCTCGCTTGATGTACCTATGATACTAAGAGGACAGATATGGAGGCTTATAACATTTCTTATGTATCCGCCAAGTACCAGCATGATATTTGGCATTATTATGATTATCCTGTACTATCAGTTGGGCAATACACTCGAGAGAGTATGGGGAGCCTTTAGATTTAACTTCTTTATGTTTATGGGAGTGCTTATGCACATTATTGCTGCATTTGTGCTCTACCTTGTATTAGGCGTGCCGGTTTATCTAACACCGGATAACCTTAATCTATCTATATTTTTAGCCTTTGCACTTACATTTCCCGATATGCAATTTTTAATATATTTTGTTATTCCGATTAAGGCAAAGTATCTTGCTGCATTTTATGGAATACTTGCACTGCTTAATATGGTAGTCGGTAATTTAGCAACAAGGATAACTATATTCCTAAGTCTGTTTAATTTTATTGTATTCTTTGTGCTAACGAAAAATCACAATCAGCTAAGCTTTCAAGGAATGAAAAGAAAGCAGGAATTTAAGAGTGCTACAAAGATAAAACCAGAGGGAGCAACAAGGCACAGATGTGCTGTATGCGGGAGAACTGAAGTAGACAGCCCCGATATGGAATTTAGATTTTGCTCAAAATGTAAGGGCAATTACGAATACTGCAGTGAGCATTTATTTACACACAGGCACGTTGGACTTGATGATAATCAGGTTTGATGATATATAGAAGCATGGCTTTAAAAAAGTATCTAGGGTAATAGGAATCAAAGAGTATAAAGGAGATGAAGGTATGAAAAGAACTAAGATAATTTGTACTATGGGTCCGAACACTAATGATATTAATGTAATGAGGGGGCTTATCGAGGCTGGCATGGATATAGCCAGATTTAATTTTTCGCATGGCGACCACGAGGAGCATTTAGGAAGACTTACACTTCTTAAAAGGCTAAGAGGCGAGCTGGGAGTTCCGGTAGCAGCCCTTTTAGATACTAAGGGACCGGAGATAAGAACCGGACTTTTAGAGGGTGGTAAAAAGGTTACACTTAAGGATGGTCAGAAATTTACTCTTACTGTTAATGAACAGATGGGAAGCAGCAAGATAGTTTATATTAATTACAGCGGTCTTGTTAAGGATGTAAAAAAGGGAAACACGATACTGATAGATGATGGTCTTATAGAGCTTAAGGTAGAGAAGGTAAAAAAGAAATCTATAGACTGCGTTGTTATAAATGGCGGTGAGCTAGGTGAGAAGAAAGGTGTCAATGTTCCCGGTGTAGCTATCAGGCTTCCTTCACTTACTAAAAAGGATAAGGAAGATATTGAATTTGGAATAGAGCAGGATTTTGATTTTATAGCAGCTTCATTTGTAAGAAATGCCAAGTGCATAAAGGAAATTAAGAAGATGCTTAAGGCTGCCGGCTCAAACATGATGGTTATAGCAAAGATAGAAAATAAAGAGGGTATAGAAAATATAGACTCTATCATAGATGCTGCAGACGGTATTATGGTTGCTAGAGGAGATATGGGCGTTGAGATACCGGAGGAGGAAGTTCCATTTATCCAAAAGCAAATCATAGGAAAGTGCAACCTTGCATGTAAGCCTGTTATAACAGCAACACAGATGCTTGATTCTATGATAAGAAATCCAAGACCAACAAGAGCAGAGGTAACAGACGTTGCAAATGCTATATATGACGGAACAGATGCAGTTATGCTATCAGGTGAAACAGCTAATGGTAAGTATCCTGTTCAGGCACTTAAGATGATGGCTAAGATAGCAAAGGAAACAGAGAAGCACCTAGACCATGAGGCATATAGAGCAAGACGTGCACTTGAGCTTAAGGAGAAAAATGTATCTAATGAGGTTGGCTACTGTGCAGTAGAGACAGCGGATAATCTTGATGCAAAGGTTATAATAGCACCTAGCATAAGCGGCTTTACTACTCGTATGCTTTCTAAGTGGAGACCTACTGCTCCTATTATAGGGCTTTCACCAAGCAACAAAACGCTTAGACAGATGCAGCTTTACTGGGGCGTAACACCTATAGATGCAAGGAGAGCCGAGACGACAACAGAGCTTATCTACAGCTCTATAGACAAGGTTAAGGAAAAGAAGATAGTTAAAAAGGGCGACCTTGTTATAGTTACGGCTGGTGTAATTAATAATCCAGATAAAAACAAGCCGGCATCAGATACCAATGCTATGCAGATAGAAATAGTAAACTAATATTAAGAAGGACAACGACATGAGCAAGAAGGCATTTATAACTAAGGAAAAGGCCAAGGAGATAGCAAGCACATATCCTACGCCGTGGTATATATATGATGAAAAGGGCATCAGGGAAAATGCAAAGAAGGTCAAGGAAGCATTTGCATGGAATAAGGGCTTTAGAGAATACTTTGCAGTAAAGGCAACACCTAATCCTTCGATACTTAAGCTACTAAAGGAGTATGACTGCGGAACTGACTGCTCATCTATGACAGAGCTTATGATGAGCGATGCATGCGGATTTTCCGGTGAGCATATAATGTTTTCTAGTAATGACACTCCGCCAGAGGAATTCAAATTTGCAGATGACCTCGGTGCGATAATTAACCTTGATGATATAACACATATAGAATGTGTTGAGTCTGTATGCGGAAAGCTGCCAAAGACTATGAGCTGCCGCTTTAACCCGGGCGGAGTTTTCGAGATGAGTAACGGCATTATGGACAATCCCGGCGATTCTAAGTATGGTATGACAAGGCAGCAGATAGAGGAAGCCTTTAGGATAATGAAATCAAAGGGCGTAGAAAGCTTTGGCATACATGCATTTCTTGCTTCTAATACTGTAACGGATGAGTATTATCCAAAGCTTGCAGGCGTGCTTTTTGAGGAGGCTGTAAGGCTTAAGGAGGCTACCGGAGCTAAGATAACATTTATCAATCTATCAGGCGGAGTCGGAATACCTTATAAGCCTGAGCAAAGGGCAAATGATATACTTGCCATAGGCGAAGGAGTAAGACAGCAGTTCGAGAAGATACTAGTTCCTGCAGGACTTGGTGATGTAGCTATATATACTGAGATGGGCAGATTTATGCTAGGACCTTATGCCGGATTAGTTAGCAAGGCTATACATGAAAAGCATATATATAAGGAATATATAGGACTGGATGCCTGCGCTGTTAATCTTATGAGACCTGCTATGTATGGTGCTTATCATCATATAACAGTTTTGGGTAAGGAAAATGAACCTTGCGACCATAAGTATGATGTAACAGGTTCGCTTTGTGAAAATAATGACAAATTCGCTATAGACAGGATGCTTCCTAAGATAGATATGGGAGATTACCTATTTATTCATGATACCGGAGCCCACGGCTTTGCGATGGGATATAATTATAACGGAAAGCTTTGGAGTGCGGAGCTGCTTCTCAAGGAGGATGGCAGCGTTAAGTGCATAAGAAGAGCCCAAACACCGGCTGATTACTTTGCTACGCTTGATATTGATGATACGATGAAGAAATATATGTAGATTAAACATACACCAAAACGCTCAGGCATTTGCCTGAGCGTTTTGTAAAAAGGGAAACCTCAAAAGAGTTTAGGAGTATTAGTGCTTAACTATGTATAGAGTATATCAGTCAGATTCGTAAAGTGCTTGAACATTGTTTGAATAGATTCTGAATAGTTTCTTAATCTCTTAAAAATCACGTATTGACAGGGCTTTATACATATGATAGATTAGATTTGTTCTCAAAGAGGGTTCTCCTCTTGTTGTGTAAGTGGATTAATCACACATGTACCCCAACATATAGTAGAAAAGCATTGACAAGGCACATTGACTATATTATATTATAGTCAAAATAGAACATATGTTCACATTTGCATGTGAATAATCGGAGGAAAATATGAACAAAGATGACAAAATGAGGGCACTTGATGCCGCACTTACTCAGATTGAGAAGTCCTACGGCAAGGGTGCTGTTATGAAGCTAGGCGATCCTGCAGCCCAGATGAGCGTTGAAACAACGCCTACAGGCTCACTTAGCTTAGATATAGCCCTAGGACAGGGGGGCATTCCAAGAGGAAGGATTATAGAGATATATGGACCAGAATCCTCTGGTAAGACTACAGTTGCCCTTCATATGGTAGCTGAGGTACAAAAAAGAGGCGGAATTGCCGGATTTATAGATGCAGAGCATGCCCTAGACCCGGTTTATGCTAAGAATATAGGCGTAGACATAGATAATCTTTACATTGCCCAGCCGGATAATGGTGAGCAGGCTATGGAGATTACGGAAACCATGGTTAGAAGCGGTGCTGTAGACATAGTAATCGTAGACTCTGTAGCGGCACTTGTTCCTAAGTCTGAGATAGAGGGCGATATGGGCGACTCACACATGGGCGTTCAGGCAAGGCTTATGAGTCAGGCACTTAGAAAGCTTACAGGCGTTATAAGTAAGTCAAACTGCAGCGTAGTATTTATAAACCAGCTTCGTGAGAAGATAGGCGTTATGTTCGGTAATCCGGAAACCACTACAGGAGGTAGAGCGCTTAAGTTTTATGCATCTGTCAGACTAGATGTAAGAAGAATAGAAAGCATTAAGGCATCTGGCGAGGTAACAGGTAACAGAGTTAGGGTAAAGGTTGTTAAGAATAAGATAGCTCCGCCTTTTAAGGAGGCTGAGTTTGATATAATGTTTGGTAAGGGAATTTCTAAAACAGGAGATATCCTAGACCTTGCAGCAAATGAAGATATAATAGAAAAAAGCGGTGCATGGTATGCATATAAGGGCAATAAAATAGGCCAGGGCAGAGAAAATGCAAAGCTCTACCTTGAGCAAAATCCTAAGATATGCGACGAGATAGAAAATGCTGTCAGAGAAAAGCATGGACTTGTAGATAAGCCTTCTGAAACCGCAGCTAATGCAGAGCAGGATGCAGATAGTGAGTCTAAGGCAAAGGCAAAGAAGAAATCAGAGTAATAGCCAAGAAGAGTATACAAATGATAGTTGCAGAAATTAAAGCTATAAGTAAGAAAAAAAGCAAGGTCCTAATAGAAGGGGGTCTTGCTTTCGCTTTATATAATGGAGAGCTGGATAAATATAAAATCTCGCTAGGCTCTGATATAGAATATACATATGCAGAAAAGCTTCATCCCTTGCTACAAAAAAGAGCAAAGGAGCGTATATTATATATATTAAAGGATAGTGATAAAACTGAAAGCCAGCTAAGGACAAAGCTAAAGGAAGGCTTCTACCCTGAGGATATAATAGACGAAACTATAGACTGGGCAAAGGAGAAGCATTATATAGATGATTCTAGGTATGCAAGCTACTTTGCCGAGTGCAGATCCGTTAAAAAAAGTAAGAGAGCCATCATGCAGGATATGCTTACAAAGGGCTTTAAAAGGGAGCTTATAGAAAAAACGCTTGGTAGCATGGACTTTGATGAAAGAGAGCAGATAGAGGCATTTATCAAAAAGAAATATCCGGATATATCAAGCATAAACCACGATCAAAAATCAAAGCTTATTGCAGCACTTATGCGGCGAGGCTACTCGTATGATGATATAAGAGATGTGATTAAGGATGGGATGGAGTAAGCCTTGTGCTAAGATAAAATATTGCCATTGTGCTAGTTCTAGAACATAATAATTGAGGAATTGAATTAGTTTATTAGGAGAGGAATCATCATGGAATTTAAGCTTGCAAAAGAGGGTGACAACAAATTGAAAATTTCCACAAAACCCCTTAAACCGTTTTTAAAATGGGCAGGGGGGAAAGGCCAGCTTCTAAAAGAGATCGAACAGTATTATCCATTTGATGATTGCCGCTTTACAAAATATGCTGAACCATTCGTTGGGGGTGGAGCTGTTTTATTTAATATATTAAGTAGATATAATTTAGAAGCTGTTTATATTAGCGATATCAATGCCGAGCTTATCAATACATACTGCGTTATTCGAGATAATGTTGATGAATTAATAGAGCTTCTCTATACAATGCAGAGGGATTTTGTATCATTAGATACAGAAAATAGAAGGATATATTATATAAAAAAACGAGAGCGATTTAATGAGTTAAAGGTTAGTACAAATGAAAGTATTAATATAGAAAAAGCAGCTTTAATGATTTTTCTTAATAAGACCTGCTTTAATGGGCTTTTTCGAGTTAATAGAAAAGGCTTATTTAATGTTCCTATGGGGTCATACAAAAATCCTATGATTTGCGACGAAGATAATCTAAGAGCGGTATCTGAAAAACTACAGAATGTAACTATAGTTTGTGGAGATTACAAAAAATCAGCAGATTTTATTGATAGGAATACATTTGTATATTTCGATCCACCATATAGACCCATTACTGAAACAGCAAGCTTTACCGCATATACAGAGCATTTGTTTGATGATGAGAAGCAAATAGAGCTTGCTAGGTTTGTAGATGAAGTGAATAAAAAGGGTGCAAGGGTTGTGATTAGTAATTCGGATCCCAAAAACTCAGATAAGAAGGATGACTTTTTTGATAAAATTTATTCTTCTCATAAAATCAAACGAGTGGAAGCAACTCGAATGATTAATTGTAATGGTGAGGCTAGAGGAAAGATAGCTGAGCTGCTTATAAGTAATTTTTAAGGAGGTTAAATGAAAAACAGAGATTTTAATAATTGGATGTCAGAATTTCGCGACAGTATTGCCGATTATGGATACTATGTTGATTTTGAAAAAGTATATAGAAATGTTGAAGAAATTAAGGTAGAACTTAATATATTGAATTCTCTTATAGGCTCTAGGAATATTGAGGAGGATTTTGAAAAGCTTATAAAGCAATATCCGGAGGTGCTAAAGTGTATACCGCTGCTTTTAGCGGTTAGAGCATATGAAATTTATGCAATAGATGCGGATGGAAGCTTTACATATAATTTCAAGCATATGAATTTTACCTTTGAGCAATATAAGATATTTATGAGGAAAACAGGTCTTTTTGATTTGCTTGAAAATCATATCATCAATAATTTAGTGGATTATGCAACCGGTGTTGAAACAGGATTAGACACTAATGGCAGAAAAAATCGAATCGGTCATATAATGGAGAATTTGCTTGAAGGCTTTATTAGAAAATCAGGTTTTATTAAAGATGAAACATATTTTAAGGAAATGTATACATATCAAATCACAGATAAGTGGGGCATCGATCTCTCAGCTATTTCAAACCAGGGCAAGACGAAAAAACGATTTGATTTTGTTATAAAAACTGAGAATATGATTTATGGAATTGAAACAAACTTTTATGGCAGCAAAGGAAGTAAGCTCAATGAAACTGCACGTAGCTATAAAACGATAGCTCTTGAGGCTAAAGAAATTAGCGGATTTACCTTCGTTTGGTTTACTGATGGAAAAGGATGGGAGAAGGCAAAAAACAATCTGGAAGAAACCTTCGATATCATGGAACATATTTATAATATTAAGGATTTAGAGAATGGAATAATCACAGAGGTTTTCAAATAATGGTAAAGAAAATAACGAAATGGGAGCCTGAGGATTTTGAGTTAGAGATGACTACGCACTGGTCATTTCCTAAGAGAGGTGATTGGGCAACCCATGATGCAAAATGGAGAGGAAATTGGTCACCATACATTCCTAGAAACATTATGCTTAGATACTCTAAGGAGGGAGATTTAGTACTGGATCAATTTGCCGGCGGGGGAACTACGCTTGTTGAGGCAAAGCTATTAAATCGCGATATAATTGGTGTTGATGTAAATGATATTGCACTTGATAGATGCAAAGAAAAGACAAGCTTTGAACATGACGGGGCAAATGGAAGGGTTTATATACACAAAGGAGATGCTAGGAATTTGGATTTTATTTCAGATGATAGCATTGACCTGATTTGTACTCATCCACCATATGCAGATATTATAAAATATAGTGATAGTATTGAAGAAGACTTATCCCAGCTTAAGGTAAAAGATTTTATTGAAGAAATGAAGAAGGTGGCTTCGGAGTGTTATCGTATTTTAAAGAAGGATAAGTTTTGCACTATTCTCATGGGAGATACAAGAAAAAAAGGATGCATGATACCAATGTCGTTTGAGGTCATGAAGGTTTTTCAAGACACAGGTTTTACCTTGAAGGAGCTGATTATAAAGGAACAGCATAACTGTAAGGCAACAGGATATTGGAAAACAAATAGTGTCAAATATAATTTCCTGCTGATTGCACATGAGTATTTGTTTGTCTTTAAGAAATAAAAAGCTGATTGTGATTAAACAAGGTGAAAAAGCAAGCTCTGGGAAAATAAGCTAGAGGTGCAGAAGAGGTGTAAGGGATATGATAGTCAGACAATACAAAAATGAAGATATTCCAGCTATGGTTAGGATATGGAATAAGGTTGTTGAGGATGGGGTTGCATTTCCGCAGAAGGAGTATCTTGACGATAAAACTGGAGAGGAATTTTTCTCATCTCAGACATATTGCGGTATTGCAGAAGATGCTGGAAGTGTAGTTGGCTTATATATACTTCATCCTAATAACATAGGACGCTGCGGCCATATAGCTAATGCAAGCTATGCGGTAGATGTAAAAAAGCGTGGCGAGCATATAGGCGAGCTGCTAGTTAAGGACTGCCTTTTAAAGGCTAAGGAGCATGGATTTAGGCTGCTTCAATTTAATGCCGTTGTTGAAAATAATATCCATGCAAGACATTTGTATGAGAGGCTTGGCTTTACTACTATAGGAACAGTTCCTAATGGATTCCATATGAAGGATGGAAGCTACCAAAATATAGTGCTGTATTATCATGAAGTATAAATTAAATTTATAGATCGACTCTGCTAGAGCTTTAAAATGTAATGGTCTACAGCAGAATGTATACAGAATACATTGCCCAAGTAATAAAAATATCACTCTGTAATATCACGATTAATGTCGAATATTAATATTTTGTTGCAATTTACATAAATCTTTGATAAACTTATCTAGTTGTATTATGTACAATGAAAATTAAATATAAGGAGGTGCTCCTGTGTCACAAGTAACAGTTATAGCGATAGTTGTAACTGCGGTTGTGGTAGCAGTGATCACATGGATTATAGCAGTAGCAGCAACTAAAAATAGCTATAAGAACAAGGTGGGGTCAGCTGAAGCTAAGGCAAAGGAAATTATAGATGATGCCTTAAAAACCGCAGAGACTAAAAAGCGTGAAGCACTCCTTGAGGCTAAGGAAGAATCCCTTAAGGCAAAGAATGAGCTAGATAGGGAGATCAAGGAGAGAACCGCAGAATTACAACGCAGTGAAAAGAGAGTATTAAGCAAGGAAGAAAAGGTAGACAAAAAACAGGAAATGCTAGAGAGCAAGGAGGAGAAGCTTCTTGACAGAGAGGAAAGACTTGCGGATCGTCAAAGAGAGATAGAGGATCTGTACAAGGAGGGTGTCGAGCAGCTAGAGAAAATCTCCGGACTAACTAGCGAGCAGGCTAAGGAATTTTTGCTTCAGTCAGTAGAAGAGGATATAAAGCATGACAAGGCTAGAATGATTAAGAACATAGAAGAGGAAGCCAAGGAAGAAGCAGAAAAGACAGCCAAGGAATACGTGGTCAATGCTATCCAAAGGTGTGCAGTTGACTATGTAGCCGAATCTACGGTGACAGTAGTTCCTATACCTAATGATGATATGAAGGGTAGAATCATAGGCAGAGAAGGAAGGAACATTAGAACTATAGAGCAAATGACAGGTGTAGAGCTAATTATAGATGATACACCGGAGGCAGTAGTTCTATCAGGCTTTGATCCGGTTAGAAGAGAGATAGCCAGAGTAGCACTTGAAAGACTTATAGTTGATGGTCGTATTCATCCAGCTAGAATCGAGGAGATGGTTGAAAAGGCCCAAAAAGAGGTTGAAGCAGCTGTAAGACGTGAGGGTGAGGAAGCAGCACTTGAGGTTGGAATCCATGGAATTAATCCAGAGCTTATAAAGCTGCTTGGAAGAATGAAGTTCAGAACCAGCTTCGGACAGAATGCACTTAAACATTCTATAGAGGTTGCTGAACTATCAGGACTTTTGGCATCACAGCTCGGTGAGGACATAACCCTCGCTAAGAGAGCAGGACTTCTTCATGATATAGGAAAGTCTATAGACAGAGAGGTCGAAGGAACCCATGTACAGATAGGTGCAGACCTATGCCGTAAGTACAAGGAAAATGCAGTAGTTATCAACTCTGTAGAATCACATCATGGAGACGTAGAGCCAACAAGCATTATCGCATGCCTAGTACAGGCGGCAGATGCTATATCGGCAGCTAGACCTGGTGCAAGAAAGGAAACCCTAGAGGCATATACAAACAGACTAAAGCAGCTAGAGGAGATTACAAATTCCTTCCAGGGCGTAGATAAGTCATATGCTATTCAAGCCGGTAGAGAGGTACGTATCATGGTAGTGCCAGAGAAGGTATCAGATGATGATATGGTAATTATGGCACATGATATAGCTAAAAAGATAGAAGAGCAGATGCAATATCCAGGACAGATCCGTGTCAATGTTATCAGAGAGTCAAGAGCTCAGGATATAGCTAAGTAGACAAAATAACGTAAAATGTTAAGAAAGCCATGCAAATTGATATATTTGTAAGGCTTTTTTAATTGACTTAATTAATGCTAGAATATAACATATCTATAGTATATAAAGAGCGATTAAATTAAGGAGTAGGCTTATGAAGAATATAAAAAAATTTATAGGAATAACACTAGCTGCAGCTTTAGCTTCTGCTATGTTTGCTCCAGCAGCTATGGCAGCTACATATAAAAAGATTAATAAGGTAAGCATTAATGTAGTTGGACGTATTCAGCCAGAGGATATAATAGGCGAGGAAGAGATAGAGATTACAACAAGTGGCAGCAACTATAGCTACGATTATTATGAAGCAACTAATGCAGGCTTTAGGTGGACTAGCGATGATACACCTACGCTTAAGATATATCTTAATGCAGATGACGGCTACCAGTTTAATATAACCAAGGCAAGCCAGATTACTCTAAATGGTGCTACATACAAGTCAGCAACTAGAGAAAGCTCAGCAACGGTTCTAGTTGTAACAGTTGTTATGCCATCTCTTGCAAATCAGGTTTTGCCAGTTGAGCAGGCTTCATTTGCAGGTGAGAGCGGAGAGTGCACATGGGATGCCGTTACTAATGCAGGCTCATACGAGGTTAAGTTTATGAGAGGCAATACAACTCTTGGCGGAGTTCAGACTGTAACTACTAACAGCTTTAATGGCAGACAGTATATGACTAAGGAGGGAGAATACTACTTCAAGGTTAAGGCATATAATAAAAATGATACATCAGTATCAAGCACATGGACAGAGTCTAACCGTGTATCTATATCTAGGGCACAGGCCGATGCAAACAAGAGCTCGCAGCTTGCTGCACAGAGTAACGGAAGCTGGCATCAGGATGGCAAGGGCTGGTGGTTTACACTTTCTGATGGAAGCTATCCAAAATCAGCTTGGAGATATATTAATAATGAGTGGTACTATTTCCTTGCAGATGGATATATGGCAAAGGGATGGACCGAGATAGACGGCAAGTGGTATTACATGGATCCGGCTAATGGCAATATGTGGAAGAATGTTTCAACTCCAGACGGATATAGCCTAGATATAAACGGTGCCATGATTACAGAGGGTACTTCTAAATAATGCAAAAGAGTTTTGACATAGAGGGATTTAAAAAAGAAATAAGGAATATGTTGCCAGCGATAGCTATAATTGCTATCGCTGTAGCTATGTGTAATATATTATTTGATGGCTTTTGTATATTTAGACTTATAGCAGGCTTTCCCTGCCCTGGCTGTGGTCTGACAAGAGCTGCTATTTTACTGCTTAGGGGGCATGTGATGGATAGCTTTAAAATGCATCCCATGCTTATTCCATTTGCTCTTTTACTTCCCATATATTTTATAGAAAAATATTATATAGGAAGTAACAATCAGGGAAATGCAAAAAGGCTTAGAGTAACCTACATATATGGCTGCATAGTTGCTGCAGCTATGATAATTTTATATATTGTTAGAATGAAGCTTTATTTTCCAAATGTTGAGCCGTATATATATTATAAGAAAAATTTGCTGATGTATATAAAGCAATTAATCGAAAACGTGCTGTAATGGTTTTATGAGAATAAAAATGCTAATTGTACCTTGTATGCAATTAGTGTATAATTTGATGATGAGATTAAAAACAATACGAGGAGAAAATTATGGATTACGATAATAACAATATGGAAACGGGATATAGTCAGCCTACTACAATAAACAATCAGTATTATAACCAGCCGAGTAATGAGTATAAGGGTGCAGGCGTTGGCGAATGGATGCTGACACTTTTTATAGCAGCAATTCCGTGTATAGGATTTATAATGCTTTTAGTTTGGGCATTCAGCGATAAATACGAAAAGAAAAACTGGGCTAGAGCAACACTAATCTGGGCTATAATAGGCACTATACTTGCAGCATTATTCTGGACGATAATTACAGCATCAGTAGTTAATTATATACATCAGTAAATTATATCCACCCACCGTCTATTCGTATAACCTGACCAGTCATATAAGACGGACAGGTAGAGAGTATATAAGAAAGACTAGCAACCTCAGAAGCTCTTCCGAGTCTTCCCATAGGGATAGATTCGGCTAGGGCTTTTTTTTCATCCTTTGTTAGATTATTATTCATATCAGTATCTATTGCACCAGGTGCTATGGCAAGAACCTGTATGTTGCTTGGTGCAAGCTCCTTAGCAAGAGCCTTAGTATAAGAATCTATAGCTCCCTTTGTTGCAGAATAAGCAACTTCACATGAGCCGCCAGCATATCCCCATACGGAAGATATATTAATTATTTTTCCAAAGCCAGCAGTAAGCATCATAGGAATGGCAAGCTTAGTGCAGCTGTGCATAGATGTAAGATTAGAATTAAGCACATGTTCCCAATCATTATTTGACATATCCTGAAGCAGTCCTACATATGAAATTCCTGCATTATTAATAAGCACATCGAGCCTTCCAAAGCTATCTTTTATAATGCTAAAAAGCTTTTGACATTCATCAAAGTCCGACAAATCACAGACATGGCTTATGCAAGGGACGCCAAGTGCCTCTATAGATTTTTTGACCTCATCTAACTTGTCTTTATTTTTTTTGCAAACTATTACAGCAGCATAATCATGCCTTGCATATTCGAGTGCGATTTCTTTTCCTATTCCTCTTGATGCACCTGTAACTAGAACTACCCTTTTGTTTATCATTTTTTAGATCTCCTTATACAACTTAAGAAATTATAACATAATCAAAAAGATTATTGTCGACTGGTTGCGTTATAGGGCTGGTTTTGCTATACTTTTATCTGTAGTATTATGTAAATATAAAATGCAATCCGAGCTTCTATATATAGGAGAGATGCTATGGACAATATACTTGATTTAGTTATAGTTGGCTCAGGACCTGCTGGACTTACCGCTGGCATATATGCAAAAAGAGCCGGACTTAATTCTATTATAATAGAAAAGGAATTTGCAAGTGGTGGGCAGATAATAAACACCTATGAGGTAGATAATTATCCTGGTCTTTATGGGCTCTCTGGATATGAGCTTGCAACAAAACTTAGAGAACACGCAGACCACTTAGGAGCGAGGATAGTAACAGATAATGTCTTAGATATAAAAAAATCTGATAAGCATATAGATGTAATAGCTAAAAAAAATAATTACAAAGCATATGCAGCTATTATAGCAACTGGTGCAAAACGCAGAGCACTTGGCGTGCCAGGAGAGGATAAATATTCTGGCATGGGAGTTAGCTACTGTGCTACCTGTGATGGTGCATTTTATAAGGATAAAGCTGTAGCAGTAATAGGAGGGGGCGATGCTGCCTTAGAGGGTGCATTGTTCCTATCTAATATATGTAAAAAGGTATATCTCATACATAGAAGAGATGAGTTTAGAGCCGCTGCTAGTATTCAAAAAAGGATATATGAAAAAAGTAATATAGAGCTAGTGCTTGACACGGCTGTTCTTGAAATAATCGGAGATAAAAAGCTAAAGCAAATAAATATAAAAAATTTAAAGACAGGTGCTAGTGATAGCATTTTCCTAGATGGTTTATTTGTTGCGGTCGGAACAGCGCCTAATTCTGATATATGTACAGATATAGCTAAGGATAGTAATGGATATATAATTGCTGGTGAGGATTTAAAAACTAGCATAACTGGAATATTTGCAGCAGGTGATGTAAGAACAAAAAAACTAAGACAGATTATAACAGCATGTGCAGATGGAGCTGTAGCAGTTGATTCTGCATATGAGTATCTAAGGAGTATAAAAGCATGAGGGGAACAGAAATTAAGCTTATAGGCACGACAATTATAATATCAGCATTGTTTAGCTTTCAAAGCTTAGCTTCTATGGATTTGGAAACAGGAGCATCTGTATCTGGAATAGCAGTTGCACTTAATAATTATTATGCGAGAAGCAGGGAGCCTGAGAAGGCATTGTCACAGTCTGTGCAGCAGGTAGCAAATGGAACTATAAAGATAGATACAGAGGTTCAAAATACAGCAACGCAAAAGCTAGTAGAGGAAGAGGTACAGGCAACTGAGCCGGCAGTTCCGGAATCTACATATAAGGATATAGCTATATCTAAGGTAAACGGTTCTGTAAATATACGAAGTGAAGCAAATACCACAAGCGGTGTTACTGGTAAGATATATAATAACAGTGCTGCAACTATACTTGAAACGGTAGATGGAGAGGACGGTCAGTGGTATAAGATACAATCGGGCAATGTTACCGGATATATCAAGGCAGAATATTTTGTGACAGGTGCTGAGGCGGAGCAGAAGGCAACGCAGGTTGGAACAACCTATGGAACAGTACATGGAACGCCTACGCTTAGACTTAGAGAAAGTGCTGCAACGGATTCACCTACGCTTACGCTTCTGGCAGAGGGAGCTACGTATGTAGTACTAGGTCAGGAGGGTGACTTCCTTAAGGTTCAGGTAGATGAGGATCTTACAGGATATGTATTTAAGGACTATGTAACTACAAATGTAGAATTTAATAAGGCTGTTTCCGCAGAGGAAGAGGCTGCTAAAAAGGCTGAGGAAGAAAAGAGGAAGAAGGAAGCAGATGAGGCACTTGCGGAGCTAGAGAAGGCTAAGAAAAATGCAGACAAGGAAACTGCAAGTACTAAGGAGACAGCTGCAGAAACTAAGAAGGAAACTGTAAAGGAAACAACGACAGTTGAAGAGGCTAAGACTACTACAGCAAAGGCAGAGGATACTACGATCGCAGCTGCACCAAGCTCTGCAGCAGATACAGTAGCAGAGGCACCAACAACTACTAAGGCAGAGGAAACTACTGTAGCTAAAAAGGATGAAACAACTAAGGCAACAACGCAGACCTCAGAGACGGTTTCAAAGGGGCCTGGTTCGAGCTCGGTTGTAAGTGCAACCAGAACAGCAATGGTAGCATATGCAAAGCAATTTTTAGGCAATCCATATGTATATGGTGGCACGAGTCTTACTGATGGTGCTGACTGCTCTGGATTTACAATGAGGATATACGAGCACTTTGGATATAGCATAGGAAGAAGCTCGAGAGATCAGGCGGCAGGCGGAAGAAGCATAAACCTTAGTGATGCAAAGCCGGGAGATCTATTATTCTATGCGAGCGGAGATTATATAAATCATGTAGCGATGTATATAGGAGATGGAAAGATAATTCATGCCAGCTCAACCACTACAGGAATTATCATATCACAGGCAAATTATAGAACGCCGTGTAAGGTGGTTTCATTCTTGGATTAAATAAAACTAAAAAGCCTCAGGCTTGCATGTTAGAAGCTTTGTAAAAATTAAAAGCTTCAGACAGGCAAGCCTGATAGATGTGACCGAGTTAAAAAAATATTTTAAAATCAAAGCATTAAAATCACAGCCTTAAAACCCTATCAAAATATAATATTTGGTTCGGGTGTCAAAACACCCGAACCTTCGGTTACACGGATTGTTTCGTGCTTCGCACTCTCACAATCCTGCTTC
>CAVBBU010000016.1:0-25574 GCA_963593765.1 Bacteroidaceae bacterium | reverse complement strand
AGATAATTAACGAGGAGGATATATTATGAAGGGAATAATACTTGCAGGAGGATCTGGAACGAGGCTTTATCCACTTACTAAGGTAACCTCTAAGCAGCTGCTTCCTATATATGATAAGCCTATGATTTACTATCCGCTGTCAGTGCTTATGATGGCTGGGATAAGGCAGATACTTATTATATCTACGCCAGATGATACTCCTAGATTTAAGGAGCTGCTTGGTGACGGACATCAGTTTGGGCTAGAGCTAGAGTACAAGGTTCAGCCATCACCGGATGGACTTGCACAGGCATTTATAATAGGTGAGGAATTTATAGGCAGTGACAATGTAGCTATGATACTCGGAGACAATATATTCCATGGACATGGACTTAGAGCACATCTAAGAGATGCTGCGGCAAAGGAAAAGGGAGCTACAGTATTTGGCTACTATGTTGATGATCCGGAAAGATTTGGAATAGTTGAATTTGACAAGACTGGAAAGGCTATATCTATAGAAGAAAAGCCAGAGCACCCTAAGAGTAACTACTGCGTTACAGGACTTTATTTCTATGATAACAGAGTAGTTGAATATGCAAAAAATCTTAAGCCGTCAGCTAGAGGTGAGCTGGAGATAACAGACCTTAACAGGATATACCTAGAGGAGGGCGAGCTTGATGTTAAGCTTTTAGGACAGGGCTTTACATGGCTTGATACCGGAACACATGAATCTCTAGTTGAGGCTACTAATTTTGTATATACAGTAGAAAAGCACCAGCATCGCAAGATAGCATGCCTTGAAGAACTTGCATATCACAATGGTTGGATAAGCAAGGAAGATGTTTTAAAATCCTATGAGGTACTTAAGAAAAATCAGTATGGAAGCTATCTTAGGGATGTAATAGATGGCAAGTATATAGATAAGATAGTGCAGTAAAATAAAAGCTCCAAGGAGAATAATAAAATGAAGATTATAGTTACAGGCGGTGCAGGCTTTATAGGCGGTAATTTTGTTCAATATATGGTTAATACTTATCCGGATGATATGATAATAAATCTGGATATGCTTACCTATGCAGGCAACCTCGAAACACTTAAGCCGGTTGAGAATATGCCAAACTACAAATTTGTAAAGGGCGACATAGCAGACAGGAAATTCATATTTGATTTGTTTGAAAAGGAAAAGCCGGACGTTGTTATAAACTTTGCGGCTGAAAGCCATGTAGACCGCTCTATAACAGATCCTGAAATTTTTGTTAGGACTAATGTAGTAGGAACAACAACGCTTCTTGATGCATGCAAAAAGTACGGCATAAAAAGATACCATCAGGTTTCTACAGATGAGGTATATGGAGATCTTCCGCTAGATAGACCAGACCTTTTCTTTACAGAGAAAACTCCGCTTCATACATCAAGCCCATATTCATCTGCAAAGGCGAGTGCAGATCTTTTTGTACTTGCATACCACAGAACCTACGGACTTCCTGTTACTATATCACGCTGCTCAAACAATTACGGACCGTATCATTTCCCAGAAAAGCTTATACCATTAATTATAAGCAGAGCTCTTGCAGACGAGGAGCTTCCTGTATATGGGAAAGGGGACAATGTTCGAGACTGGCTATATGTTACCGACCACTGCAAGGCTATAGATCTAGTTGTAAGAAATGGCAAAGAGGGCGAGATATATAACATAGGCGGACACAATGAGAGAACTAATCTTGAGGTTGTTAAGACTATACTTAAGGCACTTAACAAGCCGGAGAGCCTTATAAAATTTGTTACAGACAGACCGGGACATGACAGAAGATATGCTATAGATCCAACTAAGATAGAAACAGAGCTTGGCTGGAAGCCGGAATATAATTTCGATACAGGAATACAAAAAACTATCCAGTGGTACCTAGATAATGAGGACTGGTGGAAGAATATCATAAGTGGTGAGTATACCAAATATTTTGATAAGATGTATGGAGAGAGATTATAATGCGAATACTTGTTACAGGAGCTATGGGACAGCTAGGAACAGACCTTATGGCAGAGCTGTCAAAAAGAAATATATCTGCAGTTGGTGTAGATATAGATGAGATGGATATAACTGATGAGATTCAGGTTGATGAGGTCATAGGCAGAGAATGTAATAATGGTGGACTGGATGCGATTATACACTGTGCCGCACATACTGCAGTTGATAAAGCAGAGGATGAGCCGGGACTTGTAAGACTGATCAATGCAACAGGAACAGAAAACATAGCAAAGGCATGTGATAAGCATGGACTTGTTATGATGTATATAAGCACTGACTATGTATTTGACGGAGAGGGAACGAGGCCTTGGGAGCCTGATGATACTAGGCATCCGCTTAATGTATACGGTCAGATGAAGTATGAGGGAGAGCTTGCTGTAGAAAAGTATGTAAAGAATTATTTTATAGTAAGAATCTCTTGGGTATTTGGACTTCGTGGAAACAACTTTGTAAAGACTATGATTAAGCTTGGAAAGGAAAGAGGAGCTGTAAGCGTAATTAATGATCAGGTTGGCTCTCCGACCTATACGCCAGATCTTGCAAGACTTCTTGTAGACATGATACAGACAGATAAGTATGGAAGATATCATGCAACTAATGAAGGACTTTGCTCTTGGTATGATTATGCACTAGAGATATATAAGCAGACAGGTCTTGATGTTAAGGTAACCGCAGTAAGCTCGGAGGCATTTGCCGCTAAGGCAAAAAGACCGCACAATTCAAGGATGGATAAGTCTAAGCTTACAGAAAACGGATTTAAGCTAATGCCGACATGGCAGGACGCACTTTCGCGTTATATAGAAGTACTTAAAAAAGAAGGATTAGTATAGATGGGAAAGTATTTTGGAACAGATGGCTATAGAGGCGAGGCAAATGTTGCCTTAACGGTTGAGGCTGCATATAAGGTTGGGAGATTTTTAGGAGCCTATTATAGCAAAAATTCAAAGCAGGATAGAGCAAGAGTAGTTATAGGTAAGGATACAAGAAGATCTAGCTATATGTTTGAATATTCATTAGTTGCCGGGCTTACTGCATCCGGAGCAGATGTATATCTTTTGCATGTAACTACAACTCCGAGTGTATCATATGTAGTTAGAACGGAGGACTTTGATTGTGGGATTATGATTAGTGCAAGTCATAATCCTTATTATGATAATGGAATAAAGCTTTTAAATGGCAATGGTGAAAAGCTTAGCGAGGATATTATAGGAAAAATCGAAGCCTATCTTGATGGAGATACCTCCGGAGTCGAGCTTGCTACCAGAGAGAAAATAGGAAGAACTACAGACTATGCAGCAGGAAGAAACAGATATATAGGCTATCTTATATCTATAGCAACAAGATCCTTTAAGGGAATGAAGGTCGCACTTGACTGTGCAAATGGCTCTGCATCATCTATAGCAAAAAATGTATTTGATGCATTAGGAGCAGATACCTTTGTTATCAATGATAAGCCGGATGGTCTTAATATTAATAAGGATTGCGGCTCTACTCATATAGAGGGGCTATGTGAGTTTGTAAAGGAAAATGGCTGTGATATAGGCTTTGCATATGATGGCGATGCAGACAGATGTCTTGCGGTAGATGAAAATGGAAAGGTAGTAGACGGTGACCTTATACTATACATATGCGGCAAGTATATGAAGGATCAGGGAACATTATATAATAAGACAGTAGTTACTACTATAATGTCAAACCTAGGTCTTTATAAGGCATTTGACAGAGAGGGAATATCATACGAAAAAACTGCAGTAGGTGATAAGTATGTATATGAGAATATGCAAAAAAATGGCAACTGCTTAGGCGGTGAGCAGTCAGGTCATATAATATTCTCAAAGCATGCAACTACAGGAGACGGAATACTTACCTCACTTAAGCTTATGGAGGTTGTGCTAGAAAAAAAGCAAAGCCTTGCAAGACTCTCTTCAGAGGTTACTATATATCCGCAGGTGCTTAAGAACGTAAGGGTAGAGGACAAAAATGCAGCGCAGGAGCATCCTAAGGTAAAAGAGGCAGTAGATAAGGTCAGCAAGAGCCTTGGAGATGATGGAAGAATACTTCTTAGGGCTAGCGGTACAGAGCCACTTGTTAGAGTTATGGTTGAGGCAAAGACTATGGAGCTTTGCAATAAATGTGTAGATGAGATTATAGATGTAATGAAGTCAGAGGGGCTTGTTATAGAATAAATATTGGGGGATTTAGATGTATCATATAGAGCGTTATAAAAGTATGCCGGATATATATTATCCGGAGAGAAAATGGCCGGAAAAGCATATAAAAAAAGCACCTATCTGGTGCTCTGTGGATCTAAGAGATGGAAATCAGGCACTAGTTGAGCCTATGGATGTTGAGGAAAAGGTAGAGATGTTTAATCTTCTTATAAAGCTGGGCTTTAAGGAGATAGAGATAGGCTTTCCTGCAGCTTCACAGATCGAGTTTGATTTTCTAAGACAGCTCGTAGACAGAAAGCTAATTCCGGATGATGTTACTGTGCAGGTGCTTACGCAGTGCAGAGATCACCTAGTTAGAAGAACCTTTGAGGCTATAGAGGGAATTAAAAATAGTATAGTGCATATATATAATTCTACATCAGTGCTTCAAAGAGATGTTGTTTTTGGTAAGGATAAAAATGAGATAATAGACATAGCATTAGATGGTGTTGCTATGGTTAAAAAATATATGAAGGGGCATGAGGGCAATATAACACTTGAATATTCGCCTGAGAGCTTTACAGGAACAGAGCTAGACTTTGCACTAGAGATATGTACCGCTGTGCAAAAGGCTTGGGGTGCAACTGAGGATAATAAGATAATAATTAATCTTCCGTCTACAGTAGAGCTTACTACACCTAATGTATATGCAGACCAGATAGAGTGGATGAATAAGCATTTTAAAAATAGAGATTCTATTATACTTAGTGTTCATCCGCATAATGATAGAGGAACAGGAATTGCAGCAACAGAGCTTGCACTTCTTGCAGGAGCACAAAGAGTAGAGGGAACACTTTTTGGCAATGGCGAGAGAACTGGTAATGTAGATATACTTAATGTAGCCTATAACATGTACTCTAATGGCATAGATCCTAAGCTTAATATAAGTAATATAAGAGAGATTATAGATGTATATGAAAGATGCACTAAGATGAGTATAGATCCTAGGCATCCATATGCAGGACAGCTTGTATTTACGGCATTTTCTGGTTCACATCAGGATGCTATTAATAAGGGCTTAAAGGCTATGAAGGAGAGGAATAATCCTTATTGGGAGGTTCCTTATCTGCCTATAGATCCTAGCGACATAGGAAGAGAGTACGAGCCGGTTGTTAGAATTAATTCGCAGTCTGGAAGAGGCGGAGTTGCATTTATTATGGATTCCTTCTACGGCTTTAAGCTGCCTAAGGGTATGCAAAAGGAATTTGCAGATATTATACAAAGGATATCTGAGACTGAGGGAGAGGTATCTCCGGAGAGAATATTTGCAGAGTTTAAGAATAATTACTTGGAGAAAAAAGAGCCTATGCACTTTAAGAAGTGTGTAATTACTGATACAGAGATAGGTGAAGACGAGTTTGCGACCTTGGTTAAGGTAACATATACAGATGATGGAGCTGAGAAGTATTTTGAGGGAGTTGGTAACGGACCTATAGATGCAGTTAAGATAGGGCTTGATAAAACACTTGGAATAAATATGAAGGTGCTTGATTATAGTGAGCATGCACTAAATTCCGGATCAAATGCACAGGCGGCATCTTATATACATGTGCTTGATATACCTACAGGAAGAACCACATATGGCGTTGGAATATCTAGTAACATTACTAGGGCATCGCTAAGAGGTATTTTCTCTGCAGTAAATAGACTTTATTATTCAAAATAAAAGGACGGAGGGATATATATGCAATACGATTTACTATTAGTTGGAGCAGGACTGTATAATGCAGTAATCGCATATAATGCAACTAAGGCAGGAAAGAAATGCCTTGTTATAGACAAAAGGAATACTCTTGGTGGCAACCTTTATTGCGATGATGAAAAGGATATACATGTACATACCTATGGTGCACATATATTCCATACCAGCAACAAGGAGGTGTGGGACTTTGTAAATTCACTTACAGAGTTTAACAGATATACTAACAGCCCTATAGCAAATTATAAGGGGGAGCTATACAATCTTCCGTTTAACATGAACACCTTCCATCAGCTTTGGGGGATTAACACACCGGATGAAGCAAAGAAGATTATAGACGAGCAAAAAAAGGCTATTAAGGGCGAGCCAAAAAATCTTAAGGAGCAGGCTATCAGCCTAGTTGGAACAGATATATATAAAAAGCTGGTAGAAGGATATACCGAAAAGCAGTGGGGCAAAAAGTGCGAGGAGCTTCCGGCATTTATCATAAAGAGGCTTCCTGTAAGATATACCTATGATAATAATTATTTTAATGATAAGTATCAGGGCATACCTCAGGCAGGCTACAACCCACTTATAAAGAAAATGTTTGAGGGCTGTGATATTAAACTAGGCGAGGATTACCTATCTAACAGAGATTACTATGACAGCTGTGCTAAGCTTATAGTATATACAGGAACTATAGACGAATACTTTGATTACAGCCTTGGTGAGCTAGAGTACAGAAGTCTTAGATTTGAGCATGAGCGAATGGATATTCCAAATTATATGGGCTGTGCGGTTATGAACTTTACAGAGGCAGAGGTTCCTTATACTAGAATGATTGAGCATTGCCATTTTTATGGAGTGCAGCAGGAATATACTATAGTTACACATGAGTATCCTGCAACATGGGAAAAGGGCTTAGAGCCTTACTATCCTGTTAATAATGATAGAAATAATGAGCTTTACAAAAAGTATGCAGAAAAGGCTGACAAGCTAAAGGATAAGATAGTCTTTGGCGGTAGACTAGGTATGTACAAGTATCTGGATATGGATAAGATTATAGAAGAGGCTATGAAAAAGTCTAAAGAAATTATAGGATAAGCTTATGAATATAGTATATGCATCTAATGAAAATTATGTAAGACATATGGCAGTTAGTATGTATTCTCTTTTTGATAATAATAGAAAAGAGGATACTATAGATGTATATATTTTATCTACTGGAATTACTGACAAGTCAAAGGAAGGGCTTGAGCTTATAGCAAGGCAATTTAAAAGGCATATAAGCTTTATAGAGCTAGATAATATAGAAGCTAGACTTGGATATGATATAGACACAGGCAGATATAATATAACTACTATGAGCAGGCTTTTTATAGGCGAGCTGCTTCCACATGGGGCTAACCGAGTGCTTTATCTTGACTGTGATACGGCTGTTTGCGGAAGCCTTTCTGGCCTTTGGAATATAGACCTTAAGGGGAATATATTAGCTGCCGCACTTGAGCCAACCATATATAAGGAGACATTAAGCTATCTTGATCTAAAGGATAATGAGCCCTATTACAATGCAGGAGTTTTATTAATAGACCTGGATGCATGGAGAAAAAATAATATAGGAAGTGGCATTATAGAGTATCATAAGAGGATGCACACGGCGTGCTTGTTTAATGATCAGGATGCTATTAATGGTTATCTAAAGGGGAAGATAAAAACTATATCTCCAGCCTATAACCTTTTTTCAAACTATAGATATTTTAGCTATGATGCTTTAATAGCTAAGGCGGCTTGGTTTAAAAGAATACCAAGGAAGGTTTACGAGCATGCTATAAGGCATCCTAGAATAGTTCACTTTGCTGGGGATGAAAGGCCGTGGAAGAAATATAATCTTAATCCATACAGAGTACTTTATGATATATATTTAAAGCTGACTCCGTGGGCAGATGAAAAAAAGGAAGCGGCAAATCCACTATATATGCTTAGCTATCATATGATGAATGTTATTACAGTATTTGCACCGAGTGTGCGTGATAGAATAAGTGATATGTATCTAATGCGATTAAAGAAGGCTAAGGAAGGAGCAAATGAAAACAGCAGCGATAATTCTTAATTATAATGATGTAGATACAACTATAGGGCTGTTAGATAGCATAAAAGGCTACAGCTGCTTTGATGCTATAATAGTAGTTGATAATGCTTCGACAGACGATTCTGCATTAAGACTTAAAAATTACATATCGGGCAATATGATTTTAGTTGAATCAAAGGTCAATCATGGATATGGTGCAGGCAATAATCTTGGAATAAGATATGCAAAGGAGATGCTTGGAGCCGACATGGCACTTATAGCTAATCCGGATACTAGCTTTAGTGAAGAAGGTATAAGAGAGCTTATTTCAACTTTAAAAAGGCATAAGGAGCTTGCACTTATAGCACCGGTTATGACTACAGATAACAGAGATGAGCAGCTAAATATACCGGGGAGCGTAAAAAATAATATATATTCACCGGTTGCACAGCCGCTTAGGCCATGGATTTATGACCTATTATCAAGCGGACCTATAAGCAGAAGGCTGCTTGTTAGAATACTAGGCTATAATGAGAGCTACTTTAAAAATAAAAGCTGCGTATATGTAGATACCGTACCGGGTTCGCTTCTTCTTGTAGATATAGATAAGTTCTTAGAGGCTGGAGGCTATGATGAAGAGGTCTTTTTATATGCAGAGGAATATATACTAGGGCATGAGCTTAAAAATATAGGATATAAAAGTGCCTTACTTCTTAGGCAGTCTTATATTCACAAACATTCAAGCTCAATTTCAAAAAGATATAAAGGTCTTATAAATAGGCAAAGGCTTAGAAACAAAAGCACGCTCCATTATTATGCATATTATCTTGGAGTAAGTAGGCTGCAGCTTTTAATAAGCAAATTGTTTTTTGCAGGAGTTAATATAGAGATATGGATAGCATCAAGAATGGGGATACTATAGGAATAGTCCTATGTACCTATAATGGTGAAAAATACATAGCAAGGCAGATAGAGTCTATACTTAATCAGACGGACACAAACTGGCATCTTATTATATCTGATGATGCATCTAGTGACGGTACTGTCGAGATACTAAGACAGTTTCGTGATGCCCATCCGGATAAGATAGAGCTTATAATTAGAAGAGACGGCTTTAGAAGTGCGTGTAAGCATTTCCTAAGAATGATATATACGCAGTGCCCTAGATATAATTATATTATGTGTGCGGATCAGGATGATATATGGAAAAGGGATAAGATTAGGATAAGCAGAAGGCTTATGCATAAGGCTGAAAAAAAGTATGGAGGCGATATGCCTATCCTTATACATACGGACTCCAATGTTGTAGATGAAAATGAAAATGCTATAGCACATTCATTTATGCGCTATCAAAATGCTAATCCTAAAAATAATACTCTTAATCACCTGTTAGTTCAAAATGTAGTTACAGGTGCAGCTATGATAATTAATAAGCCTCTTAGCATGCTGCTTGATCCACCGCCAGAAAATGCATATATGCATGATGAGTGGATGGCACTTATAGCCTCTTGCTTTGGAGTTATACTTTATAGCGATAGAAAAACGTATATGTATAGGCAACATTCAAAAAATCTTTTGGGTGCGAAAAAGGCTGGGCTTATAAAGGAAACTATTTATAGACTTACAGATAGCTCGGCAGATAAAAATAGTAGAGATAATTACAAAAGGCTATATGAGCAGGCAAAGGATTTTAGAAATATATACTTAGAAAGTCTTACAGCTAATCAGCTAGAGGTCTTAGATGCATTTATAGCTATGAAGGATATGAATAGATTTGATAAAATAAAAAATATAATAAAGTATAGATTTACCTATAATACACTTTATAGAACCATAGGAGAATGTATATATATATGAAGCCATTAGTTTCTATATCCTGCATAACCTATAATCATGAAAAATATATAAGAGATACCCTGGATTCTATGCTATCTCAAAAGACTAGCTTTGATTTTGAGATACTTATCCATGATGATGCATCTACAGATAAGACAGCTGATATTATAAGAGAATATCAAAGCAGATATCCGGATATTATAAAGCCTATACTTCAGTCGCAAAATCAATATTCTATAGGAATTATTAATGTATCTGGCAGATATAATTTCCCAAGGGCACAGGGCGAATATGTAGCTATGTGCGAGGGCGATGATATGTGGTGCGACGAAAACAAGCTCCAGCTGCAGTTTGATTATATGAATGAGCATAAGGAGTGTAACCTTTGCTTTCATAGTGCAAGGATTATAACTGAGGGAGGAGAGCTTCACAAGGCGCTTATGCGGCCTCTTAAAAAAAGCAGAGTGGTAAGTGCTAGTGAGATAGTTGGATCTGGCCTTAAAATACCTACGGCAAGTCTTTTTTTTAGAGCGGAATATGTAAAACAGCAGCCTGATTATTATACAAACTGTCCTATAGGAGATATACCACTTCAGCTTATGCTTGCCGAAAGGGGAAGTGCATATTACATGGACAGACCTATGAGCAAGTACAGATTTGCTGTAGCAGGCTCATGGACACAGGATATGCTTTCTGGAAATTATATAGAAAAGCAAAGAAGCTATGTTAAGGCAATGAAGGCTATGTATAAGGATTTTGACAGGCATAGCGAATATAGATTTCACAAGGAAAGTGTAAGAGCATATAAAAGGATAAGATATCTAAGTAGTATTAATTGTAAGGATTGGGATATAATATATGCTTCGGAATATGCTAGGTTTAGAAGAGAGCTGGGACTTTTAGAAAGAACACTGCTTAGCTTTGAAAGGCATATGCCAAAAGCGTATAATAAAGTAAGGAAGCTATGGCTGGGAAGGAAGAAGCAGTAAAAAATAAAATAACAAGCTCTTTTTTTTGGAAGCTTCTTGAGCTTACAGGCTCACAGGGGCTTCAATTTGTTGTAGCTATAATACTAGCTAGGCTTATGTCGCCGGATGAGTATGGGACGATAGCTATGATTACTGTATTTATAACTATTGCAAATGTGGTAGTTCAGTCGGGCTTTGCTACTGCATTAATTCAAAAAAAGGAAATTATAGATATAGATTACAGCTCTGTATTTGTAGTATCTATGATTTTATCTGCAATAATGTATATTGCCCTTTTTGTGTCAGCACCATATATAGCTATATATTATGATATGAATGTTGTTGGGCTACTTCTTAGAGTAGTTGGAATTGTTTTGTTTCCCGGAGCTGTTATATCTATACAGACTGCATATATATCAAGACATATGGAATTTAAAAGACTGTTTCTTGCGACTATGGTAGCAGTAGTCCTATCAGGAATAGCATATGGAATTTAAAAGACTGTTTCTTGCGACTATGGTAGCAGTAGTCCTGTCAGGAATAGGTTCTATCTATATGGCATATATGGGCTTTGGAGTTTGGGCTATGGCTATGCAGCAGATAGTATATTATATAGCACTTATGATAGCACTTCTCGTAGTAGTAGAGTGGAAACCAAATCTTAGGTATTCAAGGGATAGACTTGGTGCTCTTTTTTCCTTTGGCTGGAAGATGCTAGTATCAGGTCTTATAGATACTATATGGACTAATGTATATTCACTTGTTATAGGGAAAAAATTCTCGAGTAGGGAGCTGGGCGGATATAACAGAGCAGAGCAGTTTCCAAAGCTAATAGCATCTAATCTGTCATCAGCTATTCAGTCGGTTATGCTTCCGGTATTTTCAAAGAGTCAGGATTATATAGATAATTTAAGGACTATGGCAAAGCAAAGCATAAGGCTGTCGGCATTTGTAGTATTTCCTATGATGGCAGGACTTATAGCCATATCAAAGCCACTTGTATATGTGCTTCTTACAAGCAAGTGGGCATTTTGTATTCCATATCTTAGAATACTATGTATAGGATATGCTCTTTGGCCTGTGCATATAACTAATCTTCAGATTATGAATTCGCTTGGCAGAAGTGATATGTTTCTTAAGGCAGAAATTATAAAAAAGCTTATAGGGATAGTTATTCTTGTATATAGCATAAAATATGGCATAGCAATTATGCTTATACTTAAGACTATAGATGAATTTATATGCTCTATAGTTAATGGTCTGCCAAATAAAAGGCTGATAGGATATGGCATACTAGAGCAGTATAAGGATATGCTAAGACCTGCCGTATGTGCTACGGTTATGGGGATATGCGTATATGCTATAGGTCTTGCTGGACTTGGGGATGCTGCTACCTTAGCCATTCAGATTGGCGTAGGGGTTGTCGTATATGCGGTAGTGTCGGTGGCCTTTAATAGAGAAGAGATGGTGTATATCGCAGCGATTTGTAAAAGCTTTAGGAGTAGAAGGTAGATATATCAAGTTTGTCCTTTTTGGCAAATCACGATATAATTGCTTCATTGGATTTTATGCAAGGGAAAATGAGGACTAACATATGAAAATTTCGGTTATAGGAACAGGCTACGTAGGTCTGGTGACAGGGGCATGCTTGGCTGATTATGGCAATGATGTAATCTGCGTTGATGTAGTAGAAAAAAAGATAGAGGATCTAAAGAATGGAATAATTCCTATCTATGAGCCGGGGCTTGATGCATTGGTTAAGGAAAATCAAGCATCGGGCAGACTTGTATTTACTACAGATTTAAAGCTTGCATTGGAAAAATCAAATATATGCTTTATAGCTGTAGGAACGCCTATGGGAGAGGATGGCTCTGCGGATCTGCAATATGTTTTAGCAGTGGCATCAAGCATAGGAAAGCTTATGGAGCACCATATGTATATAATAGATAAATCAACAGTGCCTGTTGGAACTGCACAAAGGGTTAGAAGTATCGTGCAAAAGGAGCTAGATGAAAGAAGGTCAGCTCTTACCTTTGATATTATTTCAAATCCCGAATTTTTAAAGGAAGGAACGGCTGTTTCAGATTGCCAAAAGCCGGATAGAATAGTAATAGGAACTGACAATGAAAATGCAGCCAAGGTGATGAAAGGTCTATATGCACCACTTGTAGATAATACAGAGACTATGATATTTATGGATATCGCAAGTGCGGAGATGACTAAATATACTGCAAATGCAATGCTTGCAACAAAGATTTCCTTTATGAATGAGATATCTAATATATGCGAAAGAGTTGGTGCGGATGTAAACAAGGTAAGACTTGGAATAGGAAGCGACCCGAGAATAGGCTACCAATTTATATATGCAGGCTGCGGATATGGTGGCAGCTGCTTCCCAAAGGATGTGCAGGCACTTGTTAAAACAAGCAGTGACTACGGATATGATGCGAAGATACTTAGGGCAGTAGATGAGGTAAATAGTAATCAAAAGAAGGTTATACCGGCTAAGGTTGTTAAAAGATTTGGCGAGGAGCTTACAGGAAAAACCTTTGCAGTATGGGGGCTTGCATTTAAGCCTAATACAGATGATATGAGAATGTCAGCAGCTATTACAATTATAAATGAGCTGACAAAACGCGGAGCAAGGATTAAGGCATATGATCCAAAGGCTATGACAGAGGCTAAGGAGTGCTATCTTAAGGGCAATACCTTGGTTGAATATTGTGAGAATAAATACAAAGCATTAGATGATGCTGATGCACTAGTTCTTGTTACTGAATGGAAGGAGTTCGGGCAGCCGGACTTTGATGAAATTAAGCATAGACTTAAAAATGCCATAATTTTTGATGGAAGAAACCAGTATGATGCACACCATCTAAGGGAGATAGGCTTTGAATATTATCAGATAGGTGTTGGCGAGGCTGCGGCTTTAAGTGGCAATGATAGATAAACCTAAAATTTATTTTCTATTCGATTTCAAAATGTGGTTATAACCACATACTAAATGCTAAGACCATATTATAATGCATGCGAAGATCAAAGAGGCAAATGGAGGGTTATATATGCTTAGAAAAATAATTCAAATAGATGAAGAAAAGTGCAATGGCTGCGGAGCATGTGCAAGTGCGTGCCATGAGGGTGCTATAGCTATGGTTGATGGCAAGGCAAAGCTTATGAGAGATGATTACTGTGATGGAATGGGAGATTGCCTTCCGCAGTGTCCTACTGGTGCTATAAGCTTTGTTACAAGAGAGGCAGCTGCATATGATGAGGCAGCGGTTATGGAAAACAAGAGAAAGAAGCAGGCGGCCTCGTCACAGCCTATGCATAGCGGATGCCCTGGAAGCAGGATGATGCAGTTTAATAGAGAGGAAAATGCAGAAGATGACATTCCTCAAAAAATTAAGTCACAGCTTAATCAGTGGCCTTGTCAGATAAAGCTAGTACCTGTTAATGCTCCGTATTTTAATGGTGCGAAGCTGCTTATTGCGGCAGACTGTACAGCATATGCCTATGCAAATATGCATCAGGAGTTTATGAGGGGCAAGGTAACTATTATAGGCTGCCCTAAGCTAGATGATATAGACTATAGTGAGAAGCTAACTGAGATTATCAAAAATAATGATATTCAGGGAGTAACGGTAGTAAGAATGGAAGTGCCATGCTGTGGAGGCCTAGAGCATGCAGCGATTACGGCATTAAAAAACAGTGGTAAGTTTATTCCTTGGCAGGTAGTAACTATTTCAGTTGATGGAAGAATATTAGATTAAATATAGTAAAAAAAGAGGTGTCGCCAAAATACAAGCGATACCTCTTTTTTTATTTCATAGAAAGCTTTTTAAAGGAACAGATGCTCCGCGAGTATCTTACAGCCTATAAGTATAAGTATTATTCCGCCTAGAATCTCAGCCTTAGCCTTATATTTGCTTCCGAAAACATGACCAATAAATACTCCGACTATAGAAAGCACAAATGTGACTGTGCCTATAAAGCAGCTGCTAAAAAATACATTGACATTGAGAACTGAAAGAGTAATTCCAACAGCAAGTGCATCTATACTTGTAGCTATTGCGGCAGGTACCATAGTATTTACATCGACCTTGCAATTAATGTCATCATCGCTGGGATTGGTTTTTAAATCCTCTATGCCCTCTCTAAGCATATTAAAGCCTATAATGCAAAGCAGGCCAAAGGCTACCCAGTGATCGAACCTTTCTATATAGACTAAAAATTTTGAGCCAAAGTAGTAGCCTATAAGTGGCATAAGAGCCTGAAAGCCACCGAAGTATAAACCTATAATAAGAGCAGATTTTTTATTGACCTTTCCCGGCATTGCAAGCCCTTTACATAGAGCTACTGCAAATGCATCTAGCGAAAGACCTATAGCTATAGCTGTTAATTCAAATAATTTCATTGCTTATCAACTCTTTTCCTTAATGTTTTTTTATACAAGAAGATACTTATTATAAATGCAAAAATCTCAGCGATAGGATACGCCACCCAAACACCGGTAAGGCCAACTAGCTTACTTAAAATATATGCTACAGGAAGGACTATAATAAGCTGTCTAAGGACAGATACCACAAGGGAATATACAGCCACATCCAGTGCCTGAAATATACCAGTTACTACTACAGTTGCACCTGCTAGTAAGAACGAGAGGGCTATAATTCTAAGTGCAGGGATGCCCATAGCGATCATATTATCAGATGCATCAAATATCATAAGAAGCTTTTCAGGGGCTAGCTCAAATGTGAGAAAGCCTAGAAACATATAAATGCATGCGGCACATACAGAATAGCGAATAGCCTTTTTAATTCTTTCACTATTACCTGCACCATAGTTATATGCAACTATAGGTATAAGCCCATTATTAAGTCCGAATACCGGCATAAAGATAAAGCTTTGCAGCTTAAAGTAAACGCCCAGTATAGTAACTGCAGTTGATGAAAAGCCTGCAAGAATTATATTCATGAAAAATGTAAGGATTGAGGTTATAGACTGCATTAGGATAGAAGGAATACCTACTCTGTATATAATTGCAATTATTTCAGGATTAGGCTTAAAGCCCTTCATAGAAACTGAAACCTCGTCATTTTTAAACTTATTAAATATGTAGCCGAGTATGGCAGCTATTATCTGCCCAGCTACAGTAGCTATGGCAGCTCCGGCTATACCCATCTTAGGGAAACCGCATAGTCCGAATATAAGTATAGGATCAAAAATAATATTGATTATAGCTCCAAGGCCTTGCGTAATCATATTATAAATAGTTTTACCAGTAGACTGCATAATCCTCTCAAAGGCTATCTGGAAGAACTGTCCAAAAGAGAACATACATACTATAGAAAGGTAGTCTTTTCCAAGAGCTATAATCTCAGGATCATTTATCTGTGCCCTATAAAAAGGTACTGTTCCGAAGATTCCAAATATAAGAAAGATAAAGTAGCTTAGAAAAGCAAGAAAAAGTCCATTGCATGCAGCTGCCTGTGCATTTTTTCTGTTTCCCTCACCAAGCGACCTCGACAGTAACGAGTTAATGCCGACACCTGTTCCGGTACTTACTGCTATCATAAGAGTTTGAATGGGAAATGCCATACTTACGGCAGTAAGTGCATTTTCGCTAATTCTTGAAACAAATATTGAATCTACTATGTTGTAGCATGCCTGCACGAGCATAGATATAACTATAGGCATACTCATAGAAAAAAGAAGACTCCCGATGCTTTGAGTCCCCATGCGATTTTCTTTAACCTCTGTAATATTTTGTGACATATTTTTTTCTCCGTTTCTAAAACTAAATGCATTGACATATTATAATAAAATTTTAAAAAATTTGCTATATGATAATATTACAAAAAATTGTAAATATATCTGTTACAGCTCTAAAAGAGGGAAGCAAAAAAAATAAGAATGTAGGCTTTATTCCTACATTCTTACTCTCCATTTCTTTGTTTTTATATAGACACTTGATTTTGCTTTATCAAGAATCCTTTAAGTAGGATGGTACACAATAGTTTGACCAGTACAATGCGTTCTCCTGGCCCAGGCATGTATTTCGTTCTGCGGTCTGTCATAACCTATTATGCCGCCTGCGACTGCCTTAAGCTCATCATCGCTCAGCCCACTACCAATTTCATCCTTGGCAAAATCAGCTTCGCTAAGCTCTATGCCATGCTCCTTTGCAAGAGCGATGACTTCTTGGATTGCCTTGGAGGGCTCCATATCATTGCAGGCCTCAATTTTTTGTTTCAGATTTTCGTCCTTTGAAACCATCTCCAGAAATTTTTTCATGCCTTCACTCATAACAAACTCCTCCTTCCTTATTTGTTGTGTTTCTTATATACATCTTCATTTCAACCATTTAGAGAGGTTGATGCCTCTATGGTAGGGGTTATTCCCCAATGCCATAGGTCGTGCACGGATAGGTAGGCTCCGGGCGAAGCAGCACGACCGGATTAAAACCACCGGCAACAGCATCAAGCTCATCATCGCTTAGCCCACTACCAATTTCATCCTTGACAAAATCAGCTTCGCTAAGCTCTATGCCACGCTCCTTTGCAAGAGCGATACCAGTGCGGATTGCTTCTGCAGGCTCCATTTTTTCTAATTCCATCAGCTTGTTCTTTAAATTTTCGTCCTTTGAAGCCATTTCTAAAAATTTCTTCATGTTTTCACTCATAATAAGTTCTCTCCATTTCGTTGTTTTTATATAGACACTTGACTTAGTTTTATCAAGAATCCTTTAAGTAGGATGGTACACAATAGTTTGACCAGTACAATGCGTTCTCCTGGCCCAGGCATGTATTTCGTTCTGCGGTCTGTCATAACCTATTATGCCGCCTGCGACTGCCTTAAGCTCATCTTCGCTTAGCCCACTAGCAATTTCATCCTTGGCAAAATCAGCTTCGCTAAGCTCTATGTCATGCTCCTTTGCAAGAGCGATGACTTCTTGGATTGCCTTGGAGGGGTTCATATCATTGCAGGCCTCAATTTTTTGTTTCAGATTTTCGTCCTTTGAAGCCATTTCTAAAAATTTCTTCATGCTTTCACTCATAACAAACTCCTCCTTCCTTATTTGTTGTGTTTTTTATATACATCTTCATTTCAACCATTTAGAGAGGTTGATGCCTCTATGGTAGGGGTTATTCCCCAATGCCATAGGTCGTGCACGGATAGGTAGGCTCCGGGCGAAGCAGCACGACCGGATTAAAACCACCGGCAACAGCATCAAGCTCATCATCGCTTAGCCCACTACCAATTTCATCCTTGACAAAATCAGCTTCGCTAAGCTCTATGCCACGCTCCTTTGCAAGAGCGATACCAGTGCGGATTGCTTCTGCAGGCTCCATTTTTTCTAATTCCATCAGTTTGTTCTTCAGATTCTCGTCCTTTGAAGCCATCTCTAAAAATTTCTTCATGTTTTCACTCATAACAAACTCCTCCTTCCTTATTTGTTTTCATATTGTTTTTTATACAGCTGTCGTCCTGCCTCGGTCGCTGCTTCTATTTTTGGCACCCAACCGCCGCGGAAAATCTCACAGGCTGACATATCAGGTCCAAGGATATCATCCGGAGTGTTTTCAAGTGCAGCGGCTCTACAGCCTCCGACACATACCTTCGCATATTCACAGGATGCGCATTTTGGGTTATGGGCAAAATATTCGCTAGCTCGTGTATTTATCAGCTTGAGATATCGCGAATCGGTAATACACTGTTTAAGTCCAAGTTCGCCGATAAGCGGAAACTCGTTTTGAATATCCATTCCAGCTAGTGCCATGCAAGGCAGGGTGCGCCCCTCAGGAGAAATATACATTACCAGTCGTGCATGACCGCAAAGGCACATAGTATCAGGATTTTGGCAGTCCTTTTTACAAGATACTCCACAGTAGTCAGGGTATCCGCGTGTTCCTTCAAAGAATCCGCCAAGATGAAGATCAAGAGGCATTCCATCAGCAAAATACTGCGGTATATAATCCAGATACAGCTGATAAAGCTCAGGCATGCTGATAGACTCGCCGTAGCCGCCTTCCTTCCATGCACCTACATTGCTGATAGGGTTAGTTTTCAGTTGGCTACAACCCCAGGATGCTAGTAGGTTTACGCTCTCACGCAGGGTGTGTTTGTTGTTTTGATGGATGCACATTTCAGCTCCGGTAGGGAATCCTCTTTCCTTACAGCGAAGGAAGGCCTCCTTGACAAGCTTTTCTGCACCCGGAATTCCTCTTAGCCAGTCGTGATGTCCCACGCCGTCAAAGCTCATGTTAAACTCAGGATAGATACCGCGTTTTTCCAGCTCATCAAGCAATTTGTCAGTAACCAGTTTGCCGTTTGAATAAATCGTAGTAATGCGGATATCACGCTCAAGCAGAGCATCTACAATTTCAAGGAAGTCCTTACGAATCAGTGGCTCGCCGCCTGTCAGTGATACATTCATAATGCCGCACTGTTCAAATTGGTCGATAATGCTCATAATCTCGTCATGAGGCAGCTCTCCTAGCTTTGCATCGGGAGCAGACATATAGCAGTGCTTGCATTTGTAATTACATCGTCCTGTAATAGACCAGTGAGCAGTTTGGATATACCTAGAAGGATATAGCCTGTATTTCTGATTTGGTTTTAGACTCTTTCCCTCGGCACATGATTCTATGAATCCGTTTTTTTCGAGAGTAGGAATCATATCTCGCATTTCGCTAGGAATCAGCGGTAGTGAAAGATCTACTGTTCCGTCGCAAAGGCTTAGCAAATCAAATTCCTTTTTGCGAATAAACTTTATTTGCTTAGTGTTGCGATCTACAATGGCATAGGGAAGCTTCTCCCAGCCTCGAAGTAAAAATTGTTCTTTTATAATGTAAAACATATAGCCCCTTTCATTATGCTTCTTTTTATAAGTATATACGAGGTTAGAGGAATTTTGTTAGAAAAAATCCAATATTTTTTACTTCATAGGAAAGTGCATAGGAAATTGCATATTATGAAGTAAAAAATATTCCGCGCGGTTTACATAATATGACACACGCACCAACCTGCTTGCATAAATCAAACCTACATCTACACCTCAACCCTCTGTCTTTCTACAAGCTGTGCAAAAAAGCCATTCTGCGAGATCAGCTCCTCGTAGGTGCCGTCCTCTATGATCTTACCTTTATCAAGAACTATAATGCGATCGCACTGCCTAATTGTCGAAAGACGGTGTGCAATCACGATACGAGTGCATTTTAGGGCATCCAGAGAATCGGAAACAATTTTTTGCGTAATATTGTCAAGGGCAGAGGTTGCCTCATCAAACATCAGAATTTTTGGCTTAGGTGCAATCGCACGAGCAATCATAAGCCTCTGCTTTTGACCGCCGGAGATACCGCCAGAGCCCTCAGAAATAACAGTATGCATACCCATAGGCATTGCACGAATATCATCTGCTATACCGGATTTTTCAGCCGCCTCCCAAGCCTCATCCATGGTAAGGGTTGGGGCGGAAATTACTATATTAGAGTAAATATCTCCCTGAAACAGCTTACCATTTTGCATTACCGTTCCTATATGCTGGCGTAGGGATTTTAGATCCAGCGATGACAGATCCTTGCCATCATAATAGATAGCACCCTTTTGCGGTGTTTCAAATCCGAGCATCAGTCGCATAAGTGTGGATTTGCCGCAGCCTGTTGTGCCGACAATGGCAACATACTGACCTGGGCGGATTTTGAGGCTCATGTTATCTATAACCAGAGGATCTGATTCTGTATAACGGAAGGATACATTATTAAGCTCAATGCTGCCGGAAAGCTTAGTTACTACTTTTTTATTTTCTGATACCTCAGGTACGGTTTCAAGAATAGGCTTTAGCATATCGAGCATCGGCTTAATCTGGGCAAAGGTGCCTGCCATACCTACAAGTGATGCAAATGCACCCATAACCATGCCATATGCATTGTTAAATGCGTAGTAATCGGCAAGCGGAACATTAGTTTTGATAGTGTAATAATATATTACAATTGTTCCAACCAGCGCTATGCAGTTTGAAATTACTCCGGATATTTTCAAAAATGCAGGAGGATCATACAGCAGCTTTGCCTCTTTGGTATAAGCATCAGCCCATTTTGCAAATGCACGTTTTTCTGCACCTGCGAGACGTATTTTTTGAATACCTGTAAGCAGCGAATATTCAAGTCCTGATTCCTTGGCTGCAAGCTCCATTTGCCTTCTTGATATTCCAATCTGTCCAATGGTTGTAATAAATGAAAGCAGCACAGTGCAAGCAAGAACAACTAGTCCCGGCACTACCAGTCCCGGACCGTAGTGTATCATCTGCGTAATATAAACCAAAGAAAACAGACTTGCTAGTCCTGTTGACAGAACGGCTTCTGTCAGCATGCCACAGAATAGATTGATATATCCCATACGGGCAGCAAGGTCACCGGAGGCATATTCCTTAAAAAACTTTGCAGGGAGGGATAGAAGCCTCATCATCGTCGCAGCCTGAGCATTTACTGTTATTTTGCTTCCGATTCGTCCTATAATCAGCTCTTTTGTAACAGTGATCAAAATCTGAGATAGATTTACACAAATTAGAAAGCTGAATACGGCAAGCAAAAGCTGCATGCTGGTGCTTTTAATTACCGGACCGTAAATTATGCTTTGCAATTTAGGAATGAAAAGCCCCAAAAGTGCTACAGCTAAAGAAGCAGCACAAAGCAGCACAAAATCTGCTGTTGATAAACACTGCATCATATAGGCAAGCAGATCCTTGATGTCTAGCTTTTTTAATGGCAAAGGCTTGTAAAAGCAGATCGCTTCATCATCTATAAGGCCTGCTGTGGTTTTGTTAATACGTATCCATTTGCCGGTTTTGTCATCAAAAAAACGGTAGCCTGAAAGTCCACACGGCAGCAGTGCAACAGGAGTGCCGTCATCCTTTAGAATCCCAAGAAGAGCACCGACGGAATCCTTATACCATGCTCCGTTTAAAATAACGGTTCGTCTCATAATTCCGGAAGGTCGCATGAGATATTCAAGCTGATCATTCATATCACTGATACCATCAGGTAGCTCAAGTGGTTTGATATGATAATATTTTAAAATTTCTTCGATTGCATTTTTGGCTTTGATACGCTTATCATTTAATGCACGCGAAATTTTCTCTCCCATGACTATGCTCGCCATCGATGCAAAAGCATCAGCAAAGCTGTCATCATCATGCTGGATTCGTTGTCTGATTTGTTCATCAAACAATCCCATATCTGATACCTCCTTCCTTATTCATTAGATACAAGCTGCGTATAAGCTCCGCCATTTGCATAAAGCTCGGCATGAGTGCCTCTTTCTACAACCTTACCCTTATCCAAAACTATTATTTCATCGCAGTCGCGAATGGTGCTGAGGCGGTGAGCAACAACAATGCAGGTAATACCGCGGTCATGAATAGATTTTACGACATCGTATTCTGTTTTGGCATCTAATGCCGAGGTTGCCTCATCCATAATGATGATGGTAGGATCTTCTGCTAAGACACGTGCAATCTCAAGACGCTGTCTTTGTCCGCCGGATAGATCCTTGCCGCCTTCCAAAAGCCTGTGCTGATAACCCTCATCTCGCTCCATAATGTCGTTATGAATCTGAGCATCACGAGCAGCAAGAATCATTTCAAAATCCTGAATGGAGCTATCCCACATTTTGATGTTGTTTGCAATAGTGTCCTCAAAAAGGATAATATCCTGATCGACAACAGACAGTGAGCTGGTAAATACATTACGGTTAATCTGTTCGATTGGTTTGCCGTCAAATAAAATCTCACCTGACCATGGCTTGTAAAGACCGGAAATCAGCTTAGACAGAGTTGATTTGCCGCAGCCGGAAGAACCGACGAAGGCAACTCTCTGACCGGGCATAAGGGTCATGGAAAAATCCTTAATCAGAGGCTCTGCAAGGCGAGAGTATCCAAAGGTAACATTTTTAAGCTCGATCTTACCGCTTAGCTTTCCTAATTCCTCATCCTCAGAAACAGGCTCGCTGCTGTAATCCACATCAGTAGGATATTCCATAACGTCCTCGATACGCTCCATGTTGGTTCGCATTTCCTGATAGGTCTCAGATGCATTCACAAACTGCATAGCAGGATCGAGAAATGCGGTAAGGAAGCCGGAAAATGCAGTAATCATACCGACTGTCCATAAGCCTTGCTGGCACAGATATACACTGCCCATCAGAACTAGTGTATTTGTCAGCATTGACACAACAGAAGGGATTATACCTATATATGAATTAAAGGTTATAAACTTAACACTGCCGGCATTTACGCTTGCCTGATAGCCTGCCCATTTTTCAAAATATCCATTTTCCGCACCAGATGATTTAATAGATTCAATCATTTCTATGCCGGCTACTGTTGAGCCTGTTAGCTTGCCACTGTCGCGGCTTGCCACTCTTGTCATATCAATTCGTTTTTTAGATATGTAACGACTGACAAATACATTGATAAAAACTGATGCAATGCCGAGCAGAGATAATGGCACACTGTAGCGAAGCATTACAAACAGATAAAAAATCAACATTCCAGCCTGAATTACCAGAGGTGCGAATGTGGAAATAAGCTCGCTTGCTATAGATGCGTTTTGTGCCCTTCTGTCTGCAATATCACCAGCCATTCTCTGTGAGAAAAATTCCATAGGAAGTCGCAGTACATGCCACATATATTCGCTGTTTGCAACTATGGCTATTTTCCCGTCAACCTTTAGAGAATAGGTTGCCTGAATCCATGATACAATTATCTGAATGATTGCCAGCCCTGAAATTCCATACATAAATGGCACGAACCATTCGGGATTTTTGCCGGATAATAGCCTATCTGCAAAGACATTAGAAAATCCCGGAGTAATAATGCCAACTAAGGATGTTATTACTGTTGTAATTACCACAAGAGCAAAAGCACTTTCAGTTCCTAAAAGCTTTTTTCTGGCAAATGTCATAATGCTCTTAGGTTTTCCAGACGGTTTAAAATTCTCATCCGGAGCAAGCATAATACATATACCAGTAAAGGCTTTATCAAAGGCCTCCATTGGCACACTGTACATGCCCTTTGCAGGGTCATTAAGCACAGCCTTGTCGCCCTTGAAGCCGCAAAGTACGACAAAGTGGTTAAAATTCCAGTGAATGATACATGGAAATGTTCCGTTTTTTTTCAGCCCCTCAGGCTCGTAGCGAAACCCCTTTGCCGTTAAGCCGTAGCTGCGTGCTGCTTTGAGTATATTTTTTGCATTAGAGCCGTCTCGTGAAACACCGCAGTCTGCCCTAACCTGCTCTAGTGGAATCCATTTGCCGTAATATGCCAGCACCATGGTAAGGCATGCAGCACCACATTCTAAGGCTTCCATCTGTATAACCGTAGGTACTTTAGCTACTCCTGATTTCAGAGGCTCTAATGGCGTTTTTTTATTTGCTTTCATCTAATCACCTCGCCATTAATTAATTACAAATGAAATCGGATGGGCACTGTCAACGGTAATCACAGCAGCATATACGCCGTCTGATAAACCTGACATATCAACATTTGCAGCATAGCAAAAATCGCCTTTTGTAAATCCGGTCAGATAGAGTACATAGTCGTTAAATCCGCTATCAACCTGCACTGGTGTGGAGGCAACGCTCTTAATGCTGCCGCTCATGTTACCTGCAGATACAGACATTCCTTCTTTAAGCTTTGCGGCATCATCGGCAGATACATAGCAAACTGCGGTATCTCCCTCTACAACTAGTCCTGTATTAATGGTTGTTTCGATGCTTCCAAAGATGCTCCAGATTAAAACGCCAACTAACAGCACGACTATCGCCATAAGAACAAGCCATACTTCTATTTTTGTAACACGTATGTACTCGTTTAGCTGCTCTGGAGAATTAACCCGATCAATACTCGATTTTCTAAAAAGCTTTGTATTCATGTTTAACCTCGAATTTTTTATAGTATATTCATCATTTCTTTTTTTAGTTTTTTTAGTGCAACATGGCACAGCTGACGAACATTTACATAGGAAAGCTGCATCCTTTCGGCAATTTTCTTGTGACTTAGTCCGTGGTAATAATGCAGCACCACTATATCCCATTCTCGCTGCGGCAGTATATTCATAGCCTCGCTTAGAGCTTCCAGCAGCGGATCCAGATTTTCAGTTGGTTTTTCTTCATATGTAATTTCCTCTAGTGAGGAGCAAACGATATGTTTTTTTCGGTAAAAATCCGTAAGAGTAGTCTGCATCGTACGAAATATATATGTAGATGCTCCTTCTCTTTTTAAATCAAATTTATCAGCTCTTGAAAAAATTTTCAAAAAAACCTCGGAAGTAATATCCTCGGCATCGGCTTTGCTGTGCACCTTATTCATAACATAACCAAACACCTTGTTGTGATAAAGCTTGTAGATATCTTCCTGGGCGTTATAGCTTGCTGCCATCCGGCTTCTCCACAAGATTTTGATAAGGCTCGCCTGCAGCCGACACATCCAGAACCTCGTCATCTAGTTCAATGCCGCCAGGCAGGTACTTTTCGGTGACTATATCAATCTTTGCCTGCAGACTGGGATTAGGACTAAATTTTTGATATTCAAAAAGTTCTCGTAAGTTCATAGTGCCTCCTATCGGATTTGCTAAGCGTTCTGCTTGAAATCTGCGTTATCTTAAATTATTCATTATAAGTATATACGCAAAAAAGCAGGCTTTGTTAAGGTGCTGGTGCTGTTTTTCTGAGCTTTTATGGATTTTAGTCACTCGGCTTTTCATAGTAGTTTATTTTTTGATATTTTTCAAGAGCTTTTAGGTGCTTC
>CAVBBU010000015.1:0-26912 GCA_963593765.1 Bacteroidaceae bacterium | reverse complement strand
TTTCTATTGCATCGGCATACTTATCTCGTTCTGGATAAAAATACTTTACAATATATTTTATGGGGTCATTTTCCGCACTAGAAAATACAGTGCTTGATACTTCTGCTGTAAATACAGCCAAATTTTTCTTATAAGCTCTCGTATAATGATATTTATCCTGGTTTTCTGTTTGCGTTCGTGAAATACGAATACCAAAATAATTAGAAATAGAATCGACCTTCTGCTTAATATATTCGTTGAATTCGCGTTGCGAATCCATAAGTGTAGAACAGGCACTCTTTATAGCAGTAAAATCAGAGGATTCATAATATTTTGCAATATCGTCATTCCTGCTTATAATGCTGTTAATAGTCTCTTGTATATCACTAAGCTCTTTATCTATTTTAATCCACTCTACAGCGTTACAGGTCTTGAGAGTATTAATGATATTTTCGTTAGTTACTAGGAGTGCTCGTTTTTCATTTAATAAATTTTCATCTGTTGCTACAATTAGCTTATTCTCGGCATCACAAATTAGCAAATAAAGCTCATTTACTCTAGTCAGATATTCCTTACGCTTTTTTATGAGTTGAGAATTTAATTGCTGTTTGTATGCTCGTGTGCTCATGTAGGATTCTGGATTATCGAGTAACCATTCAAGTCTTTTTTTGCTAACTATTATACGTTTCTCATATGAATTACGACCAGCGGGTGTCGTATATGTAACACATATATTATAAGTGCGTGCATTTATTTCAGCTGTAGTTAAATAAGATTTTACCCATTTATATCCTATCCTTGACTCGTATTGCTTACCTTCTTCAGATAGGAATTTTGATATTTTGCTTGATATCATCCATTTTTTCTTAAGATGAGTTAGAGCACGTTCTATTTTTTCACTTGGAGTAGACATTTCTTTTAAAATATCATTGCTATTTATCGTACTGAAATATTTTATATCGTCGTATTTATTCAATGCCGCTTTGCTTTGTACATTTACAAACGCATCATCTGCTAAATCTGTCGCCTTAAGTCCGATTTTGTTAAGTACTTCATTATAAAGTTTACTTTTGGCTTTTTGATATATGATTGTTTTAATAATGAAAAATAGCATAATGCAAATAAATAAAAATGGTATGAACATAATACTGTTAAATATAACATCAATATAATCTGCAAAATTCATCGCTGTTGCACCTGCCTCTCGAATGGTTTCGTTTTATTATGGAAATATATCTTTATGAAATATAGTATAATCAAATGCATTGAATAAAACTAGTAAAAATATTTAGACCAACTTTTTTGATAGACAATTTCTGGGAATTATTATATTATTTATTGGCTGAAAAACAGAAAGAAGGTATTGAAATGCAAAAAATGCAAAAAAAGGAAGTATGTTGGAATATAACAACAAGATGTAATCAAACGTGTAGGTATTGTCATAGATTCCTAGAAATACAAGATTTAAGCTATGAGGAAAATGAAAAAATATTAGATAACCTTATTAAGGATGGAATAACCGACATAACGTGGACAGGAGGAGAGGCACTTTTATATCCTAATTTAATTAGCTTATTGAAAAAGTCAAAAGAGAGCGGAATAAGAAATAAGCTTATAACAAATGGTATGATACTTGCTCAAAATAACGATATAAGAGAAGCTTGTAATTATTTAGATAGTTTAACATTATCAATAGATTCAACAGATAATGAAATTAATGCAGAGCTAGGAAGAGGCATAAATCATTATGATAATGTTAAAACAGTATTAGAATATGTAAAGGATAAAAATTTAAAAGTAAATATAAATACTGTTGTCAGCAAGAAGAGCATAAACAAGCTAGAAGATTTAGGAAAATTTTTAAATGAATATAAGATAAGTCTTTGGAGAGTGTTTAAGTTTATGCCGTTAAGAGAAACGGCCGAAAAAAACAGAGAGCAATTTGAAATTTCTGACGCAGAGTTTGAAAGTAAAAAAGAAGTATTCCAAAAATTTGAAAATATAGGTAGAGTTGATTATAGACAAGAAAAAGATATGGAAAACAAATATGTTTTACTGGTTGCAAATGGAGATATAGTAAAAACAGAAAATGGAAAAGATGTAAAAAAGGGAAATGCCTTATATCAAAGTGTAATGGATTTTATGGATTAGAGGAAAATAATATGGAAAAAGATATAAAACAGGCATCTCCGAATTTAGTGATAATAGGAAATATAGCTTATGACATTGTTGATTTTAGTAAGCTAAAGGTAAAAAGACCAAACATAGTAAATGTGGGTGGAGCTTGTGTATTTTCTACAATTCCAGCAAGTTTATTTAATAGAGTAGGCATGGTAGGAAAAATTGGAAATGATTTTGATATTTCTAAATTTTATGATTATAATATCGATTTGTCTGGTGTAAAAACCTTGGAAATGCCAACAACAAGATTCTACACGATATGGAATACTGACGATGGACAAGACAGAACTGTTGCAGGAGAGGTAAAACCAGAAATGGAAGTCGGAAGTAAGGATATACCTGAAAATTTTTTAAGTGCAAAACATTTTCATTTAACTACTGCTACTCCCCAAAAACAGTTAGAGCTTATAGAATTTTTAAGAGGTAATACAAATGCGACAATAAGTGCTGATACAATAGATGAATTTGCCTATCAACCTAATTGTAAAAAGGTTTTTGATAGTATTGATATAGCTTTCATAGATAAAGAATATATACCATTATTAGACTGCACGGCTCAAATAAAAATTATTAAATATGGGAAAGAAGGATGTATGTATTGCTCGAAAGAGAAAAGCTTTAAAGTACATTCGCATGTAATAGATAATGTAGTAGACAAAACTGGAGCAGGAGATTGCTTAAATGGCGTTTTCCTTAATCTTCTTATAAATGGAGAGAGAGAAGAGCTTGCATTAAGAACAGCGGTAGATACCGCAACAGAATCTATAAAACAACAAGGAATATTAGGATTAAGAATACCAAATCAATCCTAACGTCAACAAGCTCCACTTTCGTTCCGCTTGTTGACGCGGTATTCGTCAGAAGCCTGAGCAAGCTCCGGCTTCTTCCTCATTACTCGCGCACATTCGCACTCCGGGCTATCGCCCTACATGCTCACGCAACTTTTTTGTACAAAAGTAAGTATTGCTCTGCACTGGCATTTCGCAAAAATTTTGTACAAAAGTACGGATTGCTCCGTGCTTACGCACTCTCGCAATCCTTAACCTCAATTCGCACTCCGGGCTATCGCCCTACGTGCTCATTGAGGTTAGGTTGTCAAATGGCTATGCATCCTTGCGTGCAAGCACGCAGTCTGCATAGCCATTTGACAACACTTTTGTACAAAATCGCGTGCATTGCAAGTTGTTGTTGATTTTGGGGGAACAAATTGATATTGTATACACGAGGGTAATTGTTAAAATATTACCAAACAAAAACGTGATTTTAAAATTATATAAGGAGGAATTTCAAATGTTACAAAATGAAGCTTGGAAGGGCTTTGAAGGCAATATCTGGAGAAGAGAGTGCAATGTTCGTGATTTCATTCAGAAGAACTACACTCCATATGATGGTGATGAGAGCTTTTTAGCTGGTCCAGCAGATTCTACAAACAAGCTATGGGGTAGACTGCAGGAGCTGCAGAAGGCTGAGCGTGAAAAGGGCGGAGTACTAGATGAGGAGACAGAGGTTGTTTCTGGTCTTACAGCATATGGCCCTGGCTATATAGACGAGTCTATGAAGGATCTTGAGCAGGTAGTTGGTCTTCAGACAGACAAGCCTCTTAAGAGAGCATTTATGCCTTATGGTGGTATCCGTATGGCAGAGGAAGCCTGCGAGATGTATGGATATACTCCAAGTCCAGAGCTTCATAAGATATTTACTGAATATCATAAGACACACAATCAGGCAGTATTTGATGCATATACACCAGAGATGCGTGCAGCAAGAAGCTCACATATCGTAACTGGTCTTCCTGATACATATGGACGTGGACGTATAGTTGGCGACTACAGAAGAGTTGCTCTTTATGGTATAGACCAGCTTATCGCATGGAAGGAAGAGGATAAGGCTAACTGTGGTTGCGGAACTATGACAGATGACATTATCCGTCAGAGAGAAGAGCTAAGTGAGCAGATTCGTGCTCTTGAGGGTATGAAGGAGATGGCTAAGATATATGGATATGATATCTCAGCTCCAGCAAAGAATGCAAAGGAAGCTGCTCAGTGGCTATACTTTGGATATCTTGCAGCTATCAAGACTCAGAACGGTGCAGCTATGAGTGTTGGTCGTATATCTACATTCCTAGACATTTACATTGACCGTGATCTTAAGGCAGGCACTCTAACAGAGGAGCAGGCACAGGAGATTATCGACCATATGACTATGAAGTTCCGTATGGTTAAGTTTGCTCGTATTAAGTCTTACAACGAGCTATTCTCAGGAGATCCAGTTTGGGCTACTCTTGAGGTCGGTGGTATAGGCATGGACGGTCGCTCTATGGTTACTAAGAACGATTTCCGTTTCCTACATACACTTGAGAACATGGGACCTTCACCTGAGCCAAACCTTACTGTACTTTACAGCAGTCAGCTTCCAAATAATTTCAAGAAGTATGCGGCTAAGATTTCTGTAACAACATCTTCTATACAATATGAGAATGATGATGCTATGAAGCCAGTATGGGGCGATGATTATTCTATCTGCTGCTGCGTATCTGCAACACAGACTGGTAAGGAGATGCAGTTCTTCGGAGCTAGAGCAAACCTTGCTAAGTGTCTACTATATGCTATCAATGGTGGTATAGATGAGAAGAATGGTAAGCAGGTTGGACCAGCATATGCACCTATTACATCAGAGTACCTTGACTATGATGAGGTTATGAAGAAGTATGATCTTATGCTTGACTGGCTTGCAGGTCTGTATGTAAATATACTAAACCTTATCCAGTATATGCATGATAAGTATTATTATGAGTCAGCTGAGATGGCACTTATAGATACTGATGTTCGTAGAACATTTGCAACTGGTATAGCAGGCTTTTCACATGTTATCGATTCACTAAGTGCTATCAAGTATGCTAAGGTTAAGGTTGTTCGTGATGAGAATGGTCTTGCACAGGACTATGTTATAGAGGGCGACTTCCCTAAGTATGGTAATGATGATGACCGTGCAGATGAGATAGGTGTATGGCTGCTTCATTCATTCCTTGAGAAGATTAAGAAGCATCACACATATCGTAACTCTGAGCCAACAACATCTATACTTACAATTACATCTAATGTAGTTTATGGTAAGTATACAGGTAACATGCCAGATGGACGTAGAGCATGGACACCACTTGCACCAGGTGCTAACCCATCTTACGGTGCAGAGCAGAGCGGTCTTCTTGCTTCACTGAACTCATTAACAAAGCTTCCTTATCACTGGGCACTTGATGGTATTTCAAATACACAGACTATGAATCCAGGCGCACTTGGACATGACGATGATGAGCGTTCAGTAAACCTTGTAAATGTTATGGACGGATACTTTGATCAGGGTGCACATCACCTTAATGTAAATGTATTCGGTAAGGACAAGCTGCTTGATGCTATGGAGCATCCGGAGAAGCCAGAGTATGCTAACTTCACTATCCGTGTATCTGGATATGCAGTTAAGTTTATTTCTCTGACAAGAGAGCAGCAGGAAGATGTTATTTCAAGAACCTTCCATGACAAGCTTTAATGCCTATGCAGTAAGTGAAATTTGCAAAAACACAAACATGAAGCTTACGCACTGAAACCAATACAAACAGGAATCGGATTTTATGACAGAGGACAAAACCAGTATGGAGAAAAATGAGCTTAAGGGCAATATTAATAGTATAGAAACCTTTGGTGCGGTAGACGGACCGGGCGTTAGATATATTATATTTTTGCAGGGCTGTCCTATGAGATGTCTATACTGTCATAATCCCGAAACCTGGGCAGCACAAACAAAGGGGTCTTATTACGAGACTCCTTTTGATGCATTTAATAAGGCTTGGCGTTATCACAATTACTGGAAAAATGGCGGCGGAATAACGGTAAGCGGCGGAGAAGCACTGCTGCAGATAGATTTTGTTACTGAGCTGTTTAAGCTATGCAAGGAAAAGGATGTTCATACAGCACTTGATACCTCAGGTCAGCCATTTAAGACGGATGAGACTTATCTTAAGCTTTTTGATGAGCTGATGAGTGTAACTGATTTATTTATTTTAGATATTAAACATATAGATCCTAAAAAGCATAAGGAGCTTACAGGATATACTAATGAGAATATACTTAAAATGGCAGAGTATCTGGCAAGAAATAATAAGAAAATGTGGATTCGCCATGTACTTGTTCCAGGGATTACTACAGATGAGGCAGAGCTAAAAAATCTAAGGGCATTTTTGGATTCTCTTAGAAAAATCAATCCTGACGTGATAGATAGAGTAGAGGTACTTCCTTATCATACCCTTGGAATAGCTAAGTATGAAAAGCTAGGAATAGAATATAAGCTTGGGGATGTAAATCCGCCTGATGACAGTCAGATAAAGCTGGCTCAAAAAATCTTATGCGAATAAAAAAAGAACACTAAAGCCCATTTGGATTTTTATACATAATAGAAAGCTCCAAATGGGCTTTCTATTATATATAAAGGGATCTAAAAAAAGAAATTTCTTTCTTTAAAAGGGAGTGCTCTTATTTAACGAATGCGAAGCTGTATGCCACGCTTTATAGTACCATTACTATTCCATTCTGTTGTTAAATATGGCATTTCGCCCACGGTACCATTTTCCGTGAATGTATATAGGTGGTCGTTATAAGACTTTTGACCTACAAACATTTTGCATGTCTGGGTATTGAAATAGTAAACATTGCCATTAATCTTCATGATTCCGCCCTGCAGCTCGCCGGTGCTGGTTGCAAAGTACCATGTATTATCCTTTTGTATCCAACCGGTTCTTAGGAAACCATCATCACCGAAATAATACCAGTGATCCTTAAAATGAATCCAGTTGTTAGTGCAGTAGTTTCCATCGCCAAATAGATACTTTGTACCACCGGAAACATTGACAAAGCCTGTAGCTGCCTGAGCCTGATGGGAGCCAAGGTAGCTTGTAGAAACTAGAGCTATTATTGCAAATGCTGCTAATAACTTCTTTTTCATGTTATATACCTCGAAAAAAATAAGTATTTCAGTACTGATAGCTACAATATAGGGTATGGACTAGGTCTATATGCAATACTTGATTTGATTTTGTAAGAGTTGTAAGAAAAAATACATAAATTTGTTATAATACATATGTTATGCTCTTAGCGAGAGGTTATTATGAAAAGTTTACGTACGAAAAATATACATAAGGAAAAATATAACTTAGATGCACAGGGAGTGGACTTAATTTCTCAGCATATTTATGAGCTGCTTTCAGAGTATAAGGACGTATCAAAAAGAGATATACTCCGAATAAGACTTAGTGCTGAGGAGCTTATACTTAGATGGATTGACGAGGTAGGGGAAAGTCCTGCAAAGGTAGAGCTTATAGCAGAAAGGCACGGCCGCTATCTGGATCTTGTTTTAAAGCTGCATGGAGTGTCATATAGAATAGATGCAGAAAGCAGCGACGATGATGCAGACGTAGCAAAGGATATAACAGCAAGGCTTGGTATTGACTGGATATATCAATATGTTGGCGGGAAAAATAGTGCCTATATAGCATTAGAGATAAAAAAGACCAACAATGTTATAAAGGTTTTGCTTGCAATACTGCTTGCACTTGTTGTATCTGCTGTGCTTAGAATATCTCCGGCAAATGATAAGGGTATATATAATCTTATAGTTAATCCTATCATTACGGCATGCTCTAATTTCCTTAGAGCCATAGTTACACCTATGATGTTACTTGCTGTAATATCGGGCATACTTAACATAGGAAGTCCTAGACTTTTTAGTAAGGTAGGTAAGAGAGTTTGTACAAGCTTTATTTTAAGCACTCTTGTTACTGCTATGTTTGCGGCTCTGATATGCTTTGTCAGATATGGAGTTGGAGTTGATGATACCAGTGTTTTATATACTGAGGGACTTGGCTTTTTAACTTATATAATTCCAAATAATATTATCACTCCATTTGTCGACGAAAACATGATTCAGATACTGGTTATGGGACTTATAATCGGAATTGCAATGCTATTTTTGCAAAGAAGAGTTGGCATGATAGGAAGACTAGTAGACGAGGCAAATGTACTCGTAATTAAGATACTTTCCGGCTTTGAGATATTTATACCTGCATTTATATTTGTGAGTATGCTAGAGGTTGGACTTACTGCAGAGCTAGAGAGCATAGTGCAATTTACAGAGGTGATAATTGTCTTTGGAATATTTATAGTAGCAGTAACAGGAATTAATTTTTTCATTACAGCAGCAGCTACTGGGATTTCAGTTAGAAGACTTTGGAAGGTATTAAAGCCAAGCATACCGGTACATATAGCATCTGCCTCACTATCTATGTGCTTTGATGAGGCATTTACGGCATGTGAAAGGGGCTTTGGTATAGATTCAAAGCTAATTAATTTTGCACTTTCTATAGGAACGCTTATACATAAGCCGCTTATGGCAGCTGAATTTATGTTTGTTATATATGCCACAGCGAATATATATGGTAATGGAATGGGAATTAAGTCAATGCTTCTTCTTATGATACTTTCGGTTATCATGTCTATGGCATATCCGCCAGTATCGGGAGGAGAGATAAGCTGCTATACTGTGCTTATGTCTTGGTTTAAGCTTGATCCTAGACTATTTATAATTTGGTGTACATTATCTACATTATTTGATATTATGGAGGTGCCTTGTAATTCGCTTTGCACTGATTTGCAGCTGCTTACATTGGCACATAAAAACAACATGATTACACATACAGATAAAAAGGAGTATGCAATATGAGCTTAAATATTACTAAGAATATAGGAGAGAGCAGCACAATTACCCTAGAGGGAAGACTAGATACTACTACAGCACCAGAGCTAGATAAGGTTGTAGATGAGGTATGCGATAGCACAAATTCTCTTACCTTTGATGTAGAAAAGCTAGAGTATGTTTCATCAGCCGGTCTTAGAGTTTTTCTTAAGGCTCAAAAGGCTATGAGCAAAAAGGGTGGCCTTAAGCTTATACATGTATCAGAAGCAGTTAAAGAGGTTTTAGATATAACAGGCTTTTCTGATTTTATAACTATAGGGGACTGATGTAGTTAGATAGCTGTAGCATAATTTGCTGATAAAGCAGAAAGAGCAGATGATATAACTATGACAAGTATAAAAGATGAAGCAGTGCATGAAGAATTTCGTTTAACAACAACTCCGAATAAGAACTCGTTTGCCTTGGTAGAGGATTTTATTGAGGACAAGCTTAATGAACTAGGCATGCCGATAAAGCTTAATATGCGTGTTCAGGTAGTTGCAGATGAGATATGGTCTAATATAGTTAATTATGCCGATAAAGCGACGCAGGCATCTGTTGTGCTGGGTAAGGAAAAGGAGCTTTTTTATATTGAATTTATAGATGACGGAGATATGTATGATCCGACTAAGGCAGAGCAGCCTGACATAACGCTTTCGGCAGAAGAAAGAAAGATAGGCGGACTTGGAATACATATGGTAAAAAAGCTTTCGTCTGCAATGGATTATAGATATGATGATGAAAAAAATATACTTAGAGTAAGCTTTGAATTATAAAATCCTGCCACGTTGCAGGATTTTTTCGTTATGGGCTTTTTCCCTTACTTCATTAGAAATATGATATAATAAGCAAGATATAATTTCATTTCAGAGGATTATTATGGACTGTAAGGAAGCTAGGCGTCTGGTTCCGATGTATATAAGAGATGAGCTAGACGATGATACGGCGCAGCAGCTTTTAGATCATGTAAAGCATTGCAGCATGTGCGAGGAAGAACTAAGCATATATTATACTATCGAAGAGGGCTTAAAGCAGCTAGAGGATGACAGCTATAACAAGGATGCTGCTATTACTCTTGAGCAAAAAATGCAGCAGACCTTTAAGCGAAGCAGAGCGATATATTTGAATAATATATGGATGTATGCTATCGATACGCTGGTTTTACTTAGCCTTATAGTTACCATGCTTCTTCAAATTAGAGTTTGGCATGAGATGGGATTTTTTTAGGAGAGATTAGATGGATAAATTAGTTCTTATAGATGGACATAGTATATTAAACAGAGCCTTTTATGGGGTCCCGGAGCTTACCAATTCACAGGGAATACATACCAATGCCGTATATGGATTTTTGAATATACTTTTTAAGATACTTGATGAGGAAAATGCAAGCTTCCTTGCGGTTGCATTTGATACGTCGGCTCCTACCTTTAGACATAAGGAATATGCAGAATATAAGGGAACTAGAAAGCCTATGCCGGATGCACTTAGAGAGCAGGTTCCATTAATTCAAGAGCTGCTTAGTGCCATGAATATCCCTATACTAAAGCTGGAGGGATATGAGGCAGACGATATAATAGGAACGATTGCAAAAAGGTATCAGGCAGAGGGCATGGAGGTTTCAGTTATATCCGGAGATAGAGATCTTCTCCAGCTTGCAGATAAGCATATTAAGATAAGAATACCTAAAACTTCAAGGGGGAATACCGAGGTTAAGGATTATTATCCGGAGGATGTACTTCGTGACTATCAGGTTACGCCACTAGAATATATAGACGTTAAGGCACTTATGGGAGATGCCTCGGACAATATCCCCGGAGTTCCAAGTATAGGCGAAAAGACAGCAACAGCTATTATAGCAGAATATCATTCTATAGAAGAAGCATATGCACATGTATCTGAATTAAAGCCGCCAAGAGCTAGCAAGGCACTTAGCGAGCATTATCAGGATGCGGTATTTTCAAAATATCTTGCGACAATTAAGCTAGATGTTCCTATAGATGTTAAGGCAGATGATATGGCTATAGGAGATTTATATACTAAGGAAGCATATCAATATATAAAGCAGCTTGAATTTAAATCGCTTATTAAGAGATTTGATTTATCTACGGTAGCAGAGACTGCAAATAATATAAATATAGATACTAAGCTTATAACAGATATTACAGAGGCAGATGCTATACTTAAAAATGCAGCAAAGCAAGGCAAGCTTGGAATAGGCATAATAATAGAAGATAAAAAAGCACAGGCACTTTCACTTAGCTATGGTGAAGATGTCTATGTAATTGCATGCGTAAATTTCATAACAGATGAATATATAATAAGTGCATATAAGGATATATATAAAAGCAGTGCAAGGATATATACCTTTGATTTAAAAAATGCACTAAAGCTTGCAGGACTAGAAAAAAGAGATGACATATATGATATATCAGTAGCTGCATATCTTTTAAATCCGCTAAAGGATAGCTATATGCCAGATGATATAGCAAGAGATTATCTTAGTCTTACTATAGAATCAAGGGCAGACCTTATAGCAAAGGAAAAGCTAGTTAGTGAGTTTATCATAGAAAATGAAAAGGCACTTAAGGCAGCCGCCTATGTAGGATATGTTGCAAGTAAGGCTGGTGATGTGATTTTAGATAAGCTTAAGGCTGAGGGTATGTATAAGCTCTTTACAGATATCGAGATGCCGCTTATATATAGCCTTTCTAAAATGGAGGCTGTAGGAATTAGAGTAGATGGCGATAAGCTTAAGGAATATGGAAGTGGACTTGAGATAAGGATAAAGGAGCTTGAGAGTGAGATATATAATGATGCTGGTGTAAGCTTTAATATTAATTCTCCAAAGCAGCTAGGTGAGGTGCTTTTTGTAAGACTTAATATGCCTGGAGGAAAGAAAACTAAGAGCGGATATTCAACAGCCGCAGATGTACTTGAGAAGCTATCAGTTGACTATCCTATAGTAAAAAAGATATTAGAATATAGACAGCTTACAAAGCTTAATTCTACATATGCACAGGGCCTGCAAAATTATATATCAGATGATGGCAGGATACATGGAACATTTAACCAAACTATAACAGCTACTGGACGAATTTCATCTACAGAGCCTAACCTTCAAAATATTCCAGTTAGGACAGAGCTTGGAAGTAAGCTAAGAGAGGTTTTTGTTCCACAGGATGGATATGTATTTGTAGATGCTGACTATTCGCAGATAGAGCTTAGAGTGCTTGCATCTCTTTCGGACGATAAGGATCTTATAGATGCATACAAGCATGCGGCAGATATACATGCTATTACTGCAGCTAAGGTATTTCATGTAGATTTAGATAAGGTTACTCCTATTATGCGAAGAAATGCAAAGGCGGTTAATTTCGGAGTTGTATATGGAATATCAGCCTTTGGACTTTCAGAGGATCTAAGCATATCAAGAAAGGAAGCCTTAGATTATATTAATAATTATTTTAAAACATATCCAGGTGTGAAAAATTATTTGAATAATTCTGTGCTTTTTGCAAAGGAACACGGATATGTTACTACTATATATGGAAGAAAAAGACCTATACCGGAGCTTAAAAGCTCTAACTTTATGCAAAGAAGCTTTGGAGAGAGAGTTGCTATGAACTCGCCTATTCAGGGTTCTGCCGCAGATATTATGAAGATTGCTATGATAGCAGTTGATGAAAGGCTAGGTAAGGAATATCCAAAGGCTAGGATAGTTTTACAGATACATGATGAGCTGCTTATAGAAGCTCCGGAGGCGGATGCTAATAAGGTTAAGGAGCTTGTTTGCGAGACAATGAAAAACGCCGCAAGGCTTAAGGTTGCACTTGAGGTAGATGCCCACATAGGAAGCTCTTGGCTTGATGCAAAGTAAAGGATAATTATGATAATAGCTATATATGGCGGAGTAGGTACAGGAAAAAGCACTGTACTGGATATATTAAAGAATAATTATAATGCTGATATAATAAAGGCAGATGATATAGGTCACGAGCTTTACGAGCCGGGCTGCATGGGAAGTAAAATTATAGCAAAGCTTACAGGCGGCAACGTAATTGATAAAAGTGGCAGAGTAGACAGAAAAAAATTAGCAGGGCTTCTTTATAATGATAAGGCTCTTAAAAAAAATATAGAGGATAATATACATCCGATTATTATAGATGAGATAAAAAGAAGAATAAGAGAATCAAAAAAAGCCCTTATAGCAGTAGAGGCGGCACTTCCATTTGCAGATAGAAGTGACTTATTTGATGAAATATGGTATGTTTATTCTTCAAGAGAAACAAGAATTAAAAGATTAGTAGAGGACAGAGGCTACAGCAGGCAAAGGTCTGAGCTGATTATGGATAACCAGCTTAGCGATAATGAGTTTAAGAATTTAGCAACACGAATTATAGACAATGAAGGGGAGCTGTCAGATTTAGAAAAGCAAATAAAGAATGCTTTAGATGGCAGACTTGATTTATGAGATTTGCAAGCATAGCAAGTGGAAGCAGTGGCAATAGCATTTATATAGGCTCTGATAAAACACATATATTAGTAGATGCAGGAATAAGCAACAAAAGAATAGAGGAAGGCTTAGCAAGGTTAGATATTAAGCCTAGTGAGCTTAACGGAGTATGCATAACGCATGAACATTCCGACCATGTGCAGGGGCTTAGAGTACTTGCAAGAAAAAATTATATTCCTATATATGCAAGCAAGAAAACTATAGAAGCTATAAAGCAGCTGCCGGATATGGATAGATATCCTGATGAGCTTTATCATATAATTAAAGCAGATGGTGATGCCCATATAGGAGATATATCCGTACATGCATTTTCTATAGACCATGATGCAGACGAGCCGCTTGCATATAGACTTAGCTGTAATGGCAGGTCGGTTGCAGTAGCTACAGATATGGGACATTTTACAGATGATATAATTGATAATCTAAAAAACCTTGACGCAGTACTTATAGAGGCTAATCACGATATACATATGCTTGAGGTAGGGCCTTATCCTTATTATCTTAAGAGGCGTATACTTAGTGATTTTGGACATTTATCAAATGAAAATGCAGGAAAGCTTATATGCTCTATACTTAATGATAATATAAAGCATATTTTACTTGGACACCTTAGTAAGGAAAATAATATACCTGAGCTTGCATATCAAACGGTTACTTGTGAGATAGATGAGGCTGAGTGCCCATATAAGGGAAATGATTTTCCTATAGAGGTTGCACCAAGGGATAGATTGTCACAGATTATAGATATAAAATGATTTTGGAGGGGAAACATGAACAAGGTAATAATAACAGTTGTAGGTAAGGATACAGTAGGTATTATAGCTAAGGTATGTACATATCTTGCTGCTAATAAGATTAATATTTTAGATATTAGCCAAACTATAGTATCTGGATATTTTAATATGATGATGATTGCAGATATAGCAGGAAGTGAAAAAGTTTTTGAACAGATATCTGACGACCTTGCAAAAGAGGGAGAGGAAATAGGAGTTAGAGTTTTAGTTCAAAAGGAAGAGATATTTACGAAGATGCATCGTATATAAGGGTGCTGGAATTTTGCCTTGCAGGGTGCATTTTCCAGTAAAAAATGTGCGGCAAGAATGTGACAAGGAATATTGGGAAAAATAAGATATATGATAGGAAGGTAAGTTTATGCTGAATATGTTTGAGGTAATAGAAACTAACAATATGATAGAGCAGGATAAGCTGGATGTTAGAACTATTACTATGGGAATAAGTTTGCTTGATTGTATGGACTCTAGCTTAGATAAGCTATGTGAGAATATATATAATAAGATAACAAAATATGCAGGAAGTCTTGTTAAGACAGGCGAGGATATATCTAAGGAATTTGGTATACCTATAGTAAATAAGAGAGTATCAGTAACACCTATAGCACTTGTTGGATCTAGTGCATGTAAAAGCTCTGGGGATTTTGTTAAGGTTGCAAAAACGCTTGATAGGGCAGCTAAGGATATAGGAATTAATTTTCTAGGCGGCTACAGTGCACTTGTAAGTAAGGGCATGACTCCTAGCGAAAGGCTTCTTATAGAATCTATACCGGAGGCACTAAGCACTACTGATATAATTTGCAGCTCGGTAAATGTAGGCTCAACTAAAACAGGTCTTAATATGGATGCTGTTAGGCTGATGGGCAGCATTATCAAAAAGACAGCACTTGCTACTAAGGACAATGACAGCTTTGGCTGCGTTAAGCTGGTAGTATTTTGTAATGCTCCTGATGATAATCCATTTATGGCTGGTGCATTTCATGGTGTAACAGAGGCTGATGCTATAATTAATGTAGGAGTTTCTGGACCGGGAGTTGTTAAAAGTGCTATAGAAAAGGTTCGCGGTGAAAACTTTGAGGTGCTTTGCGAGACTATTAAGAGGACAGCCTTTAAGGTTACTAGAGTTGGTCAGCTAGTAGCACAGGAGGCTAGTAAGAGACTTAATGTTCCTTTTGGAATTATAGATCTGTCACTTGCTCCAACTCCGGCAGTAGGAGATTCTGTTGCAGAGATACTTGAGGAGATAGGACTTGAGAGCGTAGGAGCACCGGGAACTACTGCAGCACTTGCACTGCTTAATGATCAGGTTAAAAAGGGCGGTGTTATGGCATCGTCATATGTAGGCGGACTTTCGGGAGCATTTATTCCTGTCAGTGAGGATCAAGGAATGATAGATGCAGTTAATAGAAGCTCACTTACCATAGAAAAGCTTGAGGCTATGACCTGCGTATGCTCGGTAGGACTTGATATGATTGCGATACCTGGTGATACATCAGAGTCTACCTTAGCAGGAATTATAGCAGATGAGGCAGCTATAGGAATGATTAATCAAAAGACAACAGCGGTAAGACTTATTCCTGTTATAGGTAAAAAGGTAGGCGATATGGCAGAGTTTGGAGGTCTACTTGGATATGCACCTATTATGCCGGTAAATTCCTTCTCATGTGAGAACTTTGTAAATAGAGGCGGAAGAATACCTGCACCTATACATTCATTTAAAAATTAGAAAGGCTTAGTATGATAACAAATCATTTGCGTTATTTTGTTGAAGTTACAGATAAAAAGAGCTTTACAAAAGCAGCAGAGGATTTATATGTCAGTCAGTCAACTATCAGTAAAGCTATCACGACACTAGAAACAGAGCTGCATACAAGGCTATATGAGCATGGAAACAGAAGCTTTACGCTTACACCGGCAGGAAAGCTTTTGTATGCCTTTGCTGTTGATGTGCTTAATTATTATGAGACTAGAGAAAAGGAGCTGCTTTTAAGGCTTGAGGATGCAGACACAAGGCTAAGGCTTGGGCTTCCGCCGACAGCAGGCAGTATATATTTCTTTTCGCTTATAAGTGATTTTAAATTTATGTATCCGGAGATTTTACTTAGCATTAATGATGCGACATCGAGATATATACCGGATATGCTTCTTAGAGGTGAGCTAGACCTTGGCGTTGTTATAGAACCGTTTGAGGATGAGAGATTTATAAAAAAGGCAGCCTTTAAGTCGGAGGCTGTGCTAGTGGTTTCTGATAATCATGAGCTTTTTGAAAAGGATGAGGTTGATTTTTCGGAGCTTAAGGATGAAAAATTTCTTCAGGTAACTAGAGATTTCCAGTACAGAAGCGTGTTTGAGGATTATTGCAACAAGGCTGGCTTTATGCCTGATGTAAAATTTGAAAACAATCAGTGGGATATGATATTAGAGATGGTTGCAGACCACCAAGGCGTTACAGTGCTGCCGCTTCCTCTTGTTGAGAAGTACCAGCCAAAGCATGTTAAGTTTATACACCTTAAGAATCCCGAGTTTCCTTGGCAGCTAACTATTATATACCCAAGGAGTCTTTCTGTTACTAAGACTATGCAGAAATTCCTTGATTTGGTATAACCTAAAATTCTAACATACTTTTCATAGCACTTCTTATTATGAACCAAATTCATAGTCTATGAATACGATATATCGCAAGCTTTTTGTAAATACTATATAATAAAAGCATGATTTAAGTACTTAACATCGTGATTTTAAACAAAATAGTATTTACAGAAAGGGGCAACGGTATGGAGGTAAATCAAAACAAAACATCTTTTCGTGCGTATATTATAGAGGCAATACTTTTCCTCACTTACGCATTCTTTGCAGTCAACTGGATAGCCGGAAGTACATTAACCGGTGACATAGCTACTTATTTTGGAGTAGACAGTGGTGCATCATCTTCATTTGTTTCAAACGCAGTAACAATAGCAAAAATTATAGGAAACTTCTTAGCAGCATATATATTAACAAAGCTTATGCCTAAAAAATCTATAGCACTTGGATCTTTATTTATATTCGGTGGAAGCTTGGTTGCAGTATTTGCACAGTCATATATCATGTTTATTATAGGAAGATTCATAATGGGCTTTGGCGGAGCTATATATGTAATATATTTCTCACCTGTAGTTATACATTATTTTAATGCAAGCCAAAGACCAACTGTCAATGCTTTAAACAGCGTAGCGTATAACTTCGGTGCAGTTCTAGCACTTCTTATAGTAGGACCTGTTATAGCAGCACTTAAGACATGGCAAAAGAGCATGGGATTTTTCGCAATAATAAGCGGAATATTATTTGTACTATGGATAATATTTGGTGAAGACTTTGAGATAAACAAGGCTACTAATAACTCAGAGACTAAAAAGTTTACTATGGGCGATGCTCTTAAGGAGAAGATTACATGGCTGCTGCCATTTACCTATGTAGGTGTACTTACACTTTATCTAACACTTTTACAGCTTTTCCCAAGAACAGAGGAAGCAGTTATAAGCGCTTCATCACTAAGTGCACTTACAGGTATAGGCGGAATTATAGGAACACTGCTTGCTATTATGCTATCTAAGGTTTATTCAAAGAGAAAGCCAGTTATTATAATATGCGGACTTATTATGACAGCGTCAGCATTTTTAATGGTTAAGACAAGTATTCCTGCAGTAGCTATAGCAGCTGCACTTTCACTAGGAACCTTTATGTTCCTTCCTATGACATCACTTATGATGATACCTCAGGAGCTTCCGGATATGACACCGGGCAGACTAACGGCTATCATGGGAGTTTTCTGGGCAATGTCTTATATAGTAGAAACAATTATCTTCTTTATGTTTGGAGTATTAGCAGATAAGACAGGAAGCTATGCATCATCTATTATGATTGCTATAGTATTTAGCTTAACCTTTGTAGTAGGAGGAGTTCTTCTTCCAGAAAAAAGCAAATAAACGACTGTATATTACAGAGAAAGGATAATATATGAAATCATTACAGGAAATATATCAGAGCAAGGTTATGAGTGCAGACAAGGCACTTGAGCTTATAAAGGATGGAGATTATATATTCTCTGCACAGGCAGCAGGTGAGCCTATAGAAATCATGTCTCACCTTCAGCATCTTAAGGAAACAGGAGTTAAGGGATGTCATCTTAATACCTGCCTACCTCTTAGAGATTATCCTTATTTCCATGACAAGGATATGAAGGGCATACTTGATCACAATGCATGGTTTATGTCAGCAGGACTTAGAGCAGCCTATAAGGAAAAGACAGTTAGCCCTATTCCTCAGAGCTCTACATCTATACTTAGAAAGACACTTCAAAGATGTGAGTATGAGCATTGGAGACCGGTTGTTATATGTACAGTTTCACCTATGGATGACCATGGATATATGACACTTTCTGTAAGTGCTATATATGAGATGGATCTTATCAACTATGGTGCACTTGTAATTGTTGAGGTTAATCCAAACTTCCCTAAGACCTTTGGCGATACTATAGTTCATGTATCACAGGTAGATGCTATAGTTGAAGCAAATAATCCTATTCCTATCGCAAAGATTGCACCTTATACAGAAACAGATGCAACTATAGGAAGATATATTGCAGACCTTATAGAGGACGGATCAACTATACAGCTTGGTATAGGTAATATACCTAATGCAGTTGCAAATGAGCTTAAGAAGAAAAAGCACCTTGGAATCCATACAGAGATGTTTACTGAAACCATGGTAGACCTTATAGAGTGCGGTGCAGTAGATAATTCGCAAAAGGGACTTAATAACGGATATTCGGTTTGCTCATTTACTATGGGAACTCAGAGATTATATGATTATATCAATGACAACCCTGCTGTACTTTTTAAGTCATGCACATATACTAATGATCCATATACCATAGGACTTAATAATAAGTTTGTTTCTATCAATGCTACACTTGAGGTTGACCTATATGGACAGGCAGCATCAGAAACAGTAAAGGGTATGCCTTGGTCTGGTACAGGCGGTCAGTCAGAAACAGTACAGGGTGCACAGATGTCTAAGGGCGGAAAGTCTATACTTGCTATGCATTCTACATATACTACAAAGGATGAAAATGGCAATGAAGTTCTTCACTCTAAGATAGTTCCATATCTAGCACAAAACTCTGCTGTAACAACAAGCAGAAATGATACTGACTATGTTGTTACAGAGTATGGTGTTGCATGGCTGAGAGGACTTAATCTAGGTGAGAGAGCAAGAGCTCTTATTAAGATAGCTCATCCTGACTTTAGAGAAGAGCTTACTAAGAAGGCAGAGGAGCTTTGTATCTGGTAGAATATGGTAAGAAATTAGACGCCTTGCATATATTGTATGAGAAACAGTGGTGTCGAATTATATATTCTATACAATCACAAGCTGCCTTGAATAAATATTAGGAAGCTCTATATGATACTTCTTATAATATGCAGCTTGATATATATCACTTGCATGAACCTCGTCTAATAAAAGGGACAATGCTGGCAGATCGTCATCTAATATACTGGATGCATCTGCCAGCTTACTTATTATAGGAACAGAGGAAACCTCCTTTAGCTGTGTAAGAAGAGCAGCGGATTCCTGTCTAAAGCCAAGTATCCTAGCATAAGGAGCAAGCCTTCCGGACTTGTAAAGAGCCATATTATCCTTAGTTAAGCCAAGCAATATATGTGTCAACGCACGAGATATATGCGTGTAGGTATATTGCTTGCTTTTAATAGTTTTTATTAATTCATCATAGCTTGACAGATTTTTATATGTAGCTGCAATTCGCATAGAAAGCTCATCGCTTATATCTGCATATTCAGAAAGCTTACGTCCTTCGTATATATCAGATATAAGCTTAAGGATAACATAGTCAGTTATATCATCAGAATACAGAGGATTATTTTTAGACATAATCTCTAGCACATCCTCCGGAACATATGGCTGCAAATTATCTAGCTTGCCGCCAGATTTTAAAAATTCTCTTATTGCAGATGCACTGGCATAGGAGCTGCTAAGCTCGGTATCATTATAACCAGAGCCCTGTCTTAAAATAGCAACAGGCTTTACCGGAGAATGAAATCTATAAATAGCCTTTAGATATTCTATAGCAAGAATATTATTAGGAGATGAGATGGCATCCTTTGCCATAGTAATAGCATCATCTGGATAACCGCTTGCCTTAAGCTCTTCTATAATAGCGGTCTGCCTTGCCTGCGGATAGCTCATGCCTAGCCTTAGCATAGAATTAAGAGATGCCTTATAGCCTTCAGACTCGCTTGATAAAATATTGGCAATTACCTTTAGGATATCTATAGAGGCTGCTTCGATGCCAAATGATACATAAGGAATTCCAAGAGAACCGCAAAGTGCTATGCCATATGATGCAAAATCCTCGGCACTGCTTGTAGAAAATGGAGAAGGCATTTCAAGAACAAGATCTGCTCCTGCGCAAAGAGCCATCCTTGCTCTCGTATAGCTATCATAAATTGCTATCTCGCCACGCTGAACAAAATGACCGCTCATTATTACTATGCAGTAATCGGCATTGGTTTGCCTTGCTGCTTCTGAAATTTGATAGAGATGGCCATTATGAAATGGATTATATTCAGCTATGATTGCAACTGCATTTAACTGACTCATACCTTGCTCCTTATAATTAATTTTTTGTCAATCGTTATTGAAAAAAGAACAATTAATATTGGTTAGTTCGCTTGAACTAGTTGTAATTATTATATTATAATTTGGTTGCTATGCAAAGTAAGTATAAATATCAGGAGGGTAGAAAATTGAAGACTATTGATTTAATTAAAGAAAGAGCTAGGAAGGATAAAAAGACTATAATACTTCCTGAATCTATGGATAAAAGAACCTTTAAGGCAGCTGAGGCTGTGCTAAAGGAGGACATAGCAAATATCATTATTATAGGAACGTCTGAGGAGATAAAAGCAAACTCAGAGGGCTGCGATATATCAAAGGCAACTATTATAGATCCAACAACCTATGAAAAGACACAGCAGTATGAAGACCTTTTTGTAGAGCTTAGAAAGTCAAAGGGACTTACACATGAGGAAGCAAGAAAGACTATGCTTAGTGACTATGCTTACTATGGCTGTCTTATGATTAAGTCGGGCGATGCAGACGGTATGGTAAGCGGTGCTTGCCATTCATCAGCAAATACACTAAGGCCTTGCCTGCAGCTTATTAAGACTAAGCCGGGAACACTTCTTGTATCAGCATTTTTCCTTATGGTCGTACCTGATTGCGAGCTAGGCGAGCATGGAACATTTGTTTTTGCTGATTGCGGACTTGAGCAAAATCCTACACCAGAAAAGCTCGCAGCTATAGGAATAAGTGCAGCAGACAGCTTTAAGCTGCTTGTTGGTACAGAGCCTAAGGTTGCATTCTTATCACACTCAACTAAGGGAAGTGCAAAGCACCCAGACGTAACTAAGGTAACAGATGCTGTAGAGATAGCAAAAAATAATGCACCAGATCTTATGCTTGATGGTGAGCTGCAGCTAGATGCAGCACTTATACCTGAGATAGCAGAAAGCAAGGCACCAGGTAGCAAGGTTGCAGGACATGCTAATGTACTTGTATTCCCAGACCTTGATGCAGGCAATATAGGCTACAAGCTAGTACAAAGACTTGGTAAGGCTGAGGCATATGGACCACTTACACAGGGAATTGCAGCACCGGTTAATGACCTATCAAGAGGCTGCTCTTGGGAGGACATAGTTGGAGTTGTTGCTATAACTGCTGTTCAGGCACAGCATCAGTAAAAATAAAGGAGAATAATTAATATGAAGATTCTTGTACTTAATTGCGGAAGCTCATCACTAAAGTATCAGTTTATAGATATGGAGCATGAAACAGTTCTTGCTAAGGGACTTTGCGAGAGAATAGGAATAGACGGCTCAGTTCTTACCCATAAGGTAGGAGATAAAAAGATAGTTATTAATGAGGCTATGCCATCACATAAGGAAGCTATCAAGCTTGTTATGGATGCACTTACAAGCTCGGCACATGGAGTTATAAGTGATGTTAAGGAGATATCTGCTATAGGACATAGAGTAGTCCATGGTGGGACCTACTATGCAGAGTCTGTTTTAGTAGATGACAAGGTTAAGGAGGCTATCAAGGATTGCTTTGATCTTGCTCCACTTCACAACCCAGCAAACCTTATGGGCATAGAAGCATGTGAGGCAGCTATGCCAGGAACACCTAACGTTGCAGTATTTGATACAGCCTTTGGTATGTCACTTACAGAAAAAACTTATCTGTATGCTATTCCATATAAGTATTTTGAAAAGTATAAGGTTAGAAGATATGGCTTCCATGGTACAAGCCACAAGTATGTATCAACAGAGGCTATGAAGTTTGCAAACCTAGATCCTAATACAGCTAGAATTATAGTATGTCACCTTGGTAATGGTGCTTCTATATCTGCATCTGTAGGTGGTAAGTGCGTAGATACATCTATGGGATTTACTCCACTAGAGGGACTTCCTATGGGAACACGCTCAGGTAATATAGACCCTGCTATAATTCAGTTTATAAGCCATAAGGAAAGCCTTAACATAGACCAGGTGCTTGAGATACTTAATAAGAAGTCTGGTGTATATGGTATGAGTGATGGAATATCTAGTGACTTTAGAGATATAGAGGATGCTGCAGCAGCAGGCAATCACCATGCCCAGATTGCACTTGAGGCATATCATTATAGAATTATCAAGTACATAGGCTCATATGCAGCAGCTATGAATGGAGTAGATGCTATATGCTTTACTGCAGGAGTTGGCGAGAATGACATTCCTGGTAGAAAGAATATATGCGCATCACTAGGCTACCTTGGTATAGATTTTGATGACGATGCTAATAAATCACGCGGCAAGGAGGTATTTATCTCTAAGCCGGATTCTAAGGTTAAGGTTATGGTTATTCCAACAAATGAGGAGCTTGCTATAGCACGTGATACCTTGGCACTTATATAGCTATTTGATAGGCGGTTTTAGGCAGCGGTTTCAGCTAGGCTGCTTGATAAAAATTTGCCAGTTGACAAATATTTTGCATATATGTATAATGTTACACGTTGTGACTGTGACTAAGCGAAGGAGGTGTTATCGTGTCAATTTGTCCAAAGAATAAACACTCAAGATCAAGAAGAGATAAGACAAGAGCTAGCTGGAAGATGGCTACACCAAATCTTGTAAAATGCAGCAAGTGTGGAGCACTTATGATGCCTCATCGTGTATGTAAGGCTTGTGGCTCTTACAATAAGAAAGAGATAGTATCTGTTGATTAATTTTGAGTAAATATCAAATCCGCAGCGGTGGCTGCGGATTTTTCTTTTCTGCAAGCTTCATCTTATAAAAGCCTACCAACCATAAGCATATAATTGCATATAAAAATCGTTGATTTATACAGGTATATCGAGTATATTATTTTTTGTATTTTAGTAGAAATGAATTGAAATATTCTATAAGGAGAATATATGGCAAGAGTTGCATTAGATGTAATGGGCGGCGACAATGCACCAGATGAGATAATAAAGGGTGCGGCAGCTGCATTAGAAAAATCTAATAATATAGATATAACCTTAGTTGGCAAGGAAGATATAATTCTAAAAAAGCTTGATGAGTTTAAAATTGATAAGTCAAGGTTTAACATTGTAAATGCAAGCGAGGTTATAGAAACAGGAGATTCGCCAGTAGAATCAATCAGAGCAAAAAAGGATTCATCGCTAGTTGTCTGCATGAACCTAGTAAAGGAAGGAAAGGCAGATGCACTTGTTTCGGCAGGAAGCTCAGGCGCTATACTTGTTGGCGGTCAGGTAATAGTCGGCAGAGTTAAGGGAGTTTTAAGAGCACCGCTTGCACCTATTATTCCATCAAGCAATGGACCAGTTTTACTTATAGACTGCGGTGCAAATGTAGATGCAAGGTCAGCACACCTTGTGCAGTTTGCAAGAATGGGATCTATATACATGAACAAGATTATGCATATAGATAAGCCAAGGGTTGCTATAGTTAATATAGGTCTTGAGGAAGAAAAGGGCAATGCACTAGTTAAGGAGACATATCCGCTTCTTAAGGAGCAGACTGATATTAATTTTATAGGAAGCATAGAAGCAAGAGAGATACCTAGAGGCGGTGCTGACGTAGTGGTATGCGAGGCATTTACAGGTAATGTAATACTTAAGATGTATGAGGGAGTTGGCTCTGTATTTTTAAGCAAGATAAAGGGAGCACTTATGACTAATCTTAAAACTAAGATAGGTGCACTTCTTATAAAGAAAACACTTAAGAGCACTCTTTCGGAGTTTGATTCATCGAGATATGGCGGAGCACCACTTCTTGGACTTAAGGGACTTGTTGTTAAAACACATGGCAACGCTAAGGCTAAGGAGATATGTAATTCAATATTGCAATGCGAAGATTTTTATAATGAGCATATAGGCGAGCTTATAGAAGAAAGTATAAATAATTAAAGGAGACTAATTATGGAATTTGAAAAGTTAAAATCAATTATAGCTGAGGTTTTAAACCTCGATCCAGAGGAGATAACACCAGATTCTTCATTTACAGATGATCTCGGTGCAGACTCACTCGATGTATTTCAGATAGTTATGGGTATAGAGGATGAGTTTGAGATAAAGATACCTCAGGAGGAGCTTGAAAATATATCTACTGTAGGCGAGGCACTAGAGCAGATAAAGAAGGCTATAAGCTAATTTTGTATTTAAGGAGAGGTTATGCCAAATCTAAAAAAATTACAGCAAGTCATCGGCTATAAATTTAAGGACGAGGGCTTGCTTTGTCATGCATTGTCACATAGCTCGTATGCTAATGAAAAGCATCTAGGAAGAGAGGGCTCAAACGAAAGACTAGAGTTTTTAGGTGATGCGGTACTTGAGCTTATTAGCAGTGATTTTTTCTTTCATTATTATAAGAACAAGCCAGAGGGAGAGCTAACTAGAATTAGAGCTAGCTTTGTATGTGAGCCGGCACTTGATTACTGTGCAAAGAGTATACCTCTTGGTGACTATCTTATGCTAGGTAAGGGCGAGGAGGCTACAGGCGGAAGAACAAGACCTAGCATAGTATCAGATGCCTTCGAGGCACTTATAGGAGCAGTATATCTTGATGGTGGTTTTGCTAATGCAAAAGAGTTAGTGCTAAAATTTATTCTTAATGATATAGAGCATAAGCAATTCTTTTACGATAGCAAAACTATCCTGCAGGAGGAGCTTAACAAGGCAGGACTTAGTGCACCTGAGTATAAGCTTATAGCTGAGAGTGGTCCAGATCACCAAAAGGAGTTTGAAGTTTCTGTTATGGTGGATGGAGTCTTATATGGAAGCGGAATAGGCAGCAGTAAAAAGCATGCTGAGCAGCTAGCTGCCTACGAGGCACTTAAAAAACTTAAAAACATGTAGGGGTGTACTATGTATTTAAAGAGCGTAGAGGTACAGGGCTTTAAGTCCTTTGCAAATAAGATAGTATTTGAATTTCACAATGGTATAACAGGTATAGTAGGACCAAATGGCTCGGGTAAGTCTAACGTAGTAGATGCGGTTAGATGGGTTTTTGGTGAGCAAAGTGCAAAGCAGCTTAGAGGCGGCAACATGCAGGATGTAATCTTTGCCGGAACAGAGCTTAGAAAGCCGCAGGGCTATGCATATGTTGCCATAACTATGGATAACTCTGATCATCTGCTTCCTATAGACTTTGATGAGGTTACAGTATCTCGTAGGCTATACAGATCCGGCGAAAGCGAATATATGATTAATGGAAGCCCTTGCAGACTTAAGGACATTAACGAAATGTTCTTTGATACAGGTATAGGCAAGGAAGGATATTCTATTATAGGTCAAAGTCAGGTAGATAAGATACTTTCTGTTAAGCCTGATGACAGACGTGAGCTTTTTGATGAGGCAGCAGGTATAACTAAGTTTAAGAGAAGAAAGATAGCAGCACTTAAAAAGCTCGAAAATGAAAAGGCTAATCTGCTTCGTATTACAGATATACTTAGCGAGCTTGAAAAGCAGGTAGGACCACTTAAGAAGCAGTCAGAGGATGCTAAGCAGTATCTTGCATATAAGGACAGTCTTAAAAAGTATGATGTTAATTTATTTCTAATTGAGAGCAAGTCTTTAAAGGAGCAGCTTGATGAGATAACTAAGAATGAAGAAATAGTTGACGGCGATATAAAGCAGGCAACACTAGATTCAGATAAGCTTAAGGCACAGTATGAGGACCTTGAAAATCTTATAGCATCACTTGATAAGACTATAACTGAAACCAGAGATAATATAGCATCTCTTAATATAGAAAGCGGAGACTTAACAGGCCATATTAAGGTCTTAAATGAGCAGATTAATACTGAAAGGATGAACGAGGAGCATATTAATTCTCGTATTACTGCTATAAAGGCTGATATCGAAGCAAGACAGTCAGGTCTTGATGAATATACAGCTCAAAAGGCAGAGATGGATGTTGTAGTTGCAGATGCTACCCAAAAGCAGGATGCGGCAGAAAAGGAGCTTAGGCAGGAAGATGAAAAGATCATGCTTCTTGATAAGACTATAGAAGATGATAAGGCTATGCTTATAGCCATACTTAATGAAAAGGCAGACCTTACAGCTAAGG
>CAVBBU010000014.1:10867-27314 GCA_963593765.1 Bacteroidaceae bacterium | reverse complement strand
TAAAAAAAGAGTATAGAATGGCTTTGTTATATGTATCAACAGGAGTACTTGAACAAGTTTTGTTTTTGAATGGTGATGCATTTGCCCAGTATCCACTTGTATGTATAGCACAGATACCTATAGCAATTAATTCTGTGATAAGCCTAACAAAAAAGAAATATATAGAAAGAGCATTAAAGGCATGCTCGTTTTTTGCAATAATGGTTTTCTTGCTGATAAATATTTTGTCGGCTAAAAATGCTTTTTCAATTAGAAAAAATTTTGTAAATAGAACAGACCGTGGATGGGAACAGCTAATTGCATTAGTTCCAGAGGATCAAAAGGATAGATTTGTAGTATATGGTATGAATAATTTTAAAGAATTTTATCTCTTAGAGGATATAATGCCATGCTATAAATACTTTGTAATTCAGGAGTGGCATGGTGATTTAAGTCATGAAACAAAGCTTGCAATCCATGATACATTTGCTACGAAAAAGGCACTATGGATTTTGACAGAAAAGGATGTAGACAATATAAAGGATATTTTAGATGATAGCTACCAGTTAGTTGATAATACAGATAAATATTACTTGTATAAGCTTAAAAATTAGTAGGGGCTTTAGCTGAAGGATTAAAAATAGTAAATTGGGTTATATATATTTTTTACATATCTACGATTTGCAGCTTTACAGCTTTACATCTTTACATAAAATTTTGCTTGCACATTAGTTGATATTATGGTAAAGTATATAACGCTGTGAAAAAGCGATGTTCCTCTGGGCTGTGGCTTAAGAACGTCAAATTATAACGGAGGAATAAAGAAGATGGATTATATTAAGGAAATCGAAGCAAGTCAGTTAAAGGAAAAGGTTGATGAGTTCTGCGTAGGAGATACAGTTAGAGTTCACAACAAGATCAAGGAAGGTAACAGAGAGAGAGTTCAGATATTTGAGGGAACTGTTCTTAAGAGACAGGGCGGTGGATCTAAGGAGACATTTACAGTTAGAAAGAGCTCTAACGGTATAGGTGTTGAGAAGACATGGCCAGTACATAGCCCATTCGTAGATAAGATTGAGGTTGTTCGTAAGGGTAAGGTAAGAAGAGCTAAGCTTAATTATCTTCGTCAGCGTTCTGGTAAGGCTGCTAAGGTTAAGGAAGCTATCAAATAAATTGCGAATATATATAAGTCTATGATAAAATAAGAGAGAGTAGTCTCTCTTATTTTTCAGTTTACAGGCGATAAGAATACCATTTAGGAAAATGTATTACTACCTGATGCCCCACAAAAGTTCGCTGCAAAAAGTGTGCTCATAACACAAAAGTTCGTTGCATTTTTTGTGATTATGTTTTGATGCTTAGTGACTGTGGTCTTGTTCATAGGATAAATCGTATAAGTAAGGCAGGCATCCCACTTAGGGGATATGAGGATCTAAAAGCCTTTAAGCTGTTTGTGGTAGATGTTGGACTACTTGGTTGTATGGCAGGATTGCATCAGCAAGCCCTGCTAGATTCTGTTCGTACATCTATGGCAGACTACAAAAAAGAAGAATGGATTATTAGTCTGCCACTATATGCGATTGATCAGATTGCACATATTTAGTAAAAAGATTGGGATACTTTTATAAGTATAAATTTTGCATATGGAATTTTATAATTACGAGGATAACAATCCTCTTATTGAGATAGTTGATTTTATTATATGGATAGCAGTTGTTATAGCTCTATCTATATTTTGTGTATACTCCTTTGCAGGCGTGGTTACATGTACAGGAAGCTCTATGAGCCCTATACTTGAATCTGGTGAGGGAGCATTAGTTAATAAGCTTATATATAAGCTTAGCAGCCCTAAGCATGGCGATATAATTGCATTTACAGATAGCAGTGGAAATATAAATATAAAAAGAGTTATCGCACTTCCCGGAGAAAGTATAAAAATATCAAATGGTGATGTATATATAGATGGAAGTAAAATAGACATAGGCAAAATAAATCTTCCAGGTCTTGCGGAAAATGAAATCACCTTAGATGAAGGCGAATATTTTGTTATAGGGGACAATGCTGATGCAAGTGAGGATTCCAGATTTGAAAGCATAGGAAATGTAAAAAAGGATGATATTATAGGAAAGCTATGGCTTAGATGTCAGCCATTAATTAGAATTAAATTTATAGGTTAGGTAAAATATATGAATATACAGTGGTATCCGGGGCATATGACTAAGGCAAAGCGTGCCATGCAGGAGAATGTTAAAATAGTAGATATGATTATAGAGCTTGTTGATGCAAGAGCTCCTATGTCTACTAGAAATCCCGACATAGATACACTAGGGCAAAATAAAGCAAGAATTATTATAATGAACAAATACGACCTAGCAGACCCAAGCATAAGTAAGCTGTGGGAAAAGCACTTTACAGATAATGGCTTTGAATGTATAGGACTTGATTCAAGAAGCAGAGCCTCTCTTAAGGCACTGCTTAATAAGATAGATATTGCGGCAGCTGCAAAAAAGGAAAGAGATAAAAAACGTGGCATACTTAACAGACCAGTAAGAGCTATGGTTGTTGGTATACCTAATGTTGGTAAATCTACGCTGATTAATACTATAGCAGGAAAGAGCATAGCAAAAACTGGCAATAAGCCAGGAGTTACTAAAGGTAATCAGTGGATTAGACTTAATAAAAATGTTGAGCTTTTGGACACTCCGGGTATACTTTGGCCTAAGTTTGATGATGAGGCTGTAGGTGAAAAAATAGCAATGCTTGGCTCTGTAAATGACATGATACTTGATTCAGACAAGCTTGCATGTCTTATACTTGATTGGATGAAAAAAAATAAAGAGATTGAGTTAGAAAAAAGATATGAGCTGGTAGAGGGCAGCACAAGGGAGACAGATAATTATAAGCTTTTAGAGGATATAGCCATATTTAGAGGCTGCATATCTAAGGGCGGTGCAGCTGACATAGACAAGGCTGCCGGAGTAGTTGTATCTGATTTTAGATCAGGAAGGCTTGGAAGAGTGACCTTAGAGCAGCCATAGGATTTGGTTAATATGGACTAGTTAAGGTATTTTATAAATTTAACGAACATTAGTAGGGAGTTTAAATGCCAAAAAAACTAGAGGGTGAAAAGCTTCAGGTTGAGCTTGATAGGCTTAATGCCATGAAGGAATTTGAAAATAAGTATAGTGAGTATGAGTATATATGCGGAATAGATGAGGCTGGCAGAGGTCCGCTTGCAGGGCCTGTAGTTGCCGGAGCTGTTATACTTCCAAAGGATGCTACTATACTTTATCTTAATGACTCTAAAAAGCTCTCTGAGAAAAAAAGAGAACTGTTATACGAGGAGATAAAAGAAAAGGCATTAGCATATTCTGTTGGAATAGTGCAGCCAGCTAGGATAGATGAGATTAATATACTGCAGGCTACATATGAGGCTATGCAAGCTGCGATAGAAGGCCTTAAAATAAAACCAAGCATGCTACTTGTTGATGCTGTTACTATACCTGACATTAATATAAAGCAGGTTGGGATAATTAAGGGCGATGCAAAAAGTATAAGCATAGCGGCTGCAAGTATTATAGCTAAGGTTACAAGAGACCATCTTATGCTTGAATATGATAAGCTGTATCCTGAGTATGCATTTGCAAAAAATAAAGCATATGGAACAGCAGCACATATAAAAGCACTTAAGGAATTTGGACCTTGCCCTATACACAGAAAAAGCTTTATAGGACACTTTGTATAAGCAGGCAGTAAAAGTTCATAATTATATTTTGATTAGGTATCTTACATGAATAAAAGAGTAATTGGTAAGGAATACGAGGATAGAGCGCTAGAATACCTTACAAAAAATGGATGCAATATAATACAAAGAAATTTTAGAAATCGCATAGGCGAGATAGATATTATTATGTATTCAGACAATTACCTTTGCTTTGTTGAGGTTAAGTATAGATCAACAAGCAGATATGGCTCACCTCTTGAAGCAGTTAATTATTATAAAAGAAAGCAGATAAAAAGAGTTGCCCTAAGCTATATGGAATATAAAAAAATCAAAGCGGATACTCCTATAAGGTTTGATGTTATAGGAATACTTGATGACAAGATAACATGGATTAAAAATGCTTTTTGATTTAATCGGAACATGCATTTTATAAGGCAAGTAGGCTGCATTAGAATTGATATTATTATGATAGATTGGATTAGAACAAATACAAAAAGAGAATTAGAGGAGTGCAATGCGGATAATGGAGTAAAATATCTTTATTATCCGTCTATTAATGAGCTCGGTTTAGTTAAGCATGCATTTTCAACAAAAGTAGGCGGCGTTAGCTTGGGTTATTATGACAGCTTGAATTTTTCGTTTACAAGAGGAGATAGAGATGCAGCTGTTAGAGAAAATTATAGACGTATGGCAGAGGCGCTTGGCGTTAGTGATGATTCCTTTGTAGTTACATTTCAGACACATACAACGAATATAAGAGTAGTAACGCATGAGGATAAGGGCAAGGGCGTAGATAGAAAAGAAGATTATACAGATATAGATGGCCTGATAACAAATGAAAAGGGAATTACGCTTACAGCACTTTTTGCTGATTGCATACCTATATTTCTTATAGACCCTGTCAAAAGAGCTATAGGCCTTGCACACTCCGGAAGATCTGGAACTAGAAATCATATGGCTAGGGCAATGATTAATAAAATGTCAGAGGTTTATGGTTCTAAGCCTAGCGACATCGTAGCAGGCGTAGGCCCTGGGATATGTAAAAAGTGCTATGAAGTGGAAAATGATATAGCAGATGATTTTAAAGCACAGTTTGACCTTGATGACAGGGCGAAGGTAGTGCTCTCCGGTAAGGATGCTGCTCACAAGCAGCTAGACCTTCTTGAAGCAAACAAATGCTCTCTTAGATATGCAGGACTTTTAGATAGCAATATACATATAGCAGATATATGCACCTGCGATAATAATAAGTATTTATTCTCGCATAGATGTGTAGGTGATAAGCGTGGAAATTTGGCGGCGTTTCTTGCTTTATTGGCTTAAAAAGTATGCAGTTTGACATCTTCCCGAATCTGTTATACAATTCCTAGAACAGATGCGACAGCTGCATTAATAAAAGCGAGGAAAGGAATATGGATCTATATATAGATTTTAATAGTAACGAAGCTATATATGTGCAGCTATGCAACCAGATAATTATAGGCATAGCTACCGACAGGATAAGACAGGGCGATTCGCTACCCTCTGTACGCCAGCTTGCAGACAATATAGGCATTAATATGCATACGGTTAATAAGGCATATACTATATTAAAGCAGGAGGGCTTTGTTAAACTTGACCGAAGAAAGGGTGCTATAGTAAGCGTAGATGCTGACAAGCTGCGTGTCCTTAATAATATGAAAAGAGATATGTCCGTCGTTGTTGCTAGAGGCATATGTAATGGGATAAAAAGAGACGAAGCACACAAGCTTTTAGATGAATTATATGATATGTTTTTAAATCCGGAAGGTAGTCAAAAGGAGTAATTATGCTTTGCGAAAGATGTAAAATAAGAGAAGCAAATATACAATATACAGAGATAGTTAATGGAGTTATGCATGAGCATAATTTTTGCATGCAATGTGCTAAGGAGATGAACTTTGGAGAATATTCTTCTATATTTGATGGTGGATTTCCGCTAGGAAAGCTCCTAACAGGTCTCCTTGGCGATGAAAATCACGAGAAATATAATAAAATGCGTGGAATAGAATGTCCTAAGTGTCATATGACCTATGGAGAATTTATAGAAAAGTCATGCTTTGGCTGTGAGGAATGCTACGATACCTTCGACATATTAGTTAGAGATAATATTAAAAAGCTCCAAGGCAGCGACCAGTACAGAGGCATGGGACTTAAGATAAAGCCAGAATCAAGAACTAAGATGTCAGATAAGACTATAGATAAGGAGCTTGGACTAGATAAGAAAAAGCCAAGTACAAGAAGCAAGAAGCAGCTTGAAAAAACTATGGCTATAAGAGAGGAAATCAAGCTTTTAAAGCAGCAGCTAAAGGATGCTATAGCTAAAGAGGATTTTGAGACTGCTGCTATGTGCAGAGATAAAATCAACGAATTAAATAAAGGAGACGTCAATGTATAACGAGGACAGCTGGTATGGCAATGTTAGGCTTGTGCCAGATGAGAATTGTATAAGCACCAGAGTTAGACTTTCAAGAAATATTAAAGGGGCAGCATTTCCCACTAAACTAACTGCAGGTAAAAGAAGGTCTACATTATTAAAGCTTAAAAAGGACTTGGAAGATATATCACAGGCCATAGGTGAGGAAACTAGGGCTCTATCACTTAAGGAACTTAGAGAGATAGACAAGATCGCTCTTAGAGAAAGAAGAGTTATTAATACTACGCTTGCTGAGGCAAAGTCCGAGGTCGGACTTGTTCTTTCTGAAAAGGAGCATGTTAGCATAGCTATAAATGGCGACGACCATCTTCGCATCCAGTCCATAAGAGAGGGCAATGAGCTAAACAAGGCATGGGCTGTTGCAAAAAGCATTGCAGACGATATAGAAGAAAAAGAGGAATATGCATTCAGCGAGCGATATGGCTATCTGACAGCATTTCCCACTAATGTAGGAACAGGAATGAGAGCGAATATGGTTCTTCATCTGCCATACCTAGCTCAGGGCAATAAATTTTCTGAAATGCTATCAAGCATGGCACGAATAGGCGTAACAGTTAGAGGCGTATATGGCAATGGCAAGGAAAACTACGGTAATCTTTTTGACATTTCTAATGCACAGACCTTAGGTATAACCGAAAAAGAAATACTTGAGCTTGTTCAAAAGATGGGGCTAAGGCTTAGCGACCAGGAAAATAGAGTTAGGCATATGGCTATTGCAGGACACAAAAATCGAATTGCAGACGAGGCATTTAAGTCATATGGTATACTTAGCTATGCCAGAAGGCTTTCGCTTAAGGAAGGACTGATGTACCTTTCGAGTGTCCTTAGCGGAATAAAGTCGGGGATCATGCAAGTGGAAGGCGATGCAAGTATATATAGCCTGTACCTTGGCATACAGCCGGGCAATCTATTGCAAAAAATTCAAAAGCCTATGGACAACGAGGAATTAGACATAGCCAGAGCAGAGTGGGTAAGAGAGCATTTGCCTAAGGCTTGGGAGGTAAAATAATGGCAGACAGATTTACAAAGGCAGCACAGACAGCTAGAGACCTAGCTATTCAGGCTGCTCAGGATATGGGACAGGGATATGTAGGCTCGGAGCACCTACTCCTTGGACTTCTTCAAGAGGGAACAGGCGTTGCGGCGCAGGTTCTTTCAAGCAATGGTGTTAGAGAAGAAAAGATAACAGAGGTTATGGATCAGCTTATAAGACCTAGCAGCTCTGTAGCTGTAGAGGATGAGCAGATGTATTCACCTATGGCAAAAGCTATACTTCAAAACAGCTATAGAGAGGCAGTAAAGTATAAGGCAGGACAGATAGGAACAGAGCATATACTTCTTGCTATTATAAAGGAAGCGAACTGCCTTGCATGTAAGATACTTATAACACTTGGTGTCCCTATATCTAAGATGTATGTTGAGCTTCTTACTACTATGGGTGTAGATGTTAATAGTGATTATCAGGAAACTATGGCAGGAAGAATGTCGGGCAATTCAAACGGAGCTAGGAAAGATACGCCTGTACTTAATAGATTTTCAAGAGACCTAACTCAGCTGGCTGCTGCAGGAAAGCTAGATCCTGTTATAGGCAGACAGGTAGAGATGCAAAGGGTTATGCAGATTCTTAGCAGAAGAACTAAGAATAATCCTTGCCTAATAGGAGAGCCGGGAGTAGGTAAAACTGCTGTAGTTGAAGGACTTGCACAGCTTATAGTTAATGAAGAGGTTCCGGATTCGCTTCTTGATAAAAGAGTAGTTACACTGGACTTAGCAAGCATGGTTGCAGGCTCTAAGTATAGGGGTGAATTTGAGGAAAGAATAAAAAGAGTTATAAACGAGGTTATAAATGCAGGAGACATTATCCTGTTTATAGATGAGCTGCATACTATAATAGGTGCAGGCGGAGCAGAGGGTGCTATGGATGCATCTAATATTCTTAAGCCTTCACTTGCAAGAGGTGAGCTGCAGATAGTTGGGGCAACTACAGTTGAGGAATATAGAAAGCATATCGAAAAGGATGCCGCACTTGAGAGAAGATTTCAGCCTATAATGGTTGAAGAGCCTAGCGAGGATGATACTCTTAAGATACTAGAGGGACTTGTAGGTAGCTACGAAAAGCACCACAGAGTTACTATAACTAAGGATGCGCTTAAAGCATCTGTTAAGCTCTCTACAAGATATATTAATGACAGATTTTTGCCTGATAAGGCAATAGACCTTATAGATGAGGCTGCATCAAGAGTTAGACTTTCTAATTATATGGAGCCGGAGGAGATACGAAAGCTTACAGCTGATATAGAAAGACTTGAAAAGCAAAAGGAAGATGCGATTAAGAATGAGGCATATGAAAAAGCCGGCAGTATAAAAAAGAAGCAGGAAAGACTTACTGAAAGGTCTGATAAGCTTAGAGAAAAGTGGAAGCAGGATAAGGAGCAAAAAAAGCTTGTAGTTACAGAGGAAGATATAGCAGATGTTGTATCTGCATGGACTAAGATTCCTGTTAAGAAGCTTACTCAGGGCGAAACAGAAAAGATTAGAAATCTTGAAAATGAATTACACAAGAGAGTTGTAGGTCAGGACGAAGCGGTAAATGCTGTCGCAAGGGCTATAAGACGAGGAAGAGTAGGACTTAAGGATCCGAAAAGGCCTATAGGCTCATTCCTGTTCTTAGGACCTACTGGTGTAGGTAAAACCGAGCTTTCAAAGGCACTTGCCGAGGCTATGTTTGGCAGTGAAAACAGCTTAATAAGAGTTGACATGAGCGAATATATGGAAAAGCAGTCGGTATCTAAGATTGTTGGCTCACCTCCAGGCTATGTAGGATATGAGGAGGGCGGACAGCTTTCAGAAAAGATTAGACGAAATCCATATTCTGTTATATTATTTGATGAGATAGAAAAAGCACATCCGGATGTATTTAATATACTTTTGCAGGTTCTTGATGACGGACGTATAACTGATTCTCAGGGAAGAACCGTAGACTTTAAAAATACTATTATAATTATGACAAGTAATGCCGGTGCACAGCGTATAGTTGAGCCTAAGACTCTTGGCTTTGCATCAAGCACTACAGAGGATTCTGAATACGGCGGTATGAAGGAAGGCGTTATGGAGGAGGTTAGAAGACTCTTTAAGCCTGAATTTCTAAACCGTATAGATGATATAATAGTATTTAGACAGATAACAAAGGAAAATATGAATGATATCCTTGGAATTTTGCTTAATCAGATTAATAACAGAACTAGAGAGCAGATGGATATTACTCTTCATGTATCTGATGAGGCAAAGGAATATCTTATAGACAAGGGCTTTGATAAAAAGTATGGAGCAAGACCTATCAAGAGAGTTCTTCAAAATGATATAGAAGATAATCTTGCTGAAAAGGTGCTTGATGGAACGCTTGCAGATGATGAGGATGTTTTTGTAAGTCTAGTTAAGGATGAAAATGATAAAAAGCATCTAGAATTTGCAGGAAAGTCAAAGGATAAAAAGAAAAAAAATACAAATAAAAAGGAGCCTGTTACAGTATGATAAAAAGGATAATGTCAGCTGTATTAGCACTAGCCTTAACCGCTTTAGCATGCATGACAAGCCTTGCATATGATGCAAATAATAGACTGGATATTAATACGCTTAATACAGACCATGTCTTACTTATAGTTGGAAAAACAGGAACTACTGCAGTTACAGCATATAATCTTAAAAAGATAGATGATAAATGGACTGAGGTTTCTAGTGCTGACGGTGTATGCGGATATAATGGTATAACTGAAAACAAGATAGAGCTTGATAAAAAAACACCAGAGGGTGCATTTAATATAATTCTTAACTTTGGGCTTAAGGATAATCCTTTGGTGGCATCATCAAGTGATGCAAATACAGCTAATAATGCAAATGCTACTGAGAATGTTGCAAATGCAGATAATAATGCAAGTAATTCTACGAATGTAGCAAATGCGACAAGTGGTTCTGAAAATGCAACTACAGTAGCTGCAACTGGTGAGAGCACAGCTTCTACTACGACAACTACAGAAGGAACTGCCGAGGCTGCAACATTGTCAAAGGCAATTCCATATCACAAGATAGTTGATGGCGATGTATGGGTTGGCGATTCAAATAGCAAGCTTTATAATACACTTCAAAATCTTAATGAGCTAAAAGAGGTGGATTTTAATTACTATGAGGATATGATTAAATTCTATCCATATTATAATTATGGAATAGCAATTGATTATAATATAGACAGAACGCCGCATAAGGGCTCTGCTATATTTGTACATTGCTTTGGCAATGATGGCAATACAGGCTCTGCTGGCTGCATAAGACTTCCAGAGGAGTATGTTAAAAATCTTATATTAGATGTAGATAAGGATACAAAGGTTGTTATATTATCTGATGTAACGGATTTAGTTCCATACAGATAGAAAATGGAGTTTTACTGATTAATAGAGCTACAAATATTTTAAATAAATCTAAAATAGGGCTACGAAAAAAGGAGGAGCTTTTTATGTCTGAAACGAGCAAGCTTTTGTGGTATGAGACTGATAATACTTTAGGCTTTGGAGATTATACTAGCTTAGAAAAGCAAAAGCTAAGTGATTTTGAATATAATGGTGATTTATATAAGGTTAAAACCTATAATGAGATAACTAAGCTTGAGAAAAATGGAATGTTTCTGTATGAATCTGTACCGGGAACATGTGTCAGAAGCTTTTCTTTGACTGACAGCGGTGTTGAATTTACAGTAGAAAGCTCAAAGGATGTACAGATAACGCTTGGACTTGAGGAAGAAGCAGAGTATGAGGTTTTTGTAGATGATGCATCTATAGGAACTATGAAAACTAATATGAGCGGAAAGCTGGTTTTAAGCGTTGAGCTAAACGAAGGAAACAAGGTAAAGGTTAGAGTACACAGAAAATAATACGGAGTCTTATATATGGCAAAGGCAAGAACTAGTGCATTTTTTTGCAAGGAATGTGGATATGAGTCGGCAAAGTGGATGGGGCAGTGCCCGTCCTGTCATGCATGGAATACTATGACAGAAGAGCCGATTAGTCAGCCATCAAAGCATAAAAGCTATGGCGGCAGCATAAGGCAAAATATCCAAAAGCCATCATATATAGATGAGATAGCAACAGATGATAAGGATAGATTTGATACAGGCTTTGACGAATTTAACAGGGTGCTTGGCGGCGGAATAGTCCCAGGCTCCCTTGTTTTAGTTGGAGGAGACCCAGGTATAGGTAAGTCTACGCTTCTTCTTCAGGTTTGTCGAATGCTTGCCATAGCAGGAAAAAATGTTTTATATATATCTGGTGAGGAATCGCTTAAGCAGATTAAGCTTAGAGCAAACCGAATAGGTAAGCTAGAGGGCGAGCTTCGCTTTCTATGCGAAACAAATCTAGATAATATAGAGTCTATACTATCAACTGACAAGCCGGATGTAGTAGTTATTGATTCTATACAAACTATGTTTAGAAGCGACATTGCATCTGCACCAGGAAGTGTAAGTCAGGTTAGAGAAACAACAAATATGCTTCTTCAGATAGCAAAGGGCATGGGCATAGCTATACTGATAGTCGGACATATGACTAAGGACGGTCAGGTTGCAGGCCCAAGAGTCCTTGAGCATATGGTAGATACAGTGCTATACTTCGAGGGCGAGCGTAGTGTATCATACAGAATACTTAGAGCTGTCAAAAATAGATTTGGATCTACTAATGAGATAGGCGTTTTTGAGATGGCAGGCGAGGGATTAAAGGAGGTTACTAATCCTTCGGAGTATATGCTATCAGGAAGACCTATAGGTGCAAGCGGTGCAGTCGTAGCATGCTCTATGGAAGGAACAAGACCTATGCTGCTTGAGCTGCAGGCATTAGTTAGCGAAACAGCCTTTGGCTTTCCAAGGCGTACAGCAGTCGGGATAGACTTTAACAGAGTAAATATTCTTATGGCTGTTATAGAAAAAAGATGCCGACTTCCTATGTCAAAGTATGATGCATATATTAATCTTGCAGGCGGTATGCGTATAGGTGAGCCTGCACTTGATCTTGCTATAGTTCTTGCAATAGTATCAAGCTTTAGAAATATTCCTATAGATGAGCATACAGTAGTTTTTGGCGAGGTCGGACTATCCGGAGAGATAAGAGCAGTTACATATCCTGAGATAAGAGTAAAGGAGGCTGCTAAGCTTGGCTTTACAAAATGCATTATGCCTTATATATCACTTGCTAAAATCAAAAAACCAAAGGATATAGAATGTATTGGTGTTAAGGGTATAAGTGATGCTATAGAATTAATATTAAGCTAGAGATTAAGTGGGGAAGGCAGATATTCTCTAATAGAGAAGTTATTGCCTAGAGTGTGAAGGTCATCATGAAAATACATTTAAAAAAATTAAAAAGATATGCGGCACTTTGGCTTAGTATTGCAATGCTTGCTGGTTCTGTATATATCAACGAAGACACAAGTTCGCTTGCTACAGAAGCCATAGAGAAATTAGCAGATAAGACAAATGTCGTAGATAGTGAAAATAATAACGAGGCTGAAAGCTTTGATACTGTAAAAACAGTTAAAGCTACGGCCTCTGATTCGCCTGACGAGGTAGAAGACGGCGAGGTGATAGATGATACCGCAAGCAGTTCTGATGCCGTGATAGATGGTGAGGTTATAGATGATGGTGCTACTGACTCTGATGCTATTTTAGATGGAGATATAGCAACTATTGCAAATGCTCTTTTATCATTAGCAACATCAAGCGATGTAGTTAATCCTAATGCAGCTTCATTTCTTAGACTAGATAGCAGTATAACCGGCTCTATAGCAACTCCTAGCGATTTTGCCATAGGTAAAGCTGGAACTAAAACCATGAAGATAGCATATCTTTTTGACTTCCAGGATATAGCAGAAGGTGATCGTAATTCCATAGGTGCGGAGATTGTAATTCCAAAGGGCTTTGATGTAGACGAGTCTACTATAGAGACAGACTCAAACTGGACAACTACCGTTACAACTAATGAAGACGGTGACAATCTTATAATATTTAAAAATATAGGAAATCTGACTACTCTTAGACAGACTCTAGTTATAGTGCAGGATGCACAGTACCTTATCAATCATTTAAGTGAAAGGCATATCTATAAATTCCAGTCAAAATTTTATAATAATTATGGCAATGAAAATCAGGCACTTGTAGTAAAAAATGAGGGTGATGAGGAAACAGATAGCTTTACCTTTGAGGCGGATAATACTACGCCTACATGGACGGTGGATCCGGTTTGTAATAATGAGACGTGGAAGCCGGTGGATATTTTTGGTACTAATTATAAAGTTGATAAAATTAATAGACATAATAATAGTGCAAGAGAGGATTTTACTACTGGAATACTTAGTAAGGACAATAGTTCCTGCGCATCTTTTTGCTATGATAATAAATACTTAATTGTTAAATTTAAAAAAACTTTGGGATATATAGCCGATGATACTATTTTTAAATTTATGACAGAGACACTTCCTATCTATACATATAAAGGAAAGCAGTATTATGGAATTATAGTGAATTATACCGATATATATGGAAATACAATACATATATATAATGATACAATATCTAATAATACGGAAAAACTTAATTCATTCCAAGTCTTTGATGGCATATATAGTCTACAAGCAGCAAATATATCAAATCAATATACTGGAGATAATATAAAACAATTTACAACGCATAATGAAAACACAATCTGTGATATCTTGTATCATGAAGGAACTTTTGAAATTAAGGTTATGCCTTATTTGTATTGCAATAAGCTGTTTTATGAAAATAATTGGATAGATGATAAAATTGTTTTTACTTCTTCAAACGCCACCGCAGTAGTGGCAAAAAATAACGAAACTTCAGGGGAAACAACGTATGAAAATGAACCTATAAAGGTAGAAATTGTTAATGGAACATGGGAACAAGGAGTATCTGTTGTTAATACATTGTCTGCTGAAAATTTAAGATTACTTCAATATGGTACTACGGACACATATAATGATATTTTAAAACAATCAATAAGATTAGACTTAACTAGTGGCTCAGGATATTTGGATTGGAAGGTATATGATAATTTTTGCTATACAATAGAATATAAGGAAGCAAGCGGAAAGTATGAGGAAGCATTATATCCTATAAAGCTTACAGGACTTATGACTAGTACGGATTATGGATTTACATATAAAGTGCATATTAAAGATCTCACAACAAATTCAGAAAGAGTTGTCACCATATTAGGCTTAAAAAACCAAAAGCAAGCATATGATTATACTCCTGCCGCAAACGAAACTATTATAGGTACAGGGCTTACTACATGGGATGGTACAACTGGTGAATACAAACTTAGTGAAACTGAATATGTAACTCAAATTGAAATTTTAAAACAAAAGCTTGTAGCAAATAAGTTTAGATATTCTTCATATAATATATATGGAACGGCAACTCTGAGGGCACAGCACACGAAGATAGACGGAAGTGAACGTGATATACCTTCAGAAACTAGTATTAATATTGTATCAACCATCAAAATGGATGATCATATATTGAAAGAGCATATTCAGACTGCAACAACTATTCACGGTCAGGATAACTTGGAGCTTATTAAAACAGATTCAGATATAAGTATACAGATAAATAAAGCCAAACGTGATACGGGTGTACTTGGAATGTATACTTTAAAAAAATATCCAGATACTACGACATATGATAAAAATGATCCCCCGATTGTTGTCTTATCTGGTGATGGTATAACTTTGACAGATAGGGTGGCGGCTACTAACCAAAGACTTATGTATGTAGTTGACCCTGATGGAAACGTTATAGATGTAACAGATGCAGGAAACATTAAGGCTAATGATTATATTATAAACAGTACAAACTCCTATTGGGAGATATATGCTTATGGCTATGATAAAGAGCATATAATTAGTAGATATAGAGCTGGAAATGTTAATATAAATGCATATAGAAGTAACAGCAGGTGGCTTTCTAATAGCGATAATGATACTCAATTATATAATTTGACTGCTTTATATAAGGCTCTGGGTATTGATTATGCCAAAGAACTTATTATAAGTCAGGACTATGTTAATGATTGGTTGGTTACCTCTGATAGTGGTGAAACATGGGTCAAATATTTTTATGCAAACCAGATTAAACCCCATTATCTTAACTATGATGCGTTAGTACCTATAACTAAGGAAAATATAGAAGCTGAGGCGAAGACATTAACATATTCGAGTGAACTATATTGTAAAGCAAGTGATTGGCTTAATAAAAAAGCTACTGATAGTAACGCTGGAAGTCATGGCAAGGACACAGCAAAGACACAGAACATATCTAGAATTGTGTATGGTGGTAAGGATACATTGGCGGTTGGCGAGTATGCTTATTCTTTTGTTACTCCTATTTATAATAATAATCCGAACTCAATAATAGACAATGATGGAAGTAATGTTTTAGCTAAAGTCTATGCTTCTTTTAATGAAGATATTAATAATATATACATGGATTATGATAATGTAGAATATGATTTTTCAAAAACAGATCCACAACTTTTGTCCATTACATCAGGTATTGGAATGTATTGTAATGATAATGGCGAATATCAATTAGATATAGAATACACAACAAGTGATGGAAAAACACACAAATACGAAAAAAAAAGACTTTATGGATTTAACCTGGGGCGTGGAGGTTACAAGTACATGCCATTTGCAATAGATGAGGGTACTTATGTAACCGGAATAAAGGTAAGACCTAGCAGTGATGATTTTATTTGGTCGAAAATATCTGATGGAGGTGCTATGCAGTCTAGTTTGCCGCAGATAACCTTATGTATGTCGGATAATAACGGTATTATGCCAAGCAAATATCCATCATCTGGAAGGAAAATTGGATATCAAGGAAATATTGATGAAGCAAGTGGAAGAATATATGACCAGTTACCAGTTAAATGCACCATATCCTATGATGATACTTTTGGTAATCATACATCAGAAACTGTCGAGGGTTTGTCTACACGCATATCTAAATCTATCCTTAAGCTTCAATATGCGGAAACTGTACTCTCTAATAATGATAGCACAAATAATAGGGTTGAGTATCTTAAATCATCTGTTAATACAGGCGGTATAATAAATGTAAAAGTTTGTCCAGGGGTGTTTATATCATCCAACATAACTATAGATGGTTTACTTAAACTTAAACCTATATTTTATTATGCTATATATAAGGATTTTACTCCTGATGCCGC
>CAVBBU010000014.1:0-10857 GCA_963593765.1 Bacteroidaceae bacterium | reverse complement strand
TCCACCTGGGAATGGAAATGGTCATTCTGGAAATGATGATTATGGGTATCTGGTTATAGATCTAGGTAATGTTGACGATGAAAATCTTTCAGCTATTACATCAAAAAAAATGATTGCATTGAAAAATTTAAGTACTGATAGTGCAAAATATAGATACGGCTGGCTCTACGGACCATATACCATTCCTCTTATGACGTCCTACGAGGCAAGAGAGGGTGATAGAATTCCAATTCCACACATGTGGACTGACGTACCGCATGATTCAGGGCGAGATGGGGGTACTGGTAACGCTTTAGCAGATATTGATCTGCTTGACTCTGCTTGCACAGCAGGTGCTCCGGATATAATTGACAGCACAGGAACTAAAATATCGAATGTAAAAACAAACTCTTCAGGAAGCCCTATAATGCTGTATGCAGATTTAACCAGTGCTACCGGTGCACAGATAGCAGTAAACTCACGTGCAGTAAGTGGTATAGTCCCATATGTCACAGAGAGTGCTACAGATGGCTTTAGTCAGGATGCAGTTACGAGCAGAGACTATACTGAATTAGATAAAACTAAAGGACTTTTTGGAAATAAGATATATGCAGTAGGTGATGCAACTAATACAACAACGGATTTTGATATATATGTACCTGTTGCTAAGAAGGGCGAGAGCAATCTAGCAGATGGCAACGTGCAGTCAGAGAAGTCTGATTATAGCCTTGACTTTGTAGATATAGATATATCTGAGCTTAAGAAGGCAGAGAATGCCGAGGGAGCTGTAGTTTACTTTACGACTACCCCTAATCCGGGTAGTGGCGGCTTTACAACCATGAAGGCTGCAAGCTGGACTACAACTACACCTAGTGATGCATCAAAGATAACCGGAATAAAAGTACATATGGATAAGCTTATGCCGGGAACTACTGTGCCATTTTATATAAGCTACAAGCTCCATGAGGATAAATCTAATGCAGGCACACAAACAGCCTACCAGACCTTCTATGGCGACTATAAGCTAAATGGTGTATCGCCATTTATAGAGGGCGGAGTAGATAAGGGATATACTAATCCTACAGTAGAGCAATATATACTAGAGGATATGTTTATAACAGGATTTGTTTGGAATGAGACTGGTAAACTTCCAAATTCCATTTATGACAGTGGCTCTGATCCTACTATGGAGGGAATTACTCTTAAACTTTATAATGAGAGTGGAAAAGAGGTAGTACAAACTAATTCCAATGCACTTGCAGCTAATGAGAAGTATAAGACTGCTGCGGATGGAAAGTATGAGCTTATAGCACCGTGCGATGGCAAGTATACAGTTGAGGTAGTTAAGCCAGATGATGGCGAGGATTGGGGATTAGTTAAAAAGAAGGTTGGAACAAATGCCAACATATATTCTGTAGGTAATCAGTCAACCTTTAAAACTGATGTAATAGAGCTAAAGCTTAATTATGCTCAGAAAAAGTCAACTCTTACTAATATAAACTTCGGCTTATATACAATGGCTAAGCTTAATTTAGAGGATGCAAATACCTGGGTTCATGCTGGCGATGTGGCTACTGCTAGCATAGCCTTTGAAGGAAATCAAATTTCTATTGGCGAAAAGCCGATTGCACGATTTGCTTCAGCATCAGATTCATCGATTGCTAGAGTTATAGATAATAATGATAATACAGCAACTATAACCGGCCTTAAGGCTGGTAAGACTTATACAGATGTAAGATTTATAGACTTATACGGTAATTATATTACCGGCAGGGCAAATATAGTTACATATATAAGAGTTAAGTATGATGCAAAGGCAAATGGCGGCTCGGGTGAGGTAGAAGATGCAAACAAGTATTATGCAGCATCCGGCTCTAATGCCTACAAGGTTTTAGGCAATTCGAATGTAAAGCCACCTGCAGGCTACAACTTCTCCGGCTGGTCGACAAAGAAGGATTCTACCAAGGATAATTTTGATAGAAGGGTTGGAGATACCTATAGCATAGAGCTTACCGACCTGGCAAAGGACATTACCCTGTTTGCTATTTATCAGCCTAAGGAAGGTATAGAATACAGGATAGAGTACTACAGGCAGAAGGTAGGAAGTCCGTCAGATGCAGCAGCTAGCTACGAGCACTATGTGGTTGGCGATAAAATAGCAACCGGAAGTACGGCAGATAAGGTTATTGCACCGGATGGATATCTGACAGAATTTGCAGATGACTATAAGTTTAATGCAACCTTATCAAATGCTGAGCTAGAAAAGACTATAGAGGTAGATAGTGAAGGAAATGGAATAACTGTTGTTAAGCTTTATTATGATATAGACTATAAGGATATCAGCTGGTACGATGATATAGAGCAGGATCCGCCTATAAAGAAGGCTATTAAGTCTAAGTATGGTAAGAGGATACTTTCGGAGCAGGAATTTAAATTTACCATGACAGGAATCGACGGTGCACCGCTTCCGCCAGAAAGAGAAGGCGAAACGACATATGATAAAGAGACAAATACTCTAACTGCCACATTAAGTACGAAGGAAGCATTGACCGGAATAGAATTTGGAAACATAAGCTTTGGCTTTAAGGATGCAGGAAAGACCTTTAACTATGTTATAAAGGAGGTGCCTCAGGATATATTAAATTACACCTTTGATGAGGTAGCCACGGGAAATGGATATACTATGTCAGTAGAGATATATGTTGATGGTCTTAAGCTTGCTAAAAATGTAAGCTATGGTGTTGGAGAAAATGCAAGCGATACCATAAAGGTTACAAAAGCCACAGAATCAAATGCAACGAAGGATGGCATAGTAATTACTAATACCTACACTGAAGGTTACGACGACATTCACTGGTATGGCGATGATGATATAGAGCAGGATCCACCTATCAAGAAAGCTATTGTACCTGCAAAGAGTAAGATGCCAAACGAAGAGCAGGAATTTGAATTTACTATGACAGGAGTTGATGGAGCTCCGCTTCCAGATGCTAGAGATGGCGAAACAACCTATGACTCAGACTCAAATACTTTAACAGCTAAGCTAAGTACAATGGAAGCTCTAAAGGGTATAGAGTTTGGTAATATAGCCTTTGGCTATGATGACGTAGATAAAACCTACGAGTATATCATTAGGGAAGTACCACAGGATATAAAGGGATATACCTTTGATGAAATTGCCACAGGTGAAAATGGCTATAAGATGACTGTAACTATAAGTATAGATGAGGAAAGCGATAAACTGACAAAGACAGTTACATATAGCGGCGGTGATGGTGCAACAGAGGATGGCATAACAATCACTAATACCTACACTGCAAGCAGCAGTGGTGGCGGTGGAGGCAGCAGCTCCGGCGGTGAAACAGGAAAGCATGCCGTAAATGTTCCTGATACTAATTCTAATCAGAATAATGATAATAATGAAATTATTTTTGTAGAGCCTAAGCCAAAGGATGATGCTAATAATGGCTTTAACATAAGTCGTTATAAGGATATGCTTTGGGATCTTCTTCCAAAAACTGGCGAGGAGAGAGCAATTAGCCTTATGTTTTTATCAATGCTTGCATTGCTTGTGATTTTTGGAACTGTTATCCTAAAGAAAAGAAATAAATAGCAAGTGCAAATAGAAATACATATAGAATAAAATAGCTACAAATCTCTATAACAATAATAAGAGATTTGTAGCTATTTTTACTTCTCCTTATTCTACAGTAACAGATTTTGCGAGATTACGAGGCTTGTCGACATCTAAGCCCTTTCCGACAGATGCATAATATGCAAGCAGCTGCAATATAACTGCTATAGGAAAGACTGTAAATCTATCATCTATATCAGGTATAGTAATATTAATATCATATACATCTGATGGCGGATTAGCACCTTCCTTTGTTATTAATATTACATATGCGCCTCTTGCCTTTGTTTCCTTTATATTTGATATGGTTTTTGAATATATTTTTTGCTGCGTAGCAATAGCTATAACAGGAACATCGTCCGTTATAAGTGCGATAGTTCCATGTTTTAGCTCACCAGCAGCATATGCCTCTGCATGTATATAAGAGATCTCCTTTAGCTTAAGTGCACCCTCAAGAGAGAAGGCATAGTCAAGTCCACGTCCTATAAAGAATGCATCATGTTCCTTTATTATTTTCTTGGTGCATTTTTCTATGATTTCGCTCTTTTTTATTGACTCCCTGATTGCTGGAATAGTATTTAGAAGATCCGAAATAAATTCCTTGCAGGCTGCATTGTCATATATTCCTCGAACAAGAGCTATTCTTGCAATTATCATATATAGTGCGGCAAGCTGAACAGTATATGCCTTAGTGCTTGCGACAGCTATTTCAGGGCCAGCGTGTGTATAGAGTACATAATCACTTTCTCTGGCTATAGTAGAGCCCTTTACATTAACAATCGCCAGAGTTTTAGAGCCCTTTGACATGGCAAGTCGCATGCCCTCTAGTGTATCTATAGTTTCGCCTGACTGAGATATAACTATAGTCAATGTGTCCTTATCTATAAGCGGATTCTCGTATCTAAACTCAGATGCGATAGTAACTGTCATAGGTATGCCAAGCAGCGGCTCTGCTATAGACTTTGCAACTATTCCGGTATGCATAGCAGTTCCGCATGCCACAACCCGAATTTTATTAAAGGTTTCAAATAGCGTGTCGTCTATATGGTCGACAGAAAAATCAGGAAGTCCGTCTACGATTCTAGGTGATATAGTATTGGTCAATGCTTCCGGCTGCTCATTTATCTCCTTAAGCATATAATAAGGGTAGCCATTTTTCATAGCAGAATTAATATCCCAATTAACTGTAAGAATTTCTGGCTCAACACCTTTTAGGTTCTCATCATATATACTAATTTTATATGGTGTAAGCTTAACTATATGATTTTCAGGTACAACAAAATAAGACTTTGTATATGGAATAAGTGCTGTTAAGTCAGATGCAACAAAGGAGCCAGAAGAGCAGTAGGCTGCAACAAGCGGACTAACCCTTCTTATACAATATATCTCACCTGGCTTATCATCAAACATAATGCAAAATCCATATGTTCCTACTACTAATTTTGTAAGCCTAGATATAGACTCAAGCGGATTGCCATTATATATAGAATCTAAAACAGCAGCAGCAACCTCAGTATCTGTATCTGAAACTAGCTTACCTGAAAGCTTGTATTCATTAGCAAGCTGGTGATAATTTTCGATTATTCCATTATGTATAAGAGTGACACATCCAGCTTTGTGCGGATGTGCATTAGTATCTGTAACACCGCCATGTGTCGCCCATCTGGTATGGCCTATACCGCAATGTGAGCTATCCGGCATATTATCTGTATAGGAATAAAGATTGGCAACCTTGCCTACCTTTTTTCTTATTATAACATCGCCGGTGTCCTCATCTAATATTGCGATTCCGGCACTGTCATAGCCTCTATATTCTAGCTGAGCTAAGCCCTCAAGAAGTACATTTTTAGCACTTAACGGACCAGTATATCCTATTATTCCACACATATTTTCCCTCCGAATTATCGTGTTAATTATATATGTAGATATTGCTGTAGTCAATCAAAGTTAATCGATAATTAAGAATGAATAGATATGTATATTTTGCATAATATGGTATTATTACAAGGAAAAAATTATATTTATTTTGGAGTGCTATGAATAATTTAGATGATGAAAGCAAAAGACTAAAATATCTTAAGGATCTTGATAGACTTAACAAGATAAGAGAGGCTGAAAAAAATAAGGATAATGGAATTGTCGATCCTGATGATATTTCCCAAAAGATAAAAAATAATATTAAGCTTGGTAATGATTTTAGAAAAGAGCAAAAGAGTAATGGTGTAGAGGATATTCCTTCAAAGTCTATGGACATACCACTTGATGATACTCATTATAAAAATAGTACACCTGTTAATGATGCTATATACGGAGAGGGCTTTGAAGGCAGTAGTAAGGATGCTGTCAGAAGTAAAAGAGCAAAGGCTTCTTCAAAAAATTCGGGTAGGGGCGATAATAAAGGCAAAAAGAAAAAGCATAGAGTTCTTAAAGCATTTTTGCTTCTTCTTTTGATTTTGGCAGGTTATGTTGGATTTAGAATATATACAACGCAAAAAGGCTACTATACTGTAGCTGTTTTTGGAGTTGATTCAAGAAATGGTAACCTAGGTAAGGATGCACTTTCAGATGTTAATATGATATGTCAGGTCAACAGAGAGAGCGGAGAGATAAGACTGGTGTCTATATACAGAGATACCTATGTGCAGATAAATAAGGACGGCACATATCATAAATTTAACGAGGCATATTTTAAGGGCGGTCCGGAGCAGGCTATATGGACACTGGAAAATAACCTAGATGTTAAGGTTGATGATTATATAACCTTCAACTGGAAGGCAGTAGTAGACGGAATCAATATATTAGGCGGCGTAGATATAGAGATAACTGATGCGGAATTTAAGTATATTAATGGATTTATAACAGAAACAGTTAATTCAACTGGAGTAGGCTCATATCAGCTGGAGCATGCAGGAATGAATCACCTTGATGGTGTTCAGGCAGTTGCATATGCAAGACTTAGGCTTATGGACACAGACTATCAAAGAACGCAGAGACAGCGTAAGGTAGTAAGCCTTGCCTTTGAAAAGGCAAAACAGGCGGATTTTAAGACATTAAGCGAGCTTATAGCTGTTATACTTCCGCAGACATCTACAAGTATAACTGTAGACGATTTAATTCCATTTGCAAAGGGAATAAGCAAATACCAGCTAGGAGAGACTACAGGCTTTCCTTTTGATAAGCAGACCATGGATATAGGCAAAAAGGACTGTGTAATAGCCGTAACCTTAAAGAGCAATGTAATAGCACTTCATAGCTTTTTATATGGCGATATTCCAGGATATACATATATACCAAGCAGTACAGTAACCAGCATTAGTAAGCATATTATTAATGAAACAGGCCTGGGAAATGACGACGCTTCGACAGATGTTCCTGCGGCAGATAATTTAGATAATAAAGGCTCTGGCGGTAGCCAAAGCTCAGGCCAGCAAGCAAATCCTCAGCCGGCAGAGCAGACGGCTGAAAGCTCGGCTGCAGCAGAAAGCTTAGAAGAAAGTACGGCAGAGTCGACTGATGAATCTACAGAAGAATTCGAATCTAGCACGGAAGAGAGCAAAACAGTCGAAACAACCATAGATGAAACAACACCTGAAAGCGATCCAGAGGATATAAAGGTTATTGAGCCAAAAGGCACTACATCAGCGGATGAAATTTCCGGACCTGGAGTTGCACCAACTAAGGCAGCTGAAACAACAAGTGCGGCTAAGGAAATAGGCCCAGGGGTGTAACGAATGAATGCTATTGCTTGCTATTTGAGTCAAATTATTGTATTATGGTTTCAAATACTGAAAGGAGTCGCATAAGATGAAAACAATCAGTATCAGATTAGAGGATTCTATTTATGAAGAACTTGATGAAATGCTTGATACAATGGGGCAGACCAAGCAGACATTTTATGAAACATTTACAAGAACTGCATTAAGAGAGAGAAGTATTCCATTTATTATTAAAGCACCTCTTTCAAAAACACATAATAATAGCAAGCTTGAGGCTTTTGAAAGGCTCGAATCATCCAGAAAAGCAACTAAATCTTTGACTGACTATGCTGCAGAAAGAGAGGGAGCAATGAATGAAAAATATGGTAATATTGATTGATACCAATGTAATACTTAATTATATTACCAATCGAGATGATCCATATCTCAAACAATCTGTAGAAATAGTAAGAAAATGTGCATGCGATGAGTGCATAGGTTATATTGCATTTCATACACTTTCAACACTTTGGTATGTGCTTAGAAAGCGTAGCGATAAGATTAGACGGCAAAATTTAAAGGATATTTGTGAGATTTTCAATATTGCCAGTACATCTAAAGCAGAAATATTAGATGCAATTGAAAAGGATTGTTTCGCTGATTTTGAGGATTGTCTGCAGGATAAATGTGCAAAATATGTTGGAGCAGACTATATAATAACATGTAATGTAAATGATTTTAAAAACTCAGAGGTTCCGGCGATTAATCCAGATGCCTTTATAAAAATGTTCAACTAAAATAATGTATAACTTAAATTTTTGATTAAAAATCAAGGTACAGCATATTTCAACTAAAGAATAATGGGCAGAGTATGGTAATATTATATGAGATAGCACTTGATAAATAGCATATCAAGTGCTATTATAGCCATATCCAACTATTCGTGAAAGAAAACTTTTACGAATAAATAGCAGGGGTTTATCGGAGGTTTTATAAGCCATGTCATCAATGTCCTACAGCCAAGAGGTCGACATTCGTAATATTCAAAAGCTCAGGGAAATGACCAGTCAGCTGCCAAGCTTTTGCAAGGATTTTTTTAGAGGTATCGAGCCTCAGACTCAGTCAAGAACTCGAATTGCCTATGCCTATGACCTAAAAATATTCTTTAATTTCCTTATGGAGTCTAATCCTGAGGTCAAAAAATGTGGCTCAATAATGAATATTACCCTAGATACCCTAGATAAATTAAGCGTAAGCGATATCGAAGAATATCTGGAATATCTTAAATACAGGCATGATGATAAAAAGGGCGAGGTTATAAACAAGGAACGAGGAATTATGCGTAAGCTTTCTTCATTAAAAAGCCTTTATAATTACTTTTATAGGGTTGAAAAGCTTAATAATAATCCTACGGCACGTGTTGCTATGCCTAAGCTGCATGATAAAGAAATAATTCGCCTTGATGTAGATGAAGTCGCTATGATGATAGATGAGGCAGATTCTGGCGATAATCTCTCTGAAAAGCAAAAAAGTTTCCATAAAAAGACTAGACTCCGTGATATTGCTCTCCTAACTCTTCTTTTAGGTACAGGAATACGTGTTTCGGAGTGCGTAGGGCTTAATTTAAGCGATATAGACTTTAAAAATGATGCCATAAGCATAAGGCGAAAAGGCGGAAAGGAAGCTACTGTTTATTTTGGCGATGAGATCGAGGAGGCTCTTGAAAATTATCTTGAAGAAAGACATCTAATTATACCGGCTAGCGGACATGAGGATGCTTTATTTCTATCCTTACAGCTAAAAAGAATGTCTGTTCGAAGTATAGAATTATTAGTAAAAAAATATGCCAAAATAGTTACTCCACTAAAGAAAATAACACCACATAAGCTAAGAAGCACCTACGGAACTAATCTTTATAGAGAAACAGGCGACATATACTTAGTTGCTGACGTTCTCGGGCATAATGATGTTAATACAACCAGAAAGCATTATGCCGCACTTGAGGATGAAAGAAAACGAAGAGCCAGAAATGCTGTAAAGCTTCGCTCGGATGAATAAACTAGTAAGAAATACAATCAAGCCATCAACGTTTAGTTACTATATACAACCGTAATATAGCAGCCAGGATGTATTTCATCAGAGCTTAGGCTGTTTATTCGTTTGATTTCTGATATATATTCAGAATTATCCATATTATCGTAATTGTTATAGGTCTCGGCGATGCTGCCCAAGGTATCGCCAGAAAGTATCTTAACGCTCGTATATAGATTCGCATTATCTCTAGCAGCCGTATCAGGCACTGTAGCCGCTTTTGCAGGCATTACAGAGCTTAAAGCTATCAAGGATATGCATATAGCCAAAAATCCCATTAAATAGCCTTTAAATGCGTCTAAGCGTATATCAAGCCTTCTATATATTCCTCTCATATCCATTTACCATCCTTCTCGAACATATGTTCTATTACATATTATACGCTAATATAGGCTTTGTCAATACAAAATCGAATATTTGTTTGCTTTTTTGGGGAACAAATGGTAATATATATTCGGATTAATATGTAATTACTGTTCGATAGTTTATAGGATGTATTTTCCTATTAATAGAGTGAAAAGGAGGTAACTACATGGATTCAGTGAATTTAACTAGAACTCAACGTAAAATATACAACTTTATCAGAGAATGTATTATAGATAGAAACTATCCGCCATCAATCAGAGAGATCTGCGAGGGGGTTGGCTTAAGGTCAACCTCTTCTGTGCATGCACAGCTTGTTACCCTTGAGAAAAAGGGCTATGTTCGAAAAGATCCGACTAAGCCTAGAACAATCGAACTAGTGGGCGAAGAATTTGCCCCTATGGAGCGTGAACTGGTCAATGTTCCAGTAGTCGGACGTGTTGCTGCCGGAGAGCCGATTCTTGCCGAGGAAAATGTCACCGACTACTTCCCTCTCCCTGCAGATACCCTGCCAAATGCCGAGACCTTTATCCTTAAGGTAAAGGGTGATTCTATGGTAAATGTTGGAATATTTAGCGGCGACCAAATAATAGTATCTAAGCAATCTACAGCATATAACGGTGAAATTGTAGTCGCCCTTGTTGATGACAGCGCTACTGTTAAGAGATTTTTCAAGGAAAAGGGATATTATAGATTACAGCCGGAAAATGATAGCATGGAGCCTATTATAGTAAAACATGTCAAAATTTTAGGAAAGGTTGTAGGCTTGATTAGATTTATGTAGCTGATAATGCACTATAAATTTACATAATATTTTTATGTAAATCAAGCTATAGGCTTTACCTTTAAAAATAAATAATCCGCTACCAAGCACACACTTACTAGTGGATAAACATACATAGAAGCAAACATAGAATAAAGGAAATACATCCTATAAATTTTGTGGTTTATGGCATCAAAGATACCTGAAATATTTATAATTTTTACAAATATCTCAGGTATTGTTTTTATCAAACAGGAAGCTTCGTTTCCTTTACTTTATTACAGCTCCTCTTTCTCCACTACCCTTCCGTCAGTCCAGATTCGCTCGATATC
>CAVBBU010000013.1:20063-27614 GCA_963593765.1 Bacteroidaceae bacterium | reverse complement strand
CTGATGACTGGGTAGATAACTACTATGTCAACGACGAGGGCGAGATGACGAAGATTCGTTGAATATGCATAGAAAAATCCTCTCACGACTGTGAGGGGATTTTTTTGTATTGATTTACCGTGATAGGAGTTTCGTATAATATCATAACTATCCAGCCGAATGCAAATGACAGCGGAACTGCTACAAGCTCAAGTCCGCATACAAACATAAGTATATAAAGTGATACTACTCTTCCGCCTATGTTTGATATAGTAGCAAAAAGAGTCTGCCTCATCCTTCCAAATGCTCTAAAGAGCCCCTGCATAGAATTAGTATATGCTGGCATTAGATAAAATAGTGCCATAACCTTCATATACATTGTCCCAAGCTCTATTACTTTGTCATCGTTTGTAAAGAAGCTAACCATAGGCTTCGCAGCCATTAGGCATACTACTACAACTATAGCTGCATATGCAAAGTTAAGCATCAAGCCTTCCTTAAAGCCCTTCTTTACTCTGTCATATTTTTTTGCCCCTATGTTTTGTGCCATAAATGCTGTCACTGCAAATGAAATATTTTGCATAGGCAGTATCGCAAAATCATCCAATCGACTTGTTGCAGCTACAGCCGCTACTGCAGAGGTTCCAAGTGTATTTATCATAGTTTGACAAAGTATCTTCCCAAATGGAACAACAGCCTGCTGCGTAGCCGTAGCCCATCCATAGCTTATAGTTTTAAAGAGTAGATCCTTATCTACTACTAACCATTCTCTTCCAAGTCTAAGAATATCTATTTTTCTTTTAACATATTCACTGCATAGCACGCAGCATAATGCTTCGCTTAGAACAGTACTGATTGCACAGCCCTCTACTCCTGAGTGAAAGCATATAACAAAGATAAGATCTCCTACTACATTTAATATGCTACTTAGCGCAAGAAAATAAAGTGGAGACCTGCTGTCGCCAAGTGCCCTTAATGTCGAAGAATAAAAATTATATACAAATGTAAATACCATCCCTACAAAATATATTCTTAGATACATTACTCCATCCTTCATAACATCGCTTGGAGTTTTTATGGCACTTAAAATTTGTGGTGTAAATATAACGCAAAGCAGCGATACAACTAATGCAAAGATAAGACCGCAGACCATAGTTGTGCTTATTTCCCTTTTAAGTCCCTTCATGTCCTTAGCACCAAACATAGTCGACATTATAACTGATGCTCCCATGCAAAGTCCGTTAATAAAGAGTATGCATGCTGTAACTATAGGCGAGCTTATACCTATGGCAGCTAGTGCCTGCTCTCCTACAAAATGTCCTACTATGGCAGAGTCTGCTGCATTATATGCAAGCTGAAGCAGATTGCCAAGTATAAGTGGTATGGTAAATTCTATAAGCATAGGTGTGATAGCACCTGATGTCATATCCTTAGTAATATTTTTTGACATGATTAATCTTCTTTCAACATAGCGTTACTGTTTCATAAAATACAATTTTAGAAGCTTCTTCTAGCCTTACAATTATTTTTTCTATAACATGAGAAACATATTTTTACTTCATAAGACGCAATCTCCCATAAAGTGAAAATACGCCGAGCATAAGCTCGGCATATTATACATACAATATTTTTCTTAGTCAAATACTGGCTCTGTAGCTGCATCTCCCACGTAATCATCTACTATATAGCCATCTATCAGCATTAAAACACCACCTGATGATGTAGTATACTTTACTCCATCCTTGTCCTTAACTGTCTTGTTCTTTTCTACACGTCCAGATGTATTTACTACATAATTAGTACCATCTACATATATAGCCTGATATCCGCAGCCACTGTCTGCCTTTTGGATCTTACCCTTATAATATAGATAATTATCATGCACTCCTGTATATCCGCTTCCATTCTTTTGGAAATAGAATGTTGACTTTGTTCCATCGCCCTCTTCTATAGATATCTTTCCAGACTGGGTTGTGCACTGATTCTTAGTTCCAAAATAATATGCATCATAGCTATCATAGCTTGAGTTATATACCTTCTGTAGTCCGTATACTGGCGTTCCGTTTTCATCAAACAGGTAGGTCTTTCCATTAATCTTTACGAAGTCTGATGTTCTATGCATGCTGCTATCTGCAGCCTTAGGCACTCCTGTTGATGAGAAGTAAAACCAAACGACATCATCATCATAGTTAGCCATCATCTCATCTGGTGGCTCTAGTGAATACCAACCAGTTCTTATACTACCATCACTATTATAATATCTAAAGTCAGTTATATCTGATGTGCTTCCGCTAGTTACTACATTAACCCAACCGGTTTGCATAGCTCCATTTTCATCGAAGCAATACTTCTTGCCATCGATCTTCTTTTCGCCATAATCCGCACCATTTAAAGTAGGAACAGCCTTCTTACCATTAGACGTAGAGAAATAATAATAGTGCGTATTATCATCATCTTCATCCTTAGTATTGCCAACATAAGGTGTGGTTTTGTTTTGATTATCTGTGTCGTTATTGTTTGGGTCCTCAAGCTTCTGCCAGCCTGTCTTCATAGCACCATCACTACCGCAATAGTACATGTCATCAAGTATCCAGCCCGTTAGCATCTTGCCATCATAATCAAAATAATACCACTTATTATTTATCTGCTGCCAAGCTTCCTTAACAGCCTTACCCTTATTATTAAAGTAGTACCAAACCTCTCCATTTGTTTCATCATTAAGCTTGAGCCATTGACTAACAAGATATATACCGTCAGAGTCTACGTAGTAGGTATCATTATCTACCCAGCTGCTAACAGCCATCTCTCCATAGCTATTGACCCAACGCCACTTGTCATCAGCTCCCTTAACCCACTTGTCATATATTTTGTTCCCAGAGCTGTTGTAGTATACCCACTTGTCATTTTCCTTTTGCCAGCCCTCTGCCGCATATGCACTAACGCCTGCTGCAGCTGCTATGGCTAATGCAAGCATCGGTACAAGCCATATCCTTTTTTTCATATTCTGCTCCTAATACAAATAATTTATGTTATCTAGTAAATCTATACACTTGTGCTATTATTTCTTAATTTTACCACATGTTGTGTATTTGTCTACATAAATTTGCTGACATTTATATTACGAATATATTTATTTCTGTAAATTCCATTCCCTTACACAAAATCTTACTTTGACTGCAGCTCTACTGCCTTTCCATATTTGCAAATCTAGTAGTCTCGGCAAGCCAAGCAAGATTAACCGTGCCTATAGGGCCGTTACGCTGCTTAGCTATAATTATCTCTGCTTCTCCCGGATGGTCGCTGTCCTTATTATAATAATCATCTCTATATATAAACATTACAAGGTCTGCATCCTGCTCTATAGCTCCAGACTCTCTAAGGTCTGAAAGCATAGGTCTGTGATCCGGTCTGCTCTCGCACGCACGAGACAGCTGTGAAAGTGCTATAACAGGAGCCTGCATTTCCCTTGCAAGTGCCTTTAGGTTTCTGGATATTTCTGATATCTCCTGCTGCCTGTTTTCACTTCTCTTTCCGCCGGCACTCATAAGCTGCAGGTAATCTATAACAATTAGACTTAGCCCATGCTCTAGCTTCATACGCCTGCATTTGCTTCTAAGCTCTCCTATAGATATACCCGGTGTGTCATCTATAATAAGATTAGACTTGCTTACCTTTGCTACTGCATCTACAAGTGTGCTCCACTCCTCGTTATATATCTGACCTGTTCTTATCTTTTGTGCATCAAGGTGTGACTCCATAGCAAAAAGTCTGTTGACCAGCTGCTCCTTACTCATCTCAAGTGAGAATATAATCGCAGGCATATTTTTCTTCATGCATACATACTCTATTATATTAAGAACAAATGCAGTCTTACCCATAGAAGGTCTTGCCGCTACAAGAACAAAGTCTGATGGCTGAAGTCCGCTTGTCTTATAATCAAGATCTGTAAAGCCAGTTGGAACTCCTGTAACCACCTCTTTAGTTTCAGATGCCTTTTGAATCCTTTTAAGGGCTTCCATAGCAACCTGTCTTATAGGCGTAAACTCGCTGCTTGTCTTAGATTGCAATACATTAAATATATCCTTTTCGGATTCATCAAGTATAGCATCTAGGCTGTCATTGCCAGCATAGCTTATGTCTGTTATATGCTCACAGGATCTAATCAGCCTTCTTAGCATAGACTTTTCATATACTATATTTGCATATGATTTTACATTAGCAGATGTTGGAACTGTATTAACTATATCTCTTACATACTCAAGCGAGCTTACCTCTGGCGGTACATCCTTCTCCTTAAGCTTATCCTGAAGAGTAACTAGGTCTATGTCTCTTCTGTCATTATACAGCTCTATAAGTGCACCAAACATAATCCCGTATTGCTTAGAATAAAAATCATCCTCGCTAATCATATCAGCGATGGAGCTAATGCACTCGGGATCCATAAGCACAGCACCTATAACAGACTGCTCTGCTTCTATACTATGTGGAAGAACTCTTTTTAATAGGTTTTCATCCATTCTTGCCCAAGCTCCTACTCTTCTACTACCTTAACCTTTAGCTTCGCAGCTACCTCCTTGTGAAGCTTAATACTTATCTCATGTACTCCGAAGGTCTTTATAGGCTCTGGAAGAACTATCTTCTTTTTGTCTACCTCAAGACCGCCCTGATCCTTTATAGCCTGTGCTATCTCCTTAGTAGATACAGAGCCATAGGTCTTGCCGCCCTCTCCGCCTTTGATGCTTACAGATACATCTAGCTTTTCTATCTTATCCTTAAGTTCCTTTGCCTCTGCTAAAAGCTCTGCTGCTATCTTGTCTGCATTTGCCTTTTGAAGCTTAAGTGTATTTAGATTTTCTGCAGTGGCTGCAATAGCCTTTTTCTTAGGAAGCAAAAAGTTGCCTGCATATCCATCACTAGCTTCTACTATATCGCCCTTTTTACCAAGTGTCTTAATATCCTCTAGTAATACTACCTTCATGTCACATCTCACCTTTCTCTAGCATTTCATCTATTATTTCCTTAACACGTGCTCTCGCATCGTCTATACCAACCTCTGTCAGCTGTGCTCCTGCTATAGTTCTGTGACCGCCGCCACCGAGCTTTTCCATCATTATCTGAACATTGACCTCGTCTATAGACCTAGCACTTACATATACTGTTCCATTATATTCAGTAAATACTACACTAGCCTTAATTCCTACTATATCAAGCAGCTCATTTGCCGCCTGTGCACCTATAACAGTTGGACTTTCTATTCCTGCTGCAGGGCAGTTGCTAAGTGCATATTCATTCTTGTAGATCTCTGCATTTTTAATAGTCTGTGCCTTAGCCTTATAGTCCTCTATATTTTCTCTAAATAGCTTTCTAACTCTTGTAACATCTGCACCATTTCTTCTAAGATATGCAGCTGCCTCAAAGGTTCTTACACCTGTTTGGTTTGTAAAGTTATTTGTATCTATTACTATTCCGGCATACATCGCATCTGACTCGGCAGGCTTAATCTTAATCGAGTCTGATATATACTGAACCAGCTCTGCTACCATCTCTGATGCACTGGATGCATATGGCTCTACATATGAAAGCACTGCATGCTCTATAGCATCTGCCGACTGTCTGTGGTGGTCTAGCACGACTACATTTTTAGAAATATCTAAAAGCTCCGGAACCTCTGTTAGGACTGGTCTGTTTACATCTACTACTGCAACTACGGTATTTTCATTTGCCATCTCAAGTGCCTTCGCTGCCGTAATAAACATGTCCTCTGGATACTCGCTTGTATTAAATCTTTCCTTAAGCGGTCTGAGCGTTGAATTAACCTCGCCAAGTATTATATGAACATTTTTATTAAGCGTTGTTGCTGCACGCCAAAGACCTACTGCTGCTCCAAGGCAATCTATATCAGGAAGCTTATGCCCCATGATAAGCATGGTATCCTTGTTTTCCATAAGCTCTCTTAGTGCATGTGCCTTAACTCTTGCTTTAACTCTGGTTGTCTTTTCTACCGAGCCGGACTTTCCGCCAAAGTATTTAAGACTTTGCTCATCCTTAACTACCGCCTGGTCACCGCCTCTTGCAAGTGCCATATCTATAGCAATTCTTGCATAGCTATAGCTTTGAGCATAATTTTCTCCATGTAGACCTATGCCTATACTTAGCGTTATGCTCATCTCGTTTCCAATGTTAATTGTCTTAACATCCTCAAGAAGCTCAAAGCGATTATCCATAAGCTCCTGCATATGCTTTTGCTCGAAAAGAAGCAGATACTTATCCTTTTCTATCTTCTTGACTATACCCTCTATCTCGGCTGCATACTGGTTGACCTTTCTGTCTATAAGTGCAACCATAAGAGATCTTCTAACCTCTTCTATGCTCTCTAGTGCCTCGTCATAATTATCCAGATATATAAGACCAGCTACCATACGCTTATCATCTATATCCTTTTTTATGCTAAGCAGCTCTGTTTCATCATACAGATACATAGCATACAGCTCATCACCTGCTACGCTTATGCGAACTATATGTATCATATAATATCTGTTATTATATTCCTTATGATACTCTGCTGCTTCCTCTATCTTAGATAGAGTATCGGGACTTATATCATTAAAAATATTTGTTATCGCCTTTGTTTTATGCTCCTTAGTCAGCTCTGCAAAGGCTGCATTTTCCCAAGCAACTCTTCCATTTGCACTAAAAAGAGCATATGGAATATCTAGTCCGTCTGCCAGCTTTTTGGTTTTTTCATCCAGCTCCATAGCAAAGCCAACTATAGCCTTTTGCAGACTCTTTCTGCTAGATAGATATATTATAAGTATAAATACTACTCCTAATATACTAAAAGGAGCTGCTACTACTGTTCCCCTTCTGCTTACGATTATCTCGCAGGCTGTAAGTGCAACAAAAAGTAGTATCATCACAAGAGGCCATCTCAGATAATTCTTAAGAAGCTCTCCTGCTTTTTTATTTGCCTTCATATAGTCTTCCTTATCTGTTACTATTTTAAATATCACGAATTGTTTCGCCGCTAAGCAGCTCTCACAATTTAAGCGATATTTGGAATCAGTTTTACTACTCCGTATAAGAATACTTTTGTGACTGTGCCTTAATAAGCTCCTCATCATCAAAATATTCTATTCGCATAGCCTTCTTTACCTCTGAGAGGGTTTGTGCTGCCATCTGCCTTGCCCTCTCTGTCCCCTCCTTTAGTATATCATATACCATAGGAATGTCCTTTTCGAACTCAGCTCTCTTTTTTCTTATAGGCTCTAGCTCTGCCTGAATTACCTGCTCTAAAAACATCTTAACCTTCATGTCACCAAGGCCGCCTCTAGTATAGTGCTCCTTTAGCTCATCAAGGCTCTTATACTCAGGTAGAAATTCTTCAAAATGCTCTGGCTTACTAAATGCATCTAGGTATGTAAAGACTGTATTGCCCTCTATATGTCCCGGATCTGAAGGCTTAAGATGCGTCGGATCCGTATACATAGACTTAACCCTTCTTGTAATCTCATCAGGAGCATCTGCGAGATAGATTGCATTGCCCAGTGATTTACTCATCTTTGCCTTGCCGTC
>CAVBBU010000013.1:0-19220 GCA_963593765.1 Bacteroidaceae bacterium | reverse complement strand
CTACCAAAACATCTATCTTAGATAGCAAATCGTCTGTCACCTCGCAATATGCCTTGCCACCCGGAATTAAATCCCTGTCATAGGTATATCCTGTATAGCACCATATGTTTTTCTGCGGATATTTATTTTTAAACTGCGTTAAAAGCCCCACAAGGCCTCTTTGATTAACCAGCTCCATAGGCTCACCGCCAAGAAGCGAAAGGCCTTCTACATAATCTGCTGATTCTGAATTAAGTATCTCATCTATAGTCTGCTGAGTAAACTCCTGCCCATAATTAAAGTCCTGTGCTTCCTGATTAAAGCAGCCCTTGCAGTGATGCGTACAGCCAGATACAAAAAGAGAAGTCCTAACTCCCGGGCCATTAGCTATGTCGCAATATTTTATAGTTGCGTAATTCATATGCGTTCTCCTCATATAGACACTCCATGTCTACTTTATATAAACATAGTAAAAAGCACAGCCGAAGCTGTGCTTACATTATACTACAAATGCATAACTCTGTCCTTAATCTCCTGTGTTCGGCCTTGGTTCCAGAACTGCGTTCCTATATAACCGCAGGTTCTTCTAGCTACATTGAGCTTGCTTTGGTCTCGGTTGTGGCACTTAGGGCACTCCCAAATTAGCTTTCCGTCCTCTTCTACTATCTTAATCTCGCCATCAAAGCCGCATACCTGGCAGTAATCAGACTTTGTATTAAGCTCGGCATACATTATATTATCATATATGAATTGAAGCACGCTCATAACAGCCTCAAGATTATCCTGCATATCAGGAACCTCGACATAGCTTATCGCTCCGCCCGGAGAAAGCTTCTGGAAGTCGCTCTCAAACTGCAGCTTCTTAAATGCATCTATCTTCTCGGCTACATGGACATGGTAGCTGTTAGTAATATAATTCTTATCTGTAATTCCCTCGATAATTCCAAATCTCTTTTGAAGTGCCTTTGCAAACTTATATGTAGTAGACTCAAGCGGTGTGCCATACAGCGAATAATCTATATCCTCACTTGCCTTCCACTCGCTGCACTTATCATTCATCTTTTGCATAACTGAAAGCGCGAAAGGCTTAGCTGCCGGATCAGTATGGCTCTTTCCAGTCATGTACTTAACACACTCATAAAGGCCTGCATAGCCCAGTGATATAGTTGAATATCCACCATACAAAAGCTTATCTATAGTCTCGCCCTTTTTAAGTCTTGCAAGTGCTCCGTACTGCCAAAGTATAGGTGCTACATCAGAAGGTGTTCCGCGAAGTCTTTCATGTCTTGCTCTAAGTGCTCTGTGGCACAGCTCTAGTCTTTCCTCAAAGATCTCCCAGAACTTATTAAAGTCACCCATAGACGAAAGCGCTACATCGACAAGATTTATAGTAACTACGCCTTGATTAAATCTTCCATAATACTTGCCCTTACCCTCCTCGTAGTTGGTAGCATTTGCCACGTTGCTTGTAGTTCTGTCTGGTGTAAGGAAGCTTCTGCAGCCCATGCAGGTATAGCATGCACCCTTTCCTGTCTTATCTATCTTAAGCTCCTTCATTATCTTCTCCGATATATAATCAGGAACCATTCTCTTAGCAGTACACTTAGCTGCCATCTGTGTTAGGTAGTAGTAAGGCGAATCCTTGTGTATGTTGTCTTCCTCTAATACATATATAATCTTTGGAAATGCTGGCGTTATCCATACGCCCTCTTCATTTTTAACACCCTGATATCTCTGGCGTATCATCTCCTCTATAATCATAGCAAGGTCATTTTTTTCCTGCTTATTTCTAGCCTCATTCAGATACATGAGCACAGTAATAAAAGGCGCCTGTCCGTTTGTGGTCATAAGAGTAACAACCTGGTACTGTATAGTCTGAACGCCCTTTGTTATCTCATTTTTAAGACGCATCTCTACTATATGATTTTTCTTTTCCTCGGATATGTCTATGCCCTCTAGCTCGACATCTACCTCTGCCTTAATCTTCTTGCGGCTAATGTCTACAAATGGTGCAAGATGCGTAAGGCTTATAGACTGTCCGCCATACTGGCTTGATGCAACCTGTGCTATTATCTGTGTTGCTATATTACATGCAGTGGAAAATGAATGTGGCTTCTCTATAAATGTTCCACTGATTACAGTTCCGTTTTGGAGCATGTCCTCTAGGTTTACTAGGTCGCAGTTATGCATATGCTGTGCAAAATAATCTGCATCATGGAAATGTATAATTCCGTCCTTGTGTGCCTGAACTATATCAGGTGCAAGAAGTATACGCTCTGTAAGATCCTTAGATACCTCGCCTGCCATGTAGTCTCTTTGCACGCTAGATACTGTAGGATTTTTATTAGAGTTTTCCTGCTTTACCTCTTCATTGTCGCACTCTATAAGAGAAAGTATCTTCTCGTCTGTAGTATTAGAGGTTCTCTTAAGGCTTTGAATATATCGGTAGGTGATATACTTACGTGCTACCTCGAAGGCTCCCTGTGCCATAATTTGGTTCTCGACCATATCCTGTATCTCTTCGACACTGACCTCTCTGTTCATCCTAAGGCAGTTCTCCTCTACCGTGTGAGAGATGACATCTATCTGCTGCTTTTCCAGCCTTTGGTCTAGCTCAACGACAACATTTGCCTTGTGAACAGCCGCACTTATCTTGCTTATATCAAACTCAACTTCCTGTCCACTTCTCTTTATAATCTTCAAAGCAAAAGCACCCCCTAGCTTATATTACTATCACTCAAACCGTGATTATTTTATTAAATCAGCTCAAAAAAAATGAAGCTCCGCAAAATAGTTATGTAACTTTAATTTCGCTGGAACTTCATTATATATCTTATATATATGTGTGTCAATATTCCTTACCACAATATATTGTGTTATTTTATTAATTTGTTGGAAAATGTAGCCTTTTCGGGCAAAAATATTTTTCGCGAGGTTGGTTTACATAATCAAGAGAGCCGTCTATACGATAGTCCTTATCCAGCCATCCGGTGCTGTAATTTCGCCCATCTGTATGCCTCTTAATGTATCGTAAAGCTTCTTTGTAACAGGTCCCATCTGGCTCATTCCTGCCGGGAATTCTATTACCTTATCGTGGTCTACTACCTTTCCGACAGGGCAGATAACTGCTGCTGTTCCGCATACTCCTGCTTCCTCAAAATCACCGAGCTCATCGAGGCGAACCTTCCTTTCTACTACCTTAAGGCCTAGCATATTTTCAGCAACATAGTGAATAGACCTTCTTGTTATAGATGGAAGTATAGAATCAGATGCTGGTATAACAAGTCCGCCATCCTTATCTACAAATATAAAGTTTGCACCGCCAGTTTCCTCGACATAGGTTCTTGTTGCTGAATCAGGGAACATGTTCTCGTCGTATCCCTTTTCATGTGCAAGAACATATGCATGAAGACTCATAGCATAATTAAGTCCTGCCTTTATATCACCTGTTCCATGTGGTGCTGCTCTGTCAAAATCACTAACGCATATGGTTAGCGGCTTAATTCCGTTTTTAAAATAAGGGCCAACCGGAGTAACCAGTACTCTGAATTGATATTCATCTGACGGCTTAACTCCTATAACCGGACCTGTTGCAAACATATATGGTCTTACATATAATGCTGCACCTGTGCCAAAAGGTGGAACCCAGGCTGCATTTGCACGAACAACCTCATCAATAGCCTTTAAAAAATCCTCCTCCGGATATGGCGGCATCTCAAGTCTTTTAGCAGACTCTACCATACGCTTTGCATTCATATCAGGTCTAAATGCAACTATATGTCCATCCTCTGTTGTATATGCCTTAAGCCCCTCGAATACCTCCTGACAGTAGTGGAGTATTCCGGCACACTCATTCATAACAACATTAGGATCGTCTACAAGCTCGCCCTTACCCCAAGAACCATTTTTGTATGTGGCTACATATCTCTTGTCTGTTGTTATATAACCAAAGCCAAGATTAGCCCAGTCTAGATTTTTCTTTTCCATAGTCTGCCTCCTCATAAAATGTTGTCATTAATTATATGCCCCACTAAATCAAAAATCAATAAATGAAGCGGCATTTTCCTCGCTTAATTAGTCCGTTTAGTCAAGCTTATTTTTTATTGCCTCAAATAGCTCATCATAATTTTCATATGCAGGCAAATCTGGATTGTCCTTTATAATCTGCTCTGTACTCTTAAATAAAAAGCCTGCCTTGCTTGCCTTAATCATATCAAGATCGTTATAGCTATCTCCTGCTGCTATAGTATCAAAGCCTACTGACTGAAGTGCTCTTACTGTAGAGAGCTTTGACTTTTCTATACGCATTTTAAAGCCGGTTATCTCGCCGCTACCAGAAACCTCTAGGGTATTGCAAAATATAGTTGGCCAGCCAAGTTTTTTCATAAGCGGCTTCGCAAATTGTGTAAAGGTATCGCTTATTATAATAACCTGCGTAAGCTCTCTTAGCTTGTCTAAAAATTCCCTTGCTCCACCAAGCGGCTCTATCCTTGCTATAGTATCCTGAATCTGACTAAGTCCTAGGTTATGCTCCTTAAGTATTCCTATTCTCCACTTCATAAGCTTATCATAATCAGGCTCATCTCTTGTGGTTTTTTTTAGCTCCGGTATGCCGCTTTCCTTTGCAAATGCTATCCATATCTCAGGAACTAAAACTCCCTCGAGGTCTAAACAAACTATATCCATACTCTCCTCCGTTTATAATATTTTCCTTGCTATATTTATAGCACTATATGGATTTAATTCAAACCGTTAATTTTTATTTTATAAAGCCCCTCTGCGTGTAAGATAAAATGCTGCTCCTATAAATATCCAAACCACAAGCATTATATAGCTTTCTACCCCAAAATGTACTCCCGAAAGTCCCGGAATAGGAATAAGCTGCAAAATCATAAAAAGGCACGAAAAGATAACTCCAGCCACCGCCATAGCCTTAAGCACTCTCGTTCCATCTCCATCTCTTTTCATTGTTACAAGTGCAGCGGCACAGGTGCATAGATATCCTATAGATGCACCTATAGCAGACATATCTACAAACCAGCCCAGTGCCTCTCGTCCGAGTACAGGTCCAGATAGCGATATAATAATACAAAAAATCATAGCATTAATTGGCGTTCCATGTCTTTTATCTATAACTCCAAATATCTCCGGCAGATATCCATCACGGCTCATAGAAAACATGATCCTGCTTGATGCAAGATAAAATCCCATTATGCCTGATAGCACTGCACATGATACCGCAACGCCTACAAGTACCTTTCCAAAGGTTCCGAGTAGCTCCTCTGCTGCGATAAGTAAAACCCAGTCACCTGCCATCACTCTTTCCGGCCAGTTCTCAAGTGCCGCCGCCGCTACTGAATTATTTGATATATAAACAAAGCAGCCAAAGACTATAGCCACTATCATTATCACATTTACCTTTCGATGTGAAAACTTAAACTCCTCTGCCGCCTGCGGTATAGTGTCAAATCCTACATATGCCCATGGTGCAATAGCAAAGGTTGCTAATATAGCCGAAGCTATTCCCTTTACCCCTGTATGTGCATATGCTCCTATATCTGCTGTAGTGGCAGCATTTGCCATGGCAAGCTTTTTATCAAAGCCCCACACTGGATGCATATTAATTCCCTTTGCCTTACTGCTTATAAGTGCAGAGATAGCAAGTGCTGTAACCGAAACTATAAGTAGAACGGCAAGCACTGTTTGCACAAAGCCAGCTTTTTTCGCACCCCAGATATTTAAAAGTCCAAAGAGAATTAAAATAGACATTGCAAGAAGCATTTCCCCCATCCAGACATCAAGGCCTGCTATGCTGTAGTGAAATCCGAATTTTAGTATGTCTGCACCGCCATCAAGTCCGTCTACGATTAGGCCTATAGCTGTTGAATTCATAGGTACATTCGTAAGGTATGCCGCAAGTAAAAACCATCCGCAGATATAAGCAGCTCTTTTTCCAAAGCACAGCTTTGCAAACGTAAACTCTCCTCCAGCCTGCGGATATTTAGGAACCATATATGCATAGCTGTAGGCGATAATAATCATCACTACCGCACCAAGCATCATCGCTATTGCAGTACCGTAAACACCTGAGTTTGGCAAAAACTTTTTACCTGGATTTACAAAGGAGCCCCAGCCTATTATGCAGCCAAATGCTATAGCCCAAACATGCATAGGATTAAGCTCCCTTTGCAATGTATTTTTATTGTTCTCTTTCAAATTGATTCCCTCTTCTTTGCTAGGTAGTTGCATATAAATTATCGATTGCCTTTAGCTCATTAAAGGTATCTATCTCTGTAACGTCGCTCGATGCACATTCTCTGATACGCACTCTATAATTTTCCTTTTTATATACCATAGGCACCTGCTCCCAGTATCTTTCCTTTCCACCCGGTGAGCGGTATACCTCTTCTAAATCATTTGCCAGCTTTTTTCCGTCCTCAGCACTCCAAAAGGAAATTCCGACCATCTGATGACAATTAAGTCCGCCAACCTTTTCCTCTGTGATAATTTTGCTATCATCAGTTTCAAAGCACCAATCATCTGTGCGCTTAACTGGAATTCCAAGAAAGTTCGATTCGTATTCGTATTTTCGTATCAGTCCCTTGTTATAAAGCAGCAGATCCGCCTCAAGCACATATGCATTTTGTAAAAGATATTTTACGCATACTGCTGACGAAATATTATTTGCCTCATTATAAATCGGATTTTCTACAAATTTTATCTGCGGATACTTATACCTTAGCTGATCAAACTGCTCCCCCAGGTAGCCTCGTACTATAATAATTTCTGGTATCTGTGCCTCAACTACTGCATCCAGCAGGGTATCTATTATGCGAGTTCCATGTACTCTAACAAGAGGCTTTGGCGTATTAAAGGTTATAGGAACTAGTCTGCTTCCAAAGCCTGCCGCTATAAAGACAGCTCTCTTTACTCTATAACCCTCAAGTATATCTAGTCCTTCTTTGGTAATGCTTCCGTCTTGTAAAAGTCCTCTTGCTTTAAGCTCGTTTAAGGTGCCTTCTATTTCATCATCAGAAAAGCCTAGTTCCTTTGCAAGCTCGTCTATAGATGGCATACTCTGCCTTTTAGTAAATGCAACCAGAATATCAAATTCATTTTTTGTAAGCATCCTAATTTCTCCTGTTTTACTTATGTCCATATACTAATACAACTCTAGTTGTTTTCATTTGGCAATGTTGAATTTTCTGACACAAGCCTCCAATTATTAGCATCCCATGTATCACCATGCACAGCGTACCATGTCCCAGGAAGGAATGTAGTTCTTTCTCTATTCACAGCTAAATCCTGCTTCGAATCAGCTAGTATATATTGATCATGTGCTGTTTTCTCACTGTTATCAATCTTCTTATTCGTAAACGGATTTATAGGATTATCTATCAAATCCTTAAATGCCAATGTCGGCGTATCCGCATTAGTCATAAACTCATCGGATGTTGTAAAACCAGTTTGATTAAAATTCTTAACCATAAGTAACGGTCTAAATGCTTCTGTGTCGAACAGATTTTCTGCCCCAACATCTATAGTTGCCTCCTTGATCTGTCCCATGTTCCGCCCATGGTCTGCAACTATAATAATCCTTGTATTGTCATATACTCCCTCTTTACGCAAATAATCAAACCACTCCCCTAGTTTAAGCATGCCTGCCATAAATACATGGTACTGCTTTATCTGCTCTGCATTTTCCATTTTGAGTGTCTGATTATTTATTGTATATCCATTTTTCAGCTGATCCTCATATGCAGTATTATCTACAACCTCTGACGGTGTATATTCCGGCAGCTGCAGTAAACAGTCTCGGTGTGTTATTTCATTTACCATTATTAAAAATGTATTCTCACTATCATCCGTCGTAGTAATAATGGTTGGTAACTTTTTTAGGACATTATAATTATTTAAAAATACAGCATTAAGTCCATTTGCATGTAGATTATCAGTTACTGTTTGTGTCATTCCCTTTAATGTTCCTACTTGCGTAGAGCAGTTATAGCGACCATCCTGATATAAGATAGTCTGTGTAAAAAGAGGTGCTATCTTTGTAATACCAAGTGCAAAGAAGTTCCTTTTGTTTCCCTCTATAATTCGATTTGCATCATCCTTTGAGTAATTTCCTATTACATTATATGCCTTAATATCTGGATAATCGTCATAAATCGACAGATCCGGAACCCAATTATAATTTGCAACTGGTGGCTGACAAACTGTTACCTTATAGTCATTTTCACTAAATACTACAGGCATAAGCTTTAATGCCTCGTTATGCTTTGATACAAGCTTCTCATTATCTCGCTTATTCATTTCTACGGTTGTATATTCATATCCGCCAAATAGTGCTGGAGAACCCAAAGAAGTGCTAGGTGCAAACGAAATGGTATTCGAATAATAAGTAAACCCGTCAAGCTTTTCCTTTAGCTCTGGTTTTTCATTCATAATATATGGTATATATTCACCTATAGCTCTATCAAGCATTAGGACAATTACGTTCTTACCATTTCTGCTTAAAGCATGTAACGGCTTATCGCCCACATCCTCCGTGGCACTTACCTGCGAAACACTCCTTTGAATTTTCACAGCATTAAAAACTCCCATCGTGCAAAGTGCTAATGAGGCAATGATAAGAATATCAAATACTCTTTTTTTAAGGCTGCGATAAAAAAGCCACATTATAATGATTATTCCAAGAAGAACTGCTATATTTAAAAGCTGCTGCTTGTATGTAAAGCTCATTCCCTTTTCGTACTGCAGCATATCGCTTATTAGACCTAGGTTTCTTCCAAAAAACATATAGTTAGCTACGCTTATGCCGCATAGCACCCATATGCCTAGCTCTAGGTAGCTTCTTCCGCTAGTATCTGCCAAAAAGTAAAATATTCCAAACCATAGGATAAAGGTTCCTACTGAAAGAAGTATAGATGCTTCCAGATAAATAAGTGGATTGCTTAGCTGTCCCTGTACTATAAATTCCTGCGGCGATGCTGCTATTACCGCTGATGGAATAGCAAGCCCTGTTAAAAGTGCCATAAAGGCAGCTCCTGCAAAAAATATCTTAGGAGTGCTTATGTGTTCTTTCAAAATTTTAATGCTTCCCTTATCTTTACCTACCTTAGATCTTAACAGCCACCATAGAGACCCCAGTAGCATAAGCACACCTATCGCACACAAGAATATAACCCACTTGATGGTTTTTCTTGCACCTAATGTAAGCCCTAAAGCGATAAATCCCACTCCAAAAACAGCTACTAAAATAGCAAGTATCCTCTTAGGATTTTTTAGCTTATAGAAAATAGTTTTCACAAGCGAAAAGATATTATTTAACGTCCAGTAGAATACAAGTCCCGAAGGTGAATTATATAAAAATACCAAAAAGAACGCTGCCATAGCATAAAGCTGGATTTTTGTTTTTGGCGTATATCCCTTGGTAAATATATATGTAGAAATGCAGTTAATAGCTGTCATGATGATAGGAAGCAAATTGATCGTTATTCCAAAGATAGTTAGCAGTCCGTCTGGCTTTCCAAGGTCTGTAATAGGTCCAAAGTGACAGCCCTGCAGCATACTTAGATTAGATAGAAATCTATATGCAACTATAAAAAATGGTATCTCAAGAAGCAGTGATGCAGCTCCTCTAAGTGCATAGCTAGGCTTATAATTATTCTGGCGATAGTAGGTCTGCAGCATCATCATTTGCTCGTCACCACGGAAGGTCTTTTTTATATGCTGCACTCCCTTGCTAAGCTTTGCCTCTATTTTTCTTTCTTCCTCCTGCAATGCATCTGCCCTCTTATATAGTGGAAGGACTAGAAGGTTCATTACAAGACTAAAAGCAATAATTGTAATTCCAGGATTTCCTATAAGATGATAGGCAATATTATAAACAGCCTCAAACAGCATCTGAAGCGGCATTAAAAATATGTAGTAAAAAATTTGTATGATAGGCATAGCTTTTCACCTAATTATTTATTGATTTTAATTTTGGTTACAGTGTCAAAACTCATCTTCCACGGCATGCTCGCATGTCGGTGGGAGATGGAGTTTATGACACGCCCTTCAATGAGGATGAAGTGGTGCGAAAGCACCACGGGAATCCGAATTGAAGCAGGATTGTGAGAGTGCGAAGCACGAAACAATCCGTGTAACCGAAGGTTCGAGTGTTTTGACACCCGAACCAATTTTTCTTCAAGAAAATCTGCAGCACGCACGGCTGACTGTCCTTGATATTCCCATGTGCTATTTCTAATCTGATCTCTTCCCGTTTTAAAGCTCTCATCCGTAAGGCATTTATCTATCATGCTCTTTATGTTAGAAAGCTCATCCTTTGTAAGCTTTATTCCTATCTGCTCTAAAGCGCTAAAGGTCCATGGCTTCTCATCAAGCCACCACGTGTCATAAGGATCGCTCTTATAATCCGTATCTGTATATATAACCGGCTTATCATATACCAAAGCAAAATCAAAGATAACACCCGAAAAATCCGAAATCAAAATATCCGCTTTCTTTAAGACCTCGAAGTTATCATTGTCCCTGTTCCACTCTAGCTTATCTGATGTTGGATATTTTTTCATAAGCCCTTCTAAAAGCTCTTTTTCAGAGGTAAATGACTGTGGATGCGGACGTATAATAATATGGTATCCAGTTTTTAAAAGCTGTTCTATTATATCCTCTCCAAGAGTATTAAAGATTGCACTCTTTCCCCACGAAGGAGCAAGCAGAACTACTCTTTCTTTGCTCTCCTCTGTAGGACTTTCCTTAAGTCGTTTTGCCATCTCATCCATATATGGAATACCTATATGGTATATTTCCTTTGGTGGCAAATTCCTTAGGCTCTCCAGTCTTCGTATAATCCTCTCCTGAAAATCTCCAGATATAAGTATAGTATCGTAATAATCCGTTCCAAACATTCTATAGCCGGAGATTTCATTTGGCATATGCAGCATATGGATATAGCAATTAACATCTCTGCTTCTCTTCCATTGATAAACATCAAGTCCCGGTGTGGTAGAAAGCAAAATGGCTGCATTTAGGAAATTTAACCTTGCAAATGCCTTATTGCCCTGACCTATAAACTCTCCATGCACATGTTCCATATCACAGCTAAGTGCAGGATCATCCTTCGATGCGGTCATATATGTAATGTCTATTCCTCTTTTATCTAGCTCTCTAAGCACTGGCTCAAATATATTCCAGTATCTTTTATCATCTGAAAAAACAACTAGAGGAAGCTTATCTTTTTTTACTGCCTCGGCCTTGCCTCCGCTTAGTTTGAATTTTGCTTTTACGATAAGGGATCTAAGCAGGTATCTTAATGCTCCAAAAAGTCCTATTAGAACTGCAAAAAGCATACTGCCTGTTCCCGGATCTATATACATAAGCTTCATGTATAGCTTCATTTTGATTTCCTTTTTCCCTGATAGTAATTGTAATTGTTAGTGCAAACCTGTCCTGGTTTTGCGTGTAGCTTTTTGTTAATCTGTTTCTATTTATTTCTTAGTGCAACACTAACTTGAAATGGTATCATACCCCCCCAGTTAGTCAATGCGAACGAATTGACCTTCGCTCGTTTCCTCTAAAAACTCACTCGCAAAGTTAAATTCCACCCCTCTATGGAATTTAATTTTGCAAAAAAGACCTACCCTCCCCATAATATCCCTCTTTAATCAAGCAAAAATCGGGAAGCTAGCTCTTTAAATTCCAAGACTAACTTCCCGATTTCAAATTCTATTTAATATTTATATAACTGTATTTATTCTATTCCCTTAGTATTAAGATTACGCATAGAATTAAGTATTGCAATTACCGCTACACCGACATCTGCAAATACTGCCTCCCACATATTTGCAAGTCCTAGTGCTCCAAGTAAAAGTACGCCTAGCTTAATTGCTATTGCAAATATAGTATTTTGATTTGCTATGGCAAGTGTCCTTCTAGCTATCTTAACTGCAACCGCAAGCTTTGATGGCTCATCTGTCATTATAACAACGTCTGCTGCCTCTATAGCTGCATCAGATCCCAGTCCGCCCATAGCAACTCCTATGTCGGCTCTAGCTAAAACAGGTGCATCATTAATTCCATCACCCACAAAGACTAGCTTTCCCTTAGGACTTTTTTCATCCAAAAGCCTTTCAACTAGGTCTACCTTATCGCCAGGAAGAAGCTCAAAGTGTACCTCGTCTATGCCTAGCTTTTCAGCAACATCTCTAGCCGTCGCCTCGTGGTCGCCTGTTAGCATAACCGTCTTTTTAATTCCATTTTCCTTAAGACTCGCTATAGCCCTAGCTGCATCTTCCTTTATCTCATCGGCTATAAGTATATATCCTGCATACCTTTCATCTATGGCAATATAAACTATAGTATCGCTTGTAGCTACCTCTGTATAGGCGATGCCGTGAGCTTTCATAAGCTTTTCATTTCCGGCAAGAACTCGCCTGCCGAAAACATTTGCCAAAAGACCTGCACCTGCCTGCTCATTTACATCGCTAACCTTGCTCTCGTCTATAGCCTTCACATAGGCCTTCCTTATAGATGCAGCTATAGGATGCGATGAATAGCTTTCTGCATATGCCGCATATTCCAAAAGCTCGTCCTCTGTCACTCCCACAGGGACTATGCTTTGAACTATAAATACTCCCTTGGTTAATGTTCCTGTTTTATCACATACTACTATCTCAGCCTTTGCAAGTGCCTCAAGGTAGTTGCTACCCTTAACAAGTATACCTCTTTTTGATGCTCCTCCTATTCCGCCAAAAAAGCTAAGTGGTATAGATATAACTAAAGCACAAGGACATGACACAACTAAAAATGTAAGTGCTCTGTAGATCCATGTTGCAAACGGATGTCCGCTAATAAAAATCGGCGGAACAAATGCAAGAAGAATTGCGCCTATTACTACTGCAGGTGTATATACTGCCGCAAAGCGTGTTATAAAATTCTCCGAGTTTGATTTTTTCGAGCTTGCATTTTCAACTAACTCTAAAATCTTATGAACCGTCGACTCTCCAAATTCCTTAGTTACCTCTAGCTGCAAAAGACCATTTTTATTAACGCAGCCACTCATAACCATATCGCAGGCTCTAACACTCCTAGGAACACTCTCGCCTGTAAGTGCCATAGTATCTATAAAGCTCTCGCCCTCTACTACCTGTCCATCAAGCGGCACCTTCTCACCCGGCTTAACTATAATTATATCGCCTATCTTAACGTCATACGGATCTACCTTCTTAGTTTCATCTCCCACCTTAAGATTAGCATAATCAGGTCTTATATCCATAAGCGAGCTGATGGATTTTCTTGACTTGTCTACTGCCACGCTTTGGAACAGCTCTCCGACCTGATAGAAAAGCATAACGGCAACGCCCTCCGGAAATTCGCCTATAGCTATAGCTCCTATAGTTGCAAGTGCCATAAGAAATGCCTCGTCAAATACCTTACCTCTTATTATATTTCGGGCTGCACCATACAAGACATCTCCGCCGACTATCGCATAGGCTATAAGCATAAGCACATCCGCTGCAAGTACATACGTGGGCAATGCATGCTCTATAACCATGCCTGCTATATAAAGAAAAGCCGCTGCTATAATTCTACGTAGATTTTTCTTTTGCTTTTTGTTCATTGCATCTCCTCGCTAAGGGCATCGAGATTAAATTCTCTTAACCTCTACATCAGGCTCCTCTTCCTTTATAATTCTCATAGCATTTTCGATAACGGCATCCATCTTATCATCTGCTGCCTCTATGTCGCATTTGAGCATCATAAAGTTTATTGTCACGCTGCCTACTCCCTCTATCTTAGCTAGCTTCCTTTCAAGCTTAGCTGCACAATTTGCACAATCAAGTCCTTCTAATCTGTATGATCTTTTCATCTTTATATCCTCCATTTATTTTAATATGTAGCACAAATTTTATATGGGCAAATGTTGCTGCGGATTTCAAATGCCCTTAATGCTTATGCCCTATATGCTCTAGCCCCATCTCAAAGACAAGTCTTACATGCTCATCATCAAGGCTATAATAAACGCTCTTGCCCTCACGCCTGTATTTAACTAGATGCTCTCTTCTAAGACTGCTTAGCTGGTGTGATACTGCAGACTTGTTCATATTAAGAACATTGCATAAATCACATACGCACATCTCGTGCTTATCAAGTGCCCAGATTATTTTTATTCTGGTATCGTCTCCAAATACCTTGAAAAATGCTGCCAGCGACTTATATGTATCCTCGTTGAGCATGTGCTTTTTTATCTTGTCTACTATGTCATGATGCACCGTATTGCAATTACAGCTATACTCGCTAACACTCATAAAGCCTCCCCTTGTTATGCGGATTTCTTTTGTCTTATTGTTCTGTGTACAGTTGAACGATTGTTCAACTGTTGTTTGTATTATATATCCTTTTAAGTAGATGTCAATACATGATTGGAATTTTGTTATTCAACTGACCACAAAAGCCTAAGATTGGTTTCATAATCATCTGTTTTAACCTTTTCTTGATACCTTGCAGCATTAGCACCTTCTATAAATGTTCCATGTATTGGCTCTATGTTATATCTAGCACCATTTATTGTTACTGCATTCCATGCATGACCAACTCCAGAATAATATCCAACTACTGTTCTTGCATCTAGGCCTATATACTGTCCGATAATGGTAAATAGCTGTGCAAAATCTGAGCAAACACCGCTTTTAGTTGATAGCTTTTCAAAAAATGTTGGTACTGACTGATCGCTTGTTATAGCATTTGCATATTCATAATTATATGTCATATAAGCACTTACAAAGCTCATTACATACCGCATTTTCTGCTTCTCATTCATACTAGCTGTATCATTTTTTGCTATCTGGCATAGGCTATATAAAAGCTCAACTCCTGCTCTATTTCTATCTGTAAAGTCCGACGTTCTTGAAAATTCGTAATAATCCTTCATATCTATATCATTGGCACGTATTGTTAATGAAGTAGGCGTAAAATACGGTGCATCATATATATCAGCCGTCTTAGAAATCTTACACTTTACATAATTCGAGCCGTTTGTTATGTAATATTTCGTTTGATCTATATACATATTTCTGATAGGCTCACTATCGATATTTGCATACATATCATTTATTTTATCCTCGATAGACATTTCTGTTGTTGCTTCCATAGAATCAGCTTCGCTTACTACAGCTTCATCCGCAAACGACACCGAAAATGTACCAAATATCATTGAAAATACTAATCCAGCAGCTACGAAACCCTTAAAAATTCTATTATTTTTCATTGTCTATACTCCTTTTTATTTTTCTTGTTGTCATATAGACAGTTCCAATCATTTAAAAGTTTCATTTTTGGAATATTTTTTGAAAAAATTTTTGAAAAGGCTAAGAAACGACAAAATAAAAGGAGAATATCGTTAAATCTGTAGTATAATAAAATTGTTCTAGGGATTATCGGCATAAAAATCAGCAAAAATATTTATCTTTAATCTAAGGAGATAACGATGGATAAGATTGCAGTATTAATTCCATGCTACAATGAAAGTAAAACCATAGAAAAGGTAGTCCTTGACTGGAAAGCAGCGCTGCCAGAGGCTACCCTATATGTATATGATAATAATTCAACGGATAATACGGCCGAACTAGCCGAGAGAGCTGGTGCTATCATCAGGCATGAATACCAGCAGGGAAAGGGCAATGTTATACGAAGAATGTTTCGCGAGATTGATGCCGCCTGTTATATCCTCGTTGATGGTGATGATACATATCCTGCAGAATATGGTCGTGAAATGGCAATGCTTGTATTGCAGAAAAATGCGGATATGGTTGTTGGAGATCGACTATCCTCAACTTATTTTACGCAAAACAAAAGGCCGTTCCATAATTTTGGAAACAGCCTAGTAAGAGCTTCTATTAATCATCTATTTAAAACAAATATTCGAGATATTATGACAGGCTACAGAGCCTTTAGCTATTTGTTTGTAAAGAGCTTCCCGGTCCTGTCAAAGGGCTTTGAAATAGAAACCGAGATGAGTATTCATGCAGTTGAAAAGAATATGCAAATCGAAAATATAATTATTGACTATCGTGACCGCCCAGAAGGAAGTACGTCAAAGCTAAATACATACTCCGACGGCATAAAGGTTTTGCGTACTATTTTTCGCCTGTATAAAAACTACAAGCCTATGCAATTCTTTGGCGGTCTTGCAGTGATTTTAACTCTTATTGCAGCTTTATTATTTGTTCCGATTTTAATTAAATATATCCATATTGGATTAGTGCCTAACTTTCCAACCCTAATAGTATGTGGTTTTATCGAAATGGCAGCTATAATTTCGTTCTTCTCTGGATTAATTCTTGCGACCATCGTAGAAAAGGATAGACAAGCATTTGAGTTTAGGCTTAATCTAATTAATCAGCTTAAAGACATGGGCGATGATGGCATAAACGCCTAAAATCCCCTAAATCTTCACTGCATATTTATAATACAAAAGCCCAGCGTATATACCTATTCCACCGATGCATTGCCATCTACCATATCCTGATATGTCACTACGGCTTGCAAAAGGCTTAGCCGCGCTGCCTCAAGGTTAGCCTTGCTTTGCGTATAGCTTATAGATGCTCCTAGATACTGCACCTTAGACAGCATACCCAGTGCGTACTGCGTATCTGCTCCATTCTTGGTTATCTGTGCACCGTTATATCCTGCTAATGCCGCCTCATATCCCTGCTTTGCAGAAAGCACTGCCTGATACTGCGAATTTAGATTTGCTCTTAGGTTTGCCTCCTCCTGCTCTGAGTTTGATATACCTGATTCGTAAGCTCCAAGAGTATGCGTTTTGTCTGCATGTCTTTCTTCTATAAGTGTATAGTTATTTCCTATCGCCTTAGTTATATCTGCATCTGGATTAAGACTGTCTATAGTTGCATTATCTATGCTCGGAATTTCTCCTATATTAACAGAAGCATTTTCACTCCAGCCACACATAACTATAAGCTGCTTATATAGCTGATTTTCAGATGCCTGAATTGATGAAAGACTTGCTCTTGCTGACTGCAGCGATGCGAGTGCATTTGCCACATCGGTACTAGTTGCCATGCCCTGAAGGCTCATAGCCTGATATGCCTTGTAGCTTTCATCATACATTTTTACAAGCTCTGATACAGTTTCCTTTTGTGCAAGAAGCGATTTGTAGCCTATCATAAGCTGCCTTACGCCGCTCACCACCTGTGCCTCTGCCTGCCTTATCGGTCTGTTAGTTCCGGTCACAGATCTTTTTAGCTTATCAAGGCTATCCTGCATATTATCACCTGCGGTGTCAAATATCTTCTCCTGCATAGTATAGGTTGCTATATTTGATTTATCACCACTATCTTCTGCATTCTCCTTGCTTGTTCTTGCACTTTTTTCTGCGCTCTTTAATTCATCAACTATATCGCTTAATGAATCTATATTCTCGTTAAATGAATCCCAAGCCGAAACTATAGTAGGATTAAAATTATGTACAAGCTCCGGTATCTCGCTATACTCTAGGCTGTTGTCCATAAGTGCAGCCCACTCCTCCTTACTATATCCATTAAGCTCGGCTATGGTTTTTCCTGCATCATCAGGATTCTGTGCTGACTTGGTATATGCGTAAACCTGTAACACTTTGGGAAATGTTACCGCTTCGCCAACTATCACTCCTATGCCAAGACCTGCTGCCATTATTTTTTTTATAAGCTTTTGTATTTTTCTTTTTTTCATGTATCTATATCCCTTAAGTAGAATAGCTCTTATTTGCGTTATGCACTCGCAAGTCCATTTACTGTCCAGTCGTAAGCATTGATTGCTAAAAATAGATTGTAGCTTGCTTCCTTTAATGCTATATTCGCTAGCTTAGTATTAACAGTCTGAGTATCATACTCGAGCTTACTTGCACTTCCAACCGAGTAGCTTAACGTTATATTATCAAGATTAGTTTTTTGAAGCGATGCATATGTAGCTGCATAGGTATAAGAATCTCTTGCACTTATTACATTTTGATATGCAGTTGTTACTGCTGTTCCTACATTCGCCTTGTTGTTTGCTATAGTTGTATTAAGCTTATCTATCTGTGACTGCTGAGTTGCATTTGCTAGCTGCTTAGTATTAGATTTTATCGTATAGCTATTTTCTATAGCCTTAGCTGTATCCTCTGTTACGTTCATGCCATCTATAGCAGATATATCCGGCTCTGGAATATCTCCTATCTCAGGATTTGCATCATAGCTCCAGCCACACATAACTATAAGCTTTGTATGGCTTGTATTTTCAGAGGCTGTAGCAGTTGTTACCTGCTGCTGGGCACTAAGAAGGCTTTGCTGCATATTATAAACATCAACTGCTGTAGCACTTCCTATCTGCGATTTTGTCTGTGCTATCTCAAGGTTTAGCCTTGCCAGTTCCTCATTAAGCTTAGCCTTTTCTACATCAAGCTGTGCTATCTTGTAGCTTACCATATTGCTTTGCGCGGTTTGAACCAGAGTTTTTAAAGTCATCTCATTGTTAATTCTTTTGATCTCAGAATCCTCTAGGTTGTTGTCACCGCTTTCTCTAAGCGTTCTTGCACTATTTTGATTACTAAGTGATGATATAAGTGCTGATGCATAGCTTGCGTCGCTAGAGTCAGGAACAGATATGGCATCCTCAAGCTCGCTTGCCATATCATAATAAGACTGCGATACCTCTTCCTTTGTATCGCCATAGTCCTGTCTAAACCTATAATAATCTATTTGATTTTTTTGCACTGTGGCATTGTACTCCTCTATAAGACCTTCTATCTCGCTATACTCTAGCTTGTTGTCTCGAAGAGCCGCCCACTCTTCCTGCGTTCTTGCAAATTCTGGAGAAGATGCGTATGCAGGAAATGCCGCCACCTGTGCTATGCATATTAATAATGTTATGCTTATAATTTTTTTGTTCATGATTATCACCTGTTTGTGCGTATATATATTCTTTTGTTTTCTAATATGTCTAAATACTTTAAAATTCCTTGCTCGAGGGTACACATGTATACGAGTGGGCATGTGCGAGGCCGGTTCTTAGCCTGCGTATTTTGCAGGCATAGAACCGCTGCTCGAGCACTAGAGTGCGAACGTACCACGAGTATATGTGTGTGCCTGAGAGCAAGTGTCTAAAAATTTTACCTCTTGCGGCTAAGTATTTACATGCGGTTCTTCTGCCTCGATACCACGCAGTCGCTCGCTCACAATATCCTCGCTCGCTTTGTG
>CAVBBU010000012.1:0-27741 GCA_963593765.1 Bacteroidaceae bacterium | reverse complement strand
AATAAAATTTTAGATAATATAGCATACCCCCCCGTTTGTCACGACTAACTCGTGATTTTTCATAAAATGCCCAAAATTTTTCCTGAAATACATCTAAAATCCATGAAATTCTCCTAACTTTTCGTAAAATTCCTAACCTCCGTAGCTTAACGTTCCGTAACTAATTCATTTCCCATACTTTTCTTTTCTCTGGCATTTTTCCAATTCAAGCATTGCCTCAGCATATGCCTCTCTTAATTCTTCTTTAGACATCATTTTAGCAAACCTAAGATACCTGTCATAGCTCCTTGAATCGACTTCCTCTTCAAGAGAATGGTATGGTGTAAGCTCTTTTTTGAAACGTTCCGCCTCAGATGAATCCACACACAATGACACAGCTACCATATGCTTACAGATAATCCGTTTTCCATTTGCAAACGGACAATTACAGGTTGATTTCCTCGGATGCTCAAGGTCTACATGTACCAAGTATTCTCCGTCATCGCTTCCTGCTACTCTTGCATCGTATGTGCCATCTTCATTCTTATCCCAAGAGATAACCTTCCCCTGATTATAATATTCAATTCCTCTCCAGACAGTCTTGCTGGCTGCAATATCAATTAATGCCATTTTATCTTCCTTCTAAATATCTATTTACATATTTTCTGTATTCTATTTTTCTTCCATAATCTACAGCCCACTTTTATCCACCAGCCTTGCAGCTCCCATCAAAAGAATAACTGCAATTATTAGCTGAACACACAGCCCCACGCCTATTAACATATTATAGCTTACGCTCTCGCCCTCCATGCCTATAAGCCTTAGCACATATTCAAGCAGCTCCTTATCACCGGTAAGCCTTGATAGCATAACAGAAAATGCTGCCAGCGGATTTATAGCCGCAGCTATTTTTTCTATAACACCAGCTGTATATGTTGATGCACTTGAATAGATAATACTTTTTATCATATATATCGCTGCACCGCCTAGTGTTATAAAAAGCACCGCCATATATGTGCATGCTGTTGAAATAACTGTTCTGGTGCATAGAGCTGATACGAATATTCCTATAGCCCCTATAAAGCCTGCTGCTATTATATAGCTCACAAAAAGAAGGGCTATGTCTACAAGTCTAACTCCGCCATATATAAATACCAAAGCTATAATAGGTGCACTCGATATAACAAGAACTATAATAGATCCAACAGCTGCCATAAGCTTACCTATTACTATATCTGCAGATGTCATCCTCGTCATTCTCATTATGTCGAAGGTTTTCTTTTCCCTTTCTCCGCTTATGCTTCCGCTTGATAATGCCGGCATGATAAGAAGTATCATCACAAATTCAAGCATAGCCACGAATTTAAATATAGCTAAAAAGGCTGAATATTTTATCTCTGCTGTTATCCTAACCTGATTAACATTAACCGACATAGCCGTAAGTGCAACCAGTGCTAATACAAGATTAAACAACGCAAAAACCATAGGCGTCTTAAGACTCCTAGATGATATACTCGCTTCCTTTTGATATATAGGATTAATAATCACTGCTTTGAATCACCTGTTCCTTTTTATAATCTGTTATCTGCATGAAAAATGCCTCAAGGCTTCCTGCCTCTCTTGCAAACTCGCTAACCGGTATATCTGAATCTATAAGCTGCCAAAGAAGAGCCGCCTCATCCTCTACGCTTCCGCTATAATTAATAAGAAATTCCCTTCCCTTTTGAGATATACTAAGCACTCCCGGATTTTTCTTAAATATACCAAGTGCTGTTTTCTCTCCGCTAAGCACTCTTATATGAAGCGGATTTGACTGCTCTACTCCTCTTAGTATGCTTTCTACATCTCCGGACATAATAAGCCTTCCCTGGTCTATTATGCCTATGTCTGTGCATATCTGTGAAAGCTCTGATAATATATGCGAGCTAACTAAAACTGTCTTTCCGCTATCCGCAAGCGACTTCATAAGCTCCTTAAAATCATATCTGGTTCTTGGATCAAGTCCGCTTGTAGGCTCATCTAATATAATAAATCTAGGATTATGTATAAGTGCTCTTGCAAGGCAAAGCCTCTGCTGCATACCTCTTGAAAGACTGTCTACATAGAAGTCCTCCTTATCGGCAAGCCCTACCTCTTCTAATAGCTCTCTGCATCTTTTTCTTGCAACTAAACCCTTTATTCCATAGCACATAGCAAAGAAGCTCATGTACTCGTATACAGTCAGATTATCATATACTCCAAAAAAGTCCGGAACATAGCCTATAAGAAGTCTTGCATTTTTTTTATCAGCTAGCATGTCCTTATTGTCTATTATTACCTGCCCCTCATCCGGCTTTAAAAGACCTGCTAATATCTTTATGGCCGTTGTTTTGCCTGCACCATTTGGCCCTATAAGTCCATACAAAGCACCATCTCTTATACTTATATCAAGTCCATTAAGAGCCGTATATCTGCCATATGATTTTTTAATATTTTTAAGCTCCAGCATCCTAATACCTCCCGACTACAGTAAGCATAGGAAGCACTGTTCCGTCTGCATTATTTCCAGCAACATTGCTTGTATATCTGATTATGATATTATTGCCCGGTGTAAGATAATCATTCAGCTGGCTGCTAGTTAGATGCTTAGTATCTGCCGGCAGGCTGTCATAGTCGCCTGTTGTATAATTATATAGCTCTATATTGCCAGAAAAATAATTAAACTGCTCTGCCCCGGTATCTCCTATAACCTCGCTTGATACCTGCTCTATGTTTATTCGGTCTATGTCTATGTCGCCGCCTATGTTGTAGCTAAGCACAAGCGGATCTGTGCTATATAGCTTGTTGCTTTCTTCGTCATACGAGCCGCTTATAACCTGAGGCGACTTCATAAGTGCTGACCTATATATCCTATCGTCCTGCTTTTCATCTACGCTAATAGCAGATGTAAGCATAGTATTACCGGATGACTCAAGCGTAGCTCCAACCAAAATATCTCTATCTATGCTGTCCCTTGAAAATGCAATTATCCTTGCATCTGCACTATATCCGCCGAGGTAATTATCTATATAATATGCAATTATATTTGTCTTTTCCATAGCACTCATATAATCACTATTAGTTACCTCCGGACTATCAAAGCTATCAAGGCCTGTTATTATCCGTCCAACGCTAAATGACTCCTTAAGAGGAATATTATATGCCTTAGCCCCCTCTAGTGTCTTAGTCTCACCAGCTTTCATATCTCCTATAAGTATAAGCCTGCCATATAAAATTACGGCTGCATTTGTTATATCATATGTACAGTTGTTTGTTATCTCGCCCTCTATACTATCCTCAAACACGCTTATATATCCGTCAAAGCCTGCACCCTCTAGGTTCACGTCTGTACTTTCTAGCCTAAAAAACTTAGGGGTAAATGCTCCCACATCGTTAATTTTAATTCCTGTGCTATCCTCTCCATAGCTTATAGCTATATCCTCAAGTGCTCCGGTATCTAGCTGGGTACTGGTGCTGTCAGCTTCATCTATCGCTGTAATTGGTCTGATGTTGTATTTTTTATTTATATTTACATCATAGGATATATTATAAGGATTAGTAATATTAATTAAGGTTGTATCATTTACAGCATCCTCATCTGTATCGAGTATGCTTGCATAGTGATAAAAGGTATCTGTAAATCTGGTTCTAATTCCCATAGCATATATAATGCAAACACATATGATAGAAAGTGCTATTACTGCTCTTTTATAATATATACTTAAGTCTCTTTGCTTAAGGAAAACATATACTCCAGGACCTATAAGAAGCACATATGCAATTATGCCTATATAGTAAAGATTAATTTGCGGAAGCTTAGATGCATCACCTACATTAATCAGATTTTGTACTGAATTGTAATTTTCTGTACTGTCATCACGAAGCTGGTTTGCTATATTATATATTCTTGACTGACCTAGTATAGTGCTTATAAGTGTATCTACATAATTATTATTTGTAAGTGCATATTCCTTAACGTCTACAAAGTCATAGCCTGCAACTGCTATAATACCATTTGATTTATTAACTGTAGTAAGCAGTGGCTGCCCATTGCTATACATTACTACATTGCCGCCATGCAGTGCCACGTCTACATATAGAACATTAACAAGTGCTGTCTCATCCTGATTTTTTTGCGGATTTGTAGAAAGGTCTATGTCGGTATTTGCAGGGCTTTCATACATATCGTCCAAAAGCTCCGGTGCATATCTTCCAAGCGTATCGTCGACTCTGTTTCCTGTTCCCATAATAAGAACCTTACCACTAGAAACCCAGTCCATAAGTGCTCTTGACTGCTGCTCTCTTAGATTACGTATCTTATAATCACTTATAACTATTATGTCTAAAAGGTCAAGGCCTCTTGTATTGTCCGGAAAGGTATCGCTGCTAAGCTCTATAGTATTAGTTCTAAGCATCCCATAGTTTATGCTCATGTTATCAAAATAGCTAAGATCGTTTGGGCTGTCTGATAGTATCCCTATATTAAGTATAGCATTATTTCCGTCTGTATTAAGCTTTATAAGTCTGCTTGCTACTTCCTTTTCTGATGAGTCTATTAGCTTAACTAATATTCTATTTGCATCATAGCCTATAGGTATATAATAATCCTTCTTTTTTTCTTCTGAGGCACTAATGCTTAGCGGATAGCTATATGAATATGTTGTTTTGTCTGATTCCTGAACAAGTATAGATACCTTTCCATCAAAGCTGTAATCACTAGCTGCAGTATAGGTAATATGAATAGGGAGGTATCTGCCTCCCTTTGCACTGTCGTCATAGCCATAGCTTATATCAAGCTTTATATCATCAGAGCTAAGCTCCCCAGCAAACTGCTCGCCCTTTATATCCTCTGCATATATGCTCATTACAGGTAATATAATGCAAGCTAAGGCTAGTATGACTATAATTATTTTTTTAAAAATATTATGCATGCTCTAAATCTTCCTTATCAGGATCGAAATTAATTTTAAGCTTTACAACAAATGCTGTTCCGTGAAGGTCACTTGTAACATTGATGCTTCCTTGATGCATACTTACTATATTTTTTGCTATAGCAAGCCCTAGTCCTGTTCCGCCAGTTCCAGAGGATCTTGACTGCTCTACTCTATAGAATTTATCAAAAATAAGCGGAAGCTCCTCGGCAGGAATTACCTTGCCGTAATTTATAACTGAAACCGTAACAAATTCCGGATCTGTATTAATCTTAACATGTATGCTTTTTCCATCTGCCCCGTATTTGATTGCATTACCAAGGAGATTATCAAAAAGTCTTGCAAGCAGATTAGGGTCTGCGGTAATTATCTGCGATGGCACATCGCTTTGAAGATCATATGTAAGATTTTTCTCAGCAAAGTTTGGATATAGCTCATCCATCAGCTGACTTATAAGCTTAACTATATCAAAGCTTTCAACCTTAAGTGCGAGCTTTCCATAATTAAGCTTTGTAAAGCCAAACAAATCCTCTATAAGCTGCTGCAGTCTTTTCGATTTTGTATATGCTATCTGCGTATATTGCTTTCTTGTTTCATCAGGAAGCTGCACATTAGAATTAAGCAGCTCAAGATATCCTATAATAGATGTTAGCGGCGTTCTAAGATCATGTGCCACGTTAGTTATAAGCTCATTCTTGCTTCGCTCGGCAGCTCTTTCATTGTCCATAAGAGTGCTTAGCGACTGCGTCATATCATTAAGCTCAGCCGCAAGCTCTGAAAATTCTGTATCGTCCTCTATCTCCAGCCTCGTGCTCATATCTCCGCTTGAAATATTTTTCATAGCTATGCAAATTTTAGTTATATATGCAAAGGACTTACCCTGCATAAGCCAAAAGCTAATGCAAAAAATTGCTATTCCTAATATAGCAAAAAGCAAAACCGCAGAGCCGCTCCACTCCCACGCCGATAATGCGTAGCTGCCCTCTTGCGTTTTTGCTAAATATGCTACAAGCATGTTTATATTAGATACTAATATAGTTTCTATAATGCAAGCAACTATAAGACTTAAAACCATGCTTGTAAGCATTCTAATCTGAAAGCTTATGCCATCCTTACTTTTCAATCTTATATCCTACTCCCCATACGGTTGTTATAATCTTATCCTGACGCTCGTCCTCCTTCATCTTACCACGAAGTCGTCTGATGTGAACCATAACTGTATTGTTTGCCTCATATACCTTTTCATTCCAGACCTTTTCAAATATCTCATCTGTAGAAAATACCTTGCCAGGATTACTTGCAAGTAAAAATAGTATATCAAACTCTATAGGTGTTAGCTTAACCTCTTCACCATATACTATAACCTTGTGATTATCTCGATTAATAGTAAGACCATGTATAGAAATCTCATTTACGGTAGAATCAGGCTTTGCACTGTCCGGATTAAGCTGAGTATATCTTCTTAGCTGACTCTTAACTCTGGCTGTAAGCTCTAAAGGATTAAATGGCTTTGTAACATAGTCGTCTGCACCATTTCCAAGTCCCATAATCTTATCAAGGTCAGCACTCTTAGCACTAAGCATAATGATAGGAACATTCTTAGTTTCTCTGACCTTCTTGCACATCTCCATTCCATCCATACCCGGCATCATAATGTCCATAAGTATAAGATGTATGTCCTCTTTTTCTAGTATGTCAAGGCCATCGGCTGCATTGTTTGCCTTAAAAACAGTATATCCATCACTAACAAGATATATTTCAACAAGGTCTGCTATCTCCTTTTCATCATCTACTACAAGTATATTAGTCTGTGCCATATAATTATACCTCTTTGGCCCTAGCCATACCTTTCTTATTATTTGTTATAGAAATATTCTCTATACGGATTATTCTATCATATAGCCCTGCTTTTCTTACTTAAAAAATACTTACATTGTCTTACAAATGCCTATACCTAAAATGCCTAATTACAGCTTGAATCTATATCCAACACCCCATATGGTTTCTATATACTGCGGCTTAGTTGAATCCAGCTCTATCTTTTCTCTTATCCTTTTTATATGTACAGTTACTGTTGCTATATCTCCTATAGAGTCCATATCCCAAAGCTTTTTAAACAGCTCCTCCTTAGAGAAAACTCTGTTTGGATTAGTCGCAAGAAATGTAAGCAGATCAAACTCCTTTGCGGTAAAGCTTTTTTCCTCGCCTCTTACCCATATTCTTCTTGAGGTTTTATCTATCTTTAGATCTCTTATCTCTACTATATGATTTTGGAACTCTCTTACCTCTGTAAGCCTTTCATATCTAGCCATATGTGCCTTAACTCTCGCCACCATTTCACTAGGAGAAAATGGCTTCGTTATATAATCATCGGCTCCTATTCCAAGTCCTCTTACCTTATCTATATCCTCTTTTCTGGCACTAACTATAATTACAGGTATGTTCTTTTTTTCTCTTATCATCTTGCATATTTCAAAGCCGTCTACGTCCGGAAGCATAATATCAAGTATTATAAGATTATAATCTGTATTAAGAGCCATAGACAGTCCCTTGCTTCCAGTTTGTGCTATATCTACCTCTATTTCAGAAAGCTCAAGATAATCCTTCTCAAGCTGTGCTATGCTTTCATCATCCTCAACTATCAATATTTTGCTCACTGCCTGCCTCCTGATAACGTCTAAGTAATATTATAACCTCTGTTCCTTCTCCAAGCTTGCTTTTCGCCCATACGCTTCCGCCATGGTCCTCTACTATCTTTTTAACTATCGAAAGACCTATGCCACTTCCGCTTGTTCTTCCTCTTGATTCATCTGCTCTGTAAAATCTATCCCATATATAAGGAAGCTGCTCCTGCGATATGCCCTTGCCATTATCCTTAATTGATATTCTAACAAAATCTCCATCCATATCAAGCGAAAGCCTAATAAGTGCCGCTTTCTTATCCATATACTTAATAGAATTGCTTATAATATTATTAATAACTCTTTTTAGCTGCTCGCTGTCTGCGATTATCCTTATATGCCTTGGCACATCATTGGTATACTCAAATTTCATATCCCTAGATGCTATATCAAGTCCAACCTCCTGAGCACAGTCTCCAAAATAGTCGCTAACATATACTGTATTAAAATTATATGGTATACGATTAGTATCTATCTTTGAATAAAATATAAGCTCATCTATAAGCCTGTCCATATCGTTTGCTTTATTATATATCGTTTTTATATATTGCTGCATCTTCTGCGGAGTAGCTGCTACCCCGTCCATAATTCCCTCTACATATCCTTTTATGGCAGTTATAGGTGTTTTAAGGTCGTGGGAAATGTTACTGATAAGCTCCTTATTATCTCTATCCGACTCAACCTTCTCTAGCTGCAGGTACTTAAGCTTAATTCTCATATCCTCAAGCTCCTGAGTTAGCTCTCCAAGCTCATCAAGGCTTTCCGGTTCAAGAACTATGTCAAGGCTGCCCTCGTTTATATTTTTTGCCGCAGCATTAAGCTTATCTATAGGCTCTAGTATATTATGCCATAGAAAGCCATATACTACAGCAACCCCAAGTGCCCAAACGACGATAACTATCGCCGCCTCCTTAAGACTAAGCTCTATGCCTGTTCTAATAAGCAGATTCCATACAAGAACAAGCGGCACTATGTCGCAAAGCAGTAACCATATAATTAATCTGAATTTAAGCTTCATTAAACCTCCGAATTTTTAAATAAGAATCCTGCTTCGCAGGATTCTCCGCCTGCGGCGGGTCGCAAAGCGACATCTTCCACTCCGCCGCAGTGCGATCCACGCGGAGCGTTTTATCAAATAGGAAACGAAGTTTCCTATTTGATAACAAAGGAGTCCGCTTTCACGGACTCCTTTGTTAATCTGAGTCCTTATGTAATACTCAGACTGCTCTCATTTTAAATTTTCTAATATCCTTTTGCGACTCTACCAGTGCTATGTCTGCACCGAGTCCTGCAAGCTTCTGCTCAAAATGCTCGTAGCCTCTTTGGATATATTCTATATCGTCTATAATAGTTGTTCCATCTGCGGCAAGTCCTGCAACTACTAGTGCAGCTCCTGCTCTAAGATCCGGTGCACTTATTCTGGCACCTGTAAGCTTTTCAACTCCTGTGACAACGGCTACATTGCCCTCGACCTTAACCTGAGCTCCCATACGTGCAAGCTCATCTACATATTTGAATCTGTTTTCAAATATACTTTCTATAACCATGCTAGTTCCGCTTGCAAGCGAAAGTGCTGTAGTTATCTGCGGCTGCATATCTGTAGGAAAGCCAGGATACGGAAGCGTTTTAATATTAGTAGACCTCTGCCTGTCCTTACCTATTACTCTTATCGAATCATCAAACTCTGCAACCTCACAGCCCATCTCTACTAGCTTTGCACTTATTGCCTCCATGTGCTTAGGAATGATATTTCTAACTATAACATCGCCCCTTGTAGCTGCTGCCGCACACATAAAGGTTCCTGCTTCTATCTGGTCTGGAATTATAGAATATTCTGTTCCATGAAGTCTTTTAACTCCATTGATTCTTATAATGTCTGTTCCTGCTCCCTTTATGTCAGCTCCCATACTGTTAAGGAAGTTTGCAACATCAACTATATGTGGTTCCTTTGCAGGATTCTCAAGGACTGTCTTTCCCTCTGCAAGTGCTGCCGCAAGCATAATATTAATAGTTGCACCAACAGAAACTATGTCTAGGTATATATGATTTGCAACTAGGTCTATAGCATGAGCCTTAACTCTTCCTGCTCCGACCTCAACCTCTGCACCGAGTGCTCTAAAGCCCTTTATATGCTGGTCTATAGGACGTGAGCCTATGTCACAGCCACCCGGAAGAGGTACATCTGCACTCTTATACTTGCCAAGAAGAGCACCTATAAGATAATATGATGCCCTAATTCTTCTTATATATTCGTCATCTACAGTTACATCTCTAACAGAGCTTGCATTGATGATAACTGCATGCTCTCCCTGCTTTTCAACCTTAGCACCAATCTCTCTGATAGCCTCGAGCATAACATTAATATCTCTAACATCAGGCAGATTGTCTATTCTAACATCCTCATCTGTCATAACAGAGGCTGCAAGTATACCTAGTGCGGCATTTTTAGCACCACCTATAGTGACATCTCCGGCAAGCGGATTGCCACCACGCATTATATATTGCCCCATCGCACACCTCGATATATTTCATTCACAATTTCTTAAGAATTATAGCATATCATTCCTCAAAGGTAAAGTTTAGCGAAAAATCGTCATAATTCTCATCATACATACTCTGTGCCTCATCCTGATTCATATTATAATGAGTAGCTGTATTTATATCATATACAAATATATTATGTGCATCATATCCATATATAAGTATAGGACTTCCATCGCTTGCGTAGCTTAGCACAGGATAGCCATTTCCCACAAAATAAAGCATAGGTCTAAAGTAGGTTCCTCTTATGCTTGTAAGCCTTCCATCATTATACTTAGCTAATATCTCACTAACATAATTTTCCGGATTGCGTATAAGCTTTGCACTTACTGTAGCTGGTCTTGAATAAATTATAGCCCCCTTATATCTGACATGTCCCATGCTCTCGTAGGCATTATTTATCGCATCTGATATGCCTTCATAGCTGCCTAGCATTTCTCCATGTCCATATGCAATATACTTTTCCGCATCACTAAGCCTTGCATCAAGCTCTATAAGCTTTGCATCCTCATTTTCCTTATAGTCTGCTGCTCTTTTTTTATTGATAGCTGCTGACATTTCAAGAACTGTATGCTTAAGCTCATATGTCTTATCTGTTGACATTTGCTTTAGCTGCATATAGCTATTTGAATAATTTACATCACCATCTCTATTTACTATAAGGTCTTTTTTATCAATGCTAAAATCTCCATCAAAATTTTTAATAAGAAGCCTTAGCGAAGCCGAATCCTCTCCGACATATACATCGCTTATATATCTATCTGGCTGCGTATAGTCCATCTGTGCCTGCAAATTATTATCAAGAATTTTGACAGCATTATATGGAATATCTAAGGCAGCTCCATGCAGCCGCCTTTCGTTGCTTTTATCTGCTATTCCAATAACCATATCCTCTCTCATAAATCCAAGCAGCTTATATATATATCCGCTATCTGCACGAAGCTCGCTTTTATCACCAGAATTAAGATCCATCATATGTATAAGCTCACTACCGTTACTGCTTGCCTCATCCTGCCATGCAAGCAGCTTCTTAGAAAACCTGTCACTGGTTAGTGCGTAGCTATTATCCTTAAGTCCGGTACATACAACCATATGCTCTGTGCTGCCCGCTATCAATGCATATATACTGTCGCCAAGCTTAAGATATAAGGTTCCGTTATTACTAAAATATGCAAGAGAATTAATATCCTCTTTTAGCATCTCATAGCTTGTATCTACCGGAATATATGCCTTTTGAGTTAGTATATTGTCCGCATAATTATAATACATAAGTGATATGCCGACACCTCCCTCGTAAGTACCAGCGTTAGTATATCCATAGCTTATAAAGTAGAGATTTCCTTCACTATCTATATTAAGAGGCTTTAAATTATATCTGTTAAATGAATCTCTTTTTTCTATAGCTTCTATATTATATGTGCATATATCAGTTAGCTCTTTATTCTCAGTGCTATATATGCCAAGATATCCGCCCGATGCTATAGCAAGAAAGCTTCCTGCCTCGTTTTTTATCGCCATGCAGGTATCCTCCGGCTGTATTCCGAGATCCATGCTTCCACCTGCAAAGCTTATACTGCTACCACTAATAAGCTCGCTCATGCTTCTTTTATAGTCCATCATATAGAATCTTTCTGCGCCCTGTCTGTATGACATAGACTCAACTATTCTATATGCTTTATCTGCATCCCTTTGCTTTGCATATGAAATAATTTTCACCTCGCCCATATTGCCATCAAAGGCACATAGTCTAATATCTCTATAGCCAAATATATCTAGCTCCATGCTATTATAGGTTAGCTGATCATATGTGGACTTAAGAGAAACATCTCCTAGCGTTTGCTCATCTGCTGTGCCATCTGTTTCGATATAGGTTGCATTGCCCCTTGCTAAATCATAATCAAAATTATTTTTTGAAAATGTATCCGCAAGCTCAACTATATATTTTGCCTTTTCTACATCTGCTTTCTTTATAGTTGTATAATAATGCACCTTATCATAATCAGAAAGCTTAAGAATAATATCTAATATATATTCTGTTTCTTCCTTTAGAAGCCTTTGAATCGGAAGAACTATATCTACACCTGCATCAGTGGTCTGCATTTGAGTAACTTCGGTTTTTTCTATCAGCTCGCTTTTATCTAAGGTTCTAACCTCATAGCTTGCACCTAGTACATCAACGCTGCCGCCCCTTGTGTGTATAGTTAGTCTGTTATCCTCCGGAAGTATAGTAAGTGTGTCAACTGCCGTATATGCATCTGTGCCATTAGCATAGCCATATAATACATTCATAGATCTATCTAGGGTATCAATATATATAATAGGAAGCTTAGCTTCATCAATGCCATCCTTTACATCAGTATAGCTAATAGTGCTGTCCTTTGATGAACCGCCTATTAGGCTTCCACCCCTTAGTCTTATAAAAAAAATAATAGCCGTAATCACAAAGATTACGGCTAATATAGATGTTCTTTTTTTCTTAGAATCCATATTGTTTCTCCTTGTGGACTCTAATTATATCACATTACAATTATAATTTTGAAAATATATTTATTATATAATTAAATATACTCTTAAATACTATCCATATACGTCCGAGCGGTCCTGCATTGTCCAGCTCTACATCTATATCTGTTACATCTGTAGCTGCATCATCGTCTGCAGTTATCTCCTCAGTTCGCATGATAACCTGTATGCTATTAGGCGTATCATTTTTACTAGAGGTAAATGATACAAGTGCCGCATCAGGATCCATATTAAGCACATTAGTATCCTTAGTAAGATCATCTATCTCACTATCCCAAGCCTGCTTTATCGAATCATTTGCCGATTTAAAATCATTAGAAAGCTTTACCATATCAAGTGCTTTATCTATAACCTCTATACTTGATTCGATAGACTTCTTAGTTCCGCTATTAAACTCACCCTTAGAATTTTTAAATATATTATTTATAGTAGTAAGCGTATCTGCTGTGCTTGTCATCGTACTGTTAATAGATATAGTAAGTCTTCCTGCTGCATCTATAGCATCCTCTGTAGTCTTTGAATACTTATCTATAGTTTCATGTGCATTAACTATATCCTCTAGCAGTGTCTTACTTCTACCTATCATATCTACTGCATTGTAGGTTATGCTTTTTGTATTTGCTGTACTTTTTGTTGCTACAGCGATTCCTTCCTGGAAGGTTACTAATGCAGAATCATTAATCACAAGTCCATCCTGCGACAGATCTATATATGCCTGTCCATCCTCGCATAGCTCTCCTAATGCCTTGTATAAAGCATCAGAGGACAATGCACTCTGCTGCAATGCTTCGTAATAGCCTGCCTTCTTCTCTGCAGATGAAGGTGAAGCAAAATATCCCATCTTAAGAAGACTCTTATACAGCTCCTGCGTACTCTTATCAAGTGAGGTTATATACTTAACGCCACCTGTTCCATCTTCTGCTGTGCCTATAACGCTATCGCCTGCAATTATAGCCTCGAGTATCTCAAGCTTTTGTGATGTATCACTAAGCTTATCATAAAGCCTCTGTGCTAACTCTGATGAATCATCTGCCTCATCACTTGCATCGGCTAAAACGTCCTGCAAGGCACCAAGGTCACTTTGTATATCATAAAGATCTGTTCTTAAGGCTCTCAGAACTGGTGTTATATCATCCAGATCTCCAGCTATCTGATCCATCTCTATAGTTATATCATGCACTGCCTGCTTTGCAGTTGTTATATGTGGTACTAGCTCTGCAGTCTTTGTTGCTGTATCTCTAAGATCCGCAATGCTCTGCTCGCTTTGACCTACAAGAGTGTCGCCGTATGAATCTGCTGTAGCTCTAGCCTTATTAAGATCCACAAGACCACTTCTAAGACCTACAAGCGAGCTGTCCATAGTCCCCATAATATCAAGGAGCTTGTTTGTACTGTCATATATCTTATCTACAGAATCATCTACTCTGTCCTTTGCTTCCTTTATATCCTTAACATGGTCCAGTGCATCTGCTGTACCAGGAACCATCATAATTATAAGTCCAGAATACTCAAAGCTGTCACTTCCTATACGAATAGTATAGTCACCGTCCTCACCCGGAAGAGCTGCAAACATGACAGCATCTGTTGTTCCAAGTGACTGTATCTGTGCTCCGTCTGCTTCTACGCTAAGATTCTTAGTCATATCAACTGTAGTTGCTACAGTAAGAAGCATATTGTTTCTCATATACTCCGGTGCGCTCTTGTTTGCTGTAGCCTTAAGATGTATCTCTACAAGTCCTGAAGCACCTGCGATCTTTTCCGGTGTTGTAGTAACTCCATTAAGCTTATAGTCTACATCAAAGGTCCACGGCAAAACTATATCTGAGCTGCTCTTTGGAGTACACTGATAGTAAAATCTCTTGCTGGTATCTAGGTCACTAAAGCTAACTGAATCCGAAGCTAGAACCGGATCCTGATCCGAGGTCATATTTACTACACTTGAATAGCTTCCATAGTCTGTATATGAGCTTTGACCATTAAGGCTTACGCCTTTAACTATGTTTATATCCTTAGTCTCTCCATAATAGTCAAGATTAATATATAGTGCCTCATCCGTCTTAGCCTTTGGTGCCTGTGCATATGCTGTTATGCTGCCTGCTCCCATGCTACCAATAACATTCATTATTATAAGAAGGACTGCAATCTGCTTTTTTATAACCCTTTTTGCGTGTTTCATGCCTAACATCTTAACACCTCTTCTTTTTATAGACATCTGTTGAATTATGAACCATTTTGTATTATACTTATAAATGTCTATATATTCAAGTTTATTTTTTGTTTTTTTAATGAACATTCTAATCATTTTATAAGACACTTTATAGGATGATTGTTCCTTAAACGAATATTCATTTCAATAAGCTATATATAGCACACATGCTATACATATCTAAAAGGAGTTTGATATGAGAGATAAATTAAGTATTGATAGACGTGTTCGAAGAACCAAGTCTCAGCTTCGCAGCTGTCTTGGTAAGCTCATGCATGAAAAAAATGTTCAGGACATAAGTGTCAAGGAGATATCCGACATGGCGGACATTAACCGCGGAACCTTCTATCTTCATTATAAGGATGTATTTGATCTTCTTAATCATGTCGAGGACGAGCTAATCGAGGATTTTCATTCTATACTTGATAAGTATACTGATATGCCTAATCCTAAGGGAGGTATCGCTCCTATAAACGAAAACCTGCTTACGGATATATTTTCATATATATATGACAATGCAGACATGGTAAGCACTCTTGTAGGACCTAATGGAGATAACAGATTTATAAACAGCTTCCACAATGTGCTTAGGGCAAAGATATTTAACGACTGGGCAAAGGATGTAAGGCAGAAGGATATAGCAGAGTTTGAGGTTTTTTATTCCTTCGCTGTATCCGGCTGCATAGGAATAACACAGCAATGGTTTAAGGATGGTATGACAACAAGTCCTAAGGAGCTTGCCGCTATGGCAAATAAATTTATACTTAAGGGATTTAATTCGATTGCGTAGTCTTATTTGAAAAATCACCCTTATTATGCTATTATCTCTTGTACTTGATTTTGTTATTTAGGTATTGCAATGCTTTATGAGGTAAATATGAATTACACAAACAGATTAGGAATAGACATAGGCTCAACCACAGTCAAGATAGCTATTATAAATGAAGCTAATGAGATTTTGTTTTCCGACTATGAAAGGCACTATGCTAATATACAGGAAACACTTGCTACTCTCCTAGAGCGTGCTTATAAAAAGCTAGGAGCTATGGACATTATCCCCATGATTACAGGCTCTGGTGGTCTCGCTCTTGCAAAGCACCTTGATGTAAGCTTTGTGCAGGAGGTTGTTTCAGTCGCGACTGCACTTAGATTCTTCGCACCTAAAACCGATGTTGCTATCGAGCTGGGCGGCGAGGATGCTAAAATTATATATTTTACAGGCGGTATAGACCAGCGTATGAATGGTATATGTGCTGGCGGTACCGGCTCGTTTATAGACCAGATGGCATCATTATTGCAAACCGATGCTGCTGGTCTTAATAATTATGCTGCTAATTACAAGTCTATATATCCTATAGCAGCTAGGTGTGGCGTTTTTGCAAAATCAGATATACAGCCACTGATCAATGAAGGTGCTACAAGGCAGGATCTTGCAGCCTCTATATTCCAAGCCGTAGTTAATCAAACTATATCCGGACTTGCCTGCGGTAAGCCTATAAGAGGACATGTTGCATTCTTAGGTGGACCACTTCATTTTCTTCCTGAACTTAGGAATGCATTTATCAGAACTTTAAAATTAAGCGGCGAGTATATTATCGCACCAGATAATTCTCACCTTTTTGCAGCTATAGGCTCCGCCATGAATGTCGAGGCTCATGCTGCCATATCGCTAAATAGTCTTATAGAAAGGCTTAGAAATGGTGTCGCTATAGAAGCGGAGGTTGCTCGTATACAGCCTCTTTTTGAAGATGAGGCTGACTATAAGGAATTTACTGATCGCCATGAAAGGCACTGCGTAAAAAGTGAAAGCCTAGATGGATACGAGGGCAATCTATTTTTAGGAATAGATGCCGGCTCTACTACTACTAAGATAGCACTTATCGATGAAGAAGGAACGCTGCGTTATAAGTTTTATTCTGGAAATGACGGCTCACCTCTAGCTACTGCTATTCGTGCTATGAAGGATATAAAGGAGAAGCTTAATCCAAATGCACATATAGTATACTCGTGCTCTACCGGATATGGTGAAGCACTTTTAAAGGCAGCCTTTATGTTAGATGAGGGCGAGGTAGAAACCATCTCTCACTACTATGCTGCTGCATTTTTCGAGCCTGATGTTGATTGCATTATAGACATTGGCGGTCAGGATATGAAATGCATTAAGATAAAGGATGCAACTGTAGATTCAGTGCAGCTTAATGAGGCATGCTCATCAGGCTGTGGCTCCTTTATAGAAACATTTGCAAAGTCATTAAACTATAGCGTAGAGGACTTTGCAAGCGAAGCCCTATTTGCAAAAAATCCAGTAGACCTAGGAACAAGATGTACTGTCTTTATGAATTCTAATGTTAAGCAGGCACAAAAAGAGGGTGCTACTGTCGCTGATATATCTGCCGGGCTTGCATACTCAGTTATCAAAAATGCACTCTTTAAGGTTATTAAGATAACCGATGCAAAGGAGCTAGGAAAGCACATAGTAGTTCAGGGCGGAACCTTCTATAATAATGCAGTGCTTCGTGCGTTTGAGCGAATAGCAAATTGCGAGGCTATAAGGCCAGACATTGCAGGTATTATGGGTGCATTTGGTGCGGCACTTATAGCAAGGGAGCGTTTTGAGGAAAGGCAAAGCTCTATGCTGCCTATCGACGAGATAATTAATCTAAAATACGAAACATCTATGACTAGATGTCAGAGTTGTAATAACCACTGCGTTCTAACGATTAATAAATTCGAGGGTAACAGAAGGTACATATCTGGTAACCGCTGCGAAAAGGGACTTGGTAAGGAAAAGAGCAAAAAGGATATACCTAATCTTTTCGATTATAAATTTAATAGAATATTTAACTACGAGCCACTTGATGAGGGAAATGCTCCAAGAGGAACTATAGGCATACCTAGGGTTTTAAATATGTATGAGGACTTTCCTTTCTGGGCAGTATTTTTTAGAGAGCTTGGCTTTAGAGTTGTTCTTTCTCCTATGTCTACTAGGCAGATCTACGAACTGGGAATAGAATCCATACCTAGTGAGTCAGAGTGCTATCCTGCTAAGATAAGCCACGGTCATATAATGTGGCTGATTAATAATGGAGTAAAAACTATATTTTATCCTTGCGTGCCTTACGAAAGAAATGAACAGCCGGATGCAGGCAATCACTACAACTGCCCTATAGTTACATCATATGCTGAGAATATTAAAAATAATGTCGAGGAGCTAAAGCAGCTTAATATAAGATTTCTAAATCCTTTTATGGCATTTACTAATGAAAAGGTGCTTACTGATCAGCTAGTAAAGGTAATGAAGGAAGAATTTGATATAGCTGATTGCGAGGTAAAAAATGCATCTAAAAAGGCATGGGCTGAGCTTTTAAAATCAAAGGAGGATATAGAGCATAAGGGCGAGGAAACTATCGCATGGCTAGTATCTAATCACAAGCATGGTATAGTTCTTGCTGGCAGGCCTTATCATATAGATCCTGAAATCCACCACGGTATACCCGATATGATAGCCTCATACGGACTTGCAGTTCTAACTGAGGATTCGGTGTCGCATCTAGCTAAGGTTGAAAGGCCTGTTATAGTTTCTGACCAATGGATGTATCATTCTAGGCTTTATGCTGCGGCAACATATGTAAAAGGCTCAGACGTTTTAGACCTTGTTCAGCTAAACTCCTTTGGCTGCGGACTGGATGCGGTAACTACAGATCAGGTTTCTGATATACTTACAGGCTCTGATAAGATATATACCGTTCTTAAGATAGACGAGGTCAATAATCTCGGTGCGGCTAGAATTCGTATTCGCTCTCTTATCGCTGCTCTAAGAGTTAGAGAAAAGAAAAGCTATACAAGAACTATAAGACCATCTGCTTATCATAGAACATTTTTTACTAAGCAGATGAAAAAGGAAAACTATACTATACTCTGCCCTCAGATGTCACCTATACATTTTGATATCCTAGAGCCTGCACTTAGAGCCTTTGGTTACAATGTAGTCGTTCTTCAAAATGATAACAAGACGGCAGTAGATACCGGACTAAAGTATGTTAACAATGATGCATGCTATCCTTCGCTGATAGTTATAGGTCAGATTATGGATGCTCTGCTTTCTGGCAAGTATGACCTTAAGCATACTGCTGTATTTATGAGCCAGACAGGCGGTGGCTGCAGAGCTAGTAATTATATAGGCTTTATAAGACGTGCACTTATAAAGGCTGGTATTCCTGATGTGCCTGTTATATCAGTCAATGCAAACGGTATGGAAACTAATCCCGGCTTTAAGATTACTCTTCCGCTTTTAACTAAGGCAATGCAGGCTATAGTTTATGGCGATGTATTTATGAGAGTTTTATATGCAACACGTCCTTATGAGGCAGTTCCGGGTTCTAGTGACAGGCTGCATGAAAAATGGAAGGAAATTTGTATAAAGGCTGTATCGAAAAAATCTCCTAGCTTTAGAGAGTTTGCAAAAATTGTTCAGGGTATAGTAGATGATTTTGATAAGCTTCCAAGAAAGGATATTAAAAAGCCTAGAGTTGGTGTAGTTGGAGAAATATTAGTTAAGTTTTCTCCTCTTGCAAATAATCATATAGTAAAGCTGCTTGAATCTGAGGGAGCAGAGGCTGTTATGCCAGACCTGTTAGACTTCCTGCTTTATTCTTTTTATAATAGCAACTTTAAGCATGATAATTTGGGAAGCTCTAAAAGGTCAGCATTTCTTTGCAACTGCACTATAAAGCTACTTGAATACTTTAGAAGCCCTGCAAGAGCTGCACTAAAAAAGAGCAAGCATTTTTATCCGCCATCAAAGATAGAGCATCTTGCTAATATGGCAAAGCAGTATGTATCACTTGGCAATCAAACTGGCGAGGGGTGGTTTTTAACCGGAGAGATGCTAGAGCTAATAGAAAGTGGCGTGCCAAATATAGTTTGCACTCAGCCATTTGGATGCTTGCCTAACCATGTTGTAGGTAAGGGCGTAATCAAGGAGCTTAGGCGTACTCATCCAGAAGCAAATATAATCGCAGTTGACTACGATCCAGGTGCAAGCGAGGTCAACCAGCTAAATCGTATCAAGCTTATGCTTGCTACGGCACATAGAAATCTTAAGGAAACAGCTCACTAAAATACATTGGTTTGAACAGCGGTTGTATATGCTCTACAGCTGATAATCCGTTTTAATGCAATCTAAAAGAGGATACCGCATTCTTATTTGCTTGCGATATCCCCTTCTAGCTTGATGTCTCGTTGTCCATCGGATTCTCTACCTCTCATTCTGATCAGAATATATATGTACTTAATATATATCTTAATCTTGTATTCTAATATTAAATTGTTTTCTCGGCTTTCGTTGTTCCTGTGATACATCATCGCTTGTATTAATTATTTTAATATTGAATTGTAGCTTTTGATTCAATTAATCTGATATGTATCTGGACTCTATATAGAATGTTCCCTAAGCCTTGAATTAAAGTATATAACTAATTTAGCTTATCTTTGGATTGTACCTCCTTTCGTAGATTTCCGTTTGTCTACGGATGTTCTTATCTCTTTTGTTATCTGAAGTATATACTATTAATACCGATTTGTCAATATATTTTTCAATATTTTTATTTGAATTATAATTGTTTTTATATAAATACCAATTTTTCTGAATATTCTTATCCGTCTTCCCCGAATTTCTCAGCCTTTTTCAAGCATTTTCCAAAGCATAGTCTTATATTATGTCTACCAAAGTAATTGACAGTATATATAACTTGCGGTATAGTTGAGCATTGTATTAGAGATATTTTTAGGAGCTTTAAAGGTAATGAATATGGAAAAGGAAAAGCCAACGGGGGCTATTAATCAGATAACAGAGGGAGCCATAGCTAAGCAGCTTCTTCTTTTTTTCTTCCCTATATTATTCGGAACATTTTTTCAGCAGCTATATAACACTGTAGATGCGATAGTCGTAGGAAGATGTGTAGGCAAACTGGCACTGTCTGCAGTCGGCGGAACTACAAGCACTATAATTAATCTTTTTATCGGATTTTTTACCGGGCTTTCCTCTGGCTGTGCCGTCGCACTCTCGCAAAGCTATGGTGCTCAAAAAAAGGATGAGGTTAGCAAATGCATCCATACCGCACTTGCATTTTCTGTTATGGTAGGAATATGTCTTATGCTTTTTGGTATTGCATTTTCCAAATACATACTTATACTTATGAAAACACCTAGCGATATACTTCCGCTTGCAACTACCTACCTTAGTATATATTTTCTTGGTATGGTAGGAAATCTTATATACAATATGGGAGCTGCTCTTCTTAGAGCTGCAGGCGATTCAAAAAGACCGCTTATATATCTTATTGCTGCATGTGCAGTTAATATATTTTTAGATATACTATTTGTTGCTTATATGGATATGGGTATAGCAGGCGCTGCTATTGCTACTATTTCATCGCAAGCGATAAGTGCCATCCTTGTTATGGTTCAATTATGCAAAACTAATGATATGTACAAGGTTACTCTATCTAAAATAAAAATACATCCTTTAACCTTTAAGCGTATGGTTGGCATAGGCTTTCCTGCCGGGCTTCAGGCAACGATGTATAACTTTGCAAATATTATAATTCAGATTGCAGTAAATACTCTCGGAACCGACAGTATAGCCGCCTGGGCAACGCTCGGCAAGGTCGACTCATTATACTGGATGATAATGCAGGCATTTGGCATTGCGGCTACTACCTTCGTTGGTCAAAACTTTGGTGCAGGCAAGATGGACAGAGCTAAAAATGGCATAAAATACTGCCTTGCTATGTGTCTTGTAGCGACAGCTGCTATATGTCTTCTTATGGTATTTGGTGCACATCTTATCTACTCTGTATTTACAGATGATACTGCTGTTATAGCTATAGGCGAGGGTCTTCTTAGATTTTTAGGCCCTACATATTTTACTTATATACTTATAGAAATTTATTCTGCATCTCTTAAGGCAACTGGCGATTGCTGGATTCCTACGCTTATGACATGCATGGGCGTTTGCGTGCTTAGAATTTTATGGATAATTATTGCCATACCAAAAAGCCCAAGCATCATGACTGTTGCCTGGGCTTATCCGATAAGCTGGAGTATAACCAGCATATTATTTGCTATTTATTTTCATAGATACAGTATATTCTCTAAGCATTACAAACGCTTTAATGTACAAGTGAATTAATTACATACCAGCATAAAACTACTCCACCGAGCACTATGCGGTAGTATCCAAAAAATGTAAAGTCATGCTTTTTAATCCAGTTCATAAGAAATTTTATGCTGTAAACAGATACAAGAAATGCTACTATCATTCCAAGCAGCAGATATACTATCTCCGCCAAATCAAAGCTAAAGCCAAACTTTACTATCTTTAAAAGGCTTGCTCCGAACATAACTGGTATTCCAAGGAAAAATGAAAACTCTGCTGCTACTGCTCTTGAGCAGCCTAGCACCATAGCTCCTAGTATAGTCGCACCTGACCTTGACGTTCCCGGAACAAGTGCAAGTACCTGAAATACGCCTATATAAAATGCCATCTGATAGCTTATCTGACTTGTCCTTTCTATTACAGGTGCCTTAAAGCGATTTCTTTTTTCTATTAATATAAAGAAAATACCATATATGATAAGCATTAGTGCTACTACAAAGCCATTATACAGATGCTCATCCATCCAATCATCTAAAAAGAAGCCTAGTATAGCTGCCGGAATACAGCCTATAATTATTTTAATCCAAAGCAGCCAGGTATTTCTTTTCTGGCTTTCCTTTTTTCTGCTGCTAAACGGATTAAGCTTTTTAAAATACAAAACCGCAACAGCCATAATAGCACCAAGCTGTATAACAACCCTGAACATTTCCATAAACTCAGGCGAAACATTAAGTCTTACAATATCATCAACAATGATAAGATGGCCTGTAGAGCTTATAGGAAGCCACTCTGTAAAGCCCTCTACTATTCCAAGCACTATAACCTTAAGTATCTCAAAAAAATCCATAGTAACCGTCCTATCTCTCTAAAAAGACCTTATCTTACTTTGAAGCTTTTTTATAATAATCTAGCTTTTCGTCCTTAACTACCTTCCAAAGACCTATAAGTCCTATAACATTTGGAAGCACCATCAAAGAATTAAAGCAGTCTGACATATTCCAAACTAGGTCTACCTGACCAAAGGTTCCCGCAAATACACATAGGCAAACTATAAGACTATATACCTTAACTGCCTTAGAGCCAAATAAGTATTTGATATTTGCTTCTCCATAGAAGTACCAGCCTATTATAGTTGATGAGGCAAAGAAGAAAAGTGCTATAGCTATAAATATAGGTCCTACAACATCACCAAATACAGTAGAAAATGCTGCCTGTGAAAGAGCTGCACCTGTAAGCGAGCCATCTGCTGTAAGAACATCTGATGTAAGTATAACAAATGCTGTCATATCAAGTATGATAAATGTATCTATAAATACTCCTATCATAGCAACAAAGCCCTGCTCTGCCGGATGTGAAACCTTTGCGACAGCATGTGCATGTGGGGTTGATCCCATACCTGCTTCGTTTGAAAACAGCCCTCTTGCTATACCCTTTTGCATAGCCTTTGCTATAGTAATACCAGCCACACCGCCAACTACTGACTTCATGGCAAATGCTCCCTCAAATATATTAATAAATGCTGTAGGTATCTTAGAGGCATGAACAACTAAAACTATCACTGAGCCTATTATATAAAATATTGCCATAATAGGAACTACATTTTCTGTAATTGTAGCTATTCTTTTCATTCCACCTGAGAAGATTAAGAATGAAAGAATTGCAAGAACAATTCCTGTAACCCAAACAGGTATATTAAAGGCTGTATTAAATGCAGAAGCGATTGAGTTTGACTGTACTGCATTGCCCATAAAGCCTAGTGCAAGAATAATAAGAACTGCAAATATAACAGCAAGCACCTTGCCAAAGCTGCCACAGGTCTTGCTTATATAATATACTGGCCCACCGGTTACATGACCATCGTCGGCTACTGTCTTATACTTTTGAGCAAGCACAGCCTCTGCAAATATAGTTGCCATACCAAGAAATGCTGCTATCCACATCCAGAATATAGCACCAGGTCCGCCGACTGCTATAGCTGTTGCAGCTCCTGCGATATTACCTGTACCTACCTGACCTGCTATAGCTGTTGCAAGTGCCTGAAATGACGACATACCGTCCTTGTCTGCCTTAGCTCCCTTACTAAAGAGGCCTCCAAACATACGACGCATTCCCTCGCCAAAGCCTGCTATCTGTATAAAGCCTGTTTGGATAGTAAACCAAAGTCCAGTACCAAGCAGTAAAACAATAAGCAGCTTACCACTTAAGAAATCATTTAAAGTATTGACTATATTATTTGCTAATTCCATACCATATCCCCTATATTTTTTATTGTTAAAATCTAATCAAAATTTCACGCCCTACAATAATCTCATAAAAATCTATATTTCGCAACGTCAAATCGATTTTTTATTTACCTTTTTTATTTAAATATGAAATCAAATGTGTTATTTTACCGCATCCACCAAATGCTTCGCAAGCACTGCAGTTGTTACGCTTCCTATGCCGCCTGGGACTGGTGTTGCCATACTTGCTACATTTTCTATATCCGCTGTATCTATATCTCCGCACAGCTTGCCGTCACTGCCAACATTGATCCCTACATCAATTACGACTGCACCTTCCTTAACATAGCTTGCATCTATAAGCTTAGCCCTTCCTATAGCAGCAACTAATATGTCTGCTCTCTTTGTTACCTCTTTTAGATTTTCTGTCTTGCTGTGGCATATAGTTACAGTCGCATCCTCGCTAAGCATAAGCATAGAAAGAGGCTTTCCTATAACAAGACTTCTTCCTATTATAACAACATTCTTCCCCTTAATAGGAATGTTATAAAACTTCAGCAGCTCTATAACCGCCTGTGCTGTACATGGTGCGAAGCCACTTTTATCTCCCATCATAATTTTTGCTATATTGATAGGACTTATCCCGTCCAAATCCTTTTTAGGATCTATAATTCTCTCTATCTCGGACTCATCTATATGCTTTGGAAGTGGTCTAAGAAGAAGTATTCCATCTATATTTTTATCATTATTAACTTCTTCAAAGCTTTTTCTAAAGCTATCATCTGTTATATCCTCCGGATAGCTAAAGCTCTTAACCGCTAGTCCAAAATCAGTAAGCTTTTTTGTAGCTCCCCTTTCATATGATATATCATCAGGTCTATCACCAACTCTTACTATAGCTAATGTCGGAACTATATCCATGCTCAAACTGCTTTGTATATCCTCTTTAATTTTATTACTAACATCTATTCCCTTTAGTAGCTTCATCTCATTATCTCCAATACATCTTTATATATAGCATCGCAGGCTATAATTACCTTTTCCTTTATATCAAGTGCCTTTTTATCCATATCCTCTGCCTTAGTTTTATCTTCCATAAATCTGGTATTTATTTTTACATTAAGATATGCACTAAGAACTGCTCCTCTTATTAGCATCACTGCCACTCCTACATCTGATACTGCGAGCGTACTTCCATATCTTCTTATATAATCCATATCATCAAGCATACTATATGCAGCTGTCATTATATCAATCGGAACCTGTGCCGCATTAACCAAAAGTGGCTCCATGGTTTCTTTTTTAATTCTTTTTTCTTCATCGGTATTAGTCGGAAGCGAGTACGCCTTTGATAATGGGAGAAATGCCTTCGCATCTCCATCAGATAGCTCAATCAAAAGTGCTGACTTTTTTGAAAGTCTATCCTTAATCTCCTCTATTTGCTTTTCATGCTCCTTGTACTTTTTCTTTCCTATGGTTAGATTGCAAACCATCTGCCCTAGGCATGCTCCCAGCATGCCAACTACAGCGGACACTCCTCCGCCGCCCGGAATCGGACTCGCACTTGAAAGAGCCTGTGCATACTCCTCTATGTTCATGTTACTAGTATTCATAATTAATCTCCATAATGTATAAATAAGAATCCTGCTCTGCGAGGCTTTACGATATCTTCTTATTATAACAGACTATATTACAAATAAGAATCCTGCTTCGCAGGATTCTCCGCCTGCGGCGGGTCGCAAAGCGACATCTTCCACTCCGCCGCAGTGCGATCCAAAGCGGAGCGTTTTTTTACTTCATAGGGCGCACTTTCCTATGAAGTAAATAATACTTCAGTTTTTGTATATGCATTAATATTCATAATTTGCATATTTTTTCTGATTTTTATTCAAATATTGCTTGATTTTGCGTTGCAGTCCGTGTATATTTATAAGAGTTTTTAAAAATACTTGGAGGCAAAATTATGAAAACAGCAAACAATTCATCAAAAAAGGAAAAGGTAGTACTAGCCTACTCTGGTGGTTTGGATACAACAGCCATCATTCCATGGCTTAAGGAAAATTTTAATTATGAGGTTATATGCTGCTGTATAGACTGCGGTCAGGGCAATGAGCTTGATGGTCTAGAAAAGAGAGCAAAGCTATCTGGTGCTTCTAAATTATATATAATAGATATTACTGATGAACTATGCAATGACTATATTATGCCTTGTGTTAAGGCTGGTGCAGTATATGAGAATAAGTATCTTCTTGGTACGTCTATGGCTCGTCCGGCTATAGCTAAAAAGCTTGTTGAGGTTGCAAGAAAGGAAAAGGCAACTGCTATATGTCATGGTGCTACAGGAAAGGGTAATGATCAGATAAGATTCGAGCTTTCTATCAAGGCACTTGCTCCAGATATTAATATAATCGCTCCATGGCGTATGACAGATGTTTGGACTATGCAGTCTCGTGAGGATGAGATCGAATATTGCAAGCAGCATGGCATACATCTTCCATTTAAGGCTGACAGCAGCTACAGCAGAGATCGTAATATATGGCATATAAGTCATGAGGGCTTAGAGCTTGAGGATCCATCATGTGAGCCTAATTATGAGCATATGCTTGTACTTGGTGTTACTCCGCAAAAGGCACCTGATAAGGCTACTAGCGTAACTATGACATTTGAAAAGGGCGTTCCTACCTCTATCAATGGAAAGAAGATGAAGGTTGCTGATATAATTCGCAAACTTAACGAGCTTGGCGGCAAGAATGGTATAGGTATAGTTGATATAGTTGAGAATCGTGTAGTTGGAATGAAGAGCCGTGGTGTATATGAAACACCTGGTGGCACCATACTTATGGAGGCTCACAATCAGCTTGAGGAGCTTATACTTGACAGAGCAACTATGGACTTTAAGAAAACTGTTGGTGCTAAGTTTGCTCAGGTAGTATATGAGGGCACATGGTTTACACCACTTCGTGAGGCACTTCAGGCATTTATAGAATCTACTCAGAAGTATGTTACAGGTACAGTTAAGTTTAAGCTATACAAGGGCAATATAATTAAGGCAGGTACTACATCTCCTTATTCACTTTATTCAGAATCTCTTGCTTCATTTACTACAGGAGATCTGTACGACCACCACGATGCAAGTGGCTTTATAACACTATTTGGTCTTCCACTAAAGGTTCGTGCTATGAAGATGCAGGAGCTTAATTCTAAGAAGGCTCCAAAGAAGCTGGTGATTAAAAAGGCTGTGAAGAAGGTGGCTAAGAAGGCTGCACGTAAAAAATAAACCTTGAACTAAGACATATTAAATGCCTGCATATATGTGCAAAGACTCAGGTCACATATATGCAGGCTTTATTTTATATCTAGTTTAGATTTATTTATTATTATTTACGAACAGTCGTATATCCCGAATAAAGCAGTGCTCGCAGTTACGCTGGAAACCGCTATGCACTGCTCACACTCTTTGTACGGGAACACTTTCTTCCCG
>CAVBBU010000011.1:0-28330 GCA_963593765.1 Bacteroidaceae bacterium | reverse complement strand
CAAAGCTTGAAGATACGGTTGGAGCGCACACATTTAGAAGTAATAAGTGCACAGTCTGTGGATACTATAATTCAAGAAACTCAAGCGGAGGTTCATCAGGCGGCAGCGGAGGAAGCGGATCTACTTCATCCTCCGCTGCAGGCAGCATAACAGGCGCAAGCAATGAATCCGGCACATGGACTAAGGACAGCACAGGCTGGAAATATGAGTATGCAGACGGCACCTATGCAGCGGGCTCAAGTGAGAACAGCACAGACGGCAATGCCGGTGAGAAGATAAGCTGGGTCAAGGTAAATAATGTAGATTACGCATTTGGCTATGATGGCTACTTAAGGTCAGGCTGGGTATTGGATAGCACAGACGGCAAGTGGTATTACTGCGATGAGAATAAGGGCAGATTATATGGCTGGTTCTATGATACAACGGGTGACTACTGGTACTATATGGATGCTAATACAGGAGATATGCTCACAGGCTGGCAGCTTATAAATGGCAAGCAGTATTACTTTGCACCTGCGCCGGAGGCGGCTACCTATACCTTTGATGCAGCAAGCTCTAAGTGGGTATACAATAATGCCGCAAACAATCGTCCGTATGGCTCAATGTACAGCAATGCTGTCACACCGGACAATCATCAGGTTGATGCAGACGGTGCAAGGATACAGTAATATAATAAGCAATAAGGCGCAGGGTACTTCTAAGACTTGTCTTCGGAAGAACCCCTGCACCTTGGAACAGGCAAACGCATTAATGCATAGCCGATTTTAATGGCAAAATAATAAATCTTTGTGGGAAAACAGGTTGACAATGATATATCAAAGTGATATAAAACAGTAAAGTTTTTGAGAGATATGCAATCAAAGACTTTATGTAAATTGTGGGTTTTGCATGAGGAGAGATAATTATGAAAGAGAAGATGATATTACTTGGCAGTGTAGATGCAGCCAAAGAATTTGTAGCACTTGCTAGCAGGTGCGATTTTGATGTCGATGTATCAGTTGGAAAGAGAATAGCTATAGACGGCAAGTCTATAGTTGGGGTTATGTCTCTTAACCTTTTAGTTCCTGTTAATGTAAGCTATTGCGGCGAGGATAGGGATTTTGAGAAATTCCTTGAAAAGCATGAGCAGCTTAGCAATACAGCTGCATAGGAATTTTGTATAACTCTATAAGGCTTTTGGCATAAAATAAAAAGGCATACAGGAATACCTTAAAACCAGAATATAAAGCCGGAATATAAAACCAGAACAAAAAGTCGGAAAAAATAAGATGTTAGCACTCTTTACTAAAGAGTGCTAATTTTTTATTGACTTTTGCAATATAAACTATATAATGTTGATTATAGGGCTAAAAAAAGTCCTTAATATAGAAAAGAGGTGTTTTTATGTCAACAAAAAAAGGAAGCTTATCTATAAGCAGCGATAATATATTTCCTATTATTAAAAAATGGATGTATTCGGATCATGACATATTTATAAGAGAGATAGTATCTAATGGCAGTGATGCTATTACAAAGCTAAAAAAGCTAGCTCTTATAGGTGAGTATACAGAGCCAAGCGATGTAAAATATCAGATCGATGTGGCAGTAAGTGCCAAGGACAAAACGATAACATTTACCGATAATGGTCTTGGAATGACCTCGGACGAGGTAGAAGAATATATCAATCAGATAGCATTTTCCGGAGCAAAGGACTTTGTGGAAAAGTATAAAGACAAGGCAAATGACGACCAGATTATAGGTCACTTCGGACTTGGCTTTTATTCTGCATTTATGGTTGCGGATAAGGTAAGCATAGATACTCTGTCATACAAGAAAGGTGCTAGTGCTGTTCACTGGGTATCAGATGGCGGAACAGAATTTGAAATGAGCGATGGCAGCTGGGAAAAGGTAGGAACTAAAATCACTCTTTACCTAAACGAAGACAGCATGGAATTTGCTAATGAGTATAGAGTAAGAGAGGTTTTGGATAAGTACTGCTCATTTATGCCTTATGACATTTACCTTACCAATGTTGATGCCGGCGAGCAAACAGAGATTATAGAAAAGGATGAGCTTAAGGATACAGATACTGTAATAGAAACAGTTATTAAGCCTGCCGAGACGAAGGAAGAAACTAAGGAAGATGGAACTAAGGAGGTAGTAGAGACTGCGCCTAGTAGGGAGCAGTATAAGATTAAGAAAAGACCTGTTGCGGTCAATGATACCCATCCGCTGTGGACTAAGCATCCTAATGAATGTACAGAGGATGAATATAAGGAATTTTACAGAAAGGTATTTAGAGATTATAAGGAGCCGCTGTTCTGGATTCATCTAAATATGGACTATCCGTTTAATCTAAAGGGCATACTTTACTTCCCTAAGATTAATATGGAGTTTGAGAGCATAGAAGGTGTTATCAAGCTTTACAACAATCAGGTATTTATAGCAGATAATATAAAGGAGGTTATCCCTGAGTATCTTATGCTGCTTAAGGGCGTGATAGACTGCCCTGACCTTCCGCTTAATGTATCAAGAAGTGCACTTCAAAATGATGGCTTCGTTCAGAAGATAAGTGATTATATATCTAAGAAGTTTGCTGATAAGCTGTCTGGAATGTGCAAGACAGACAGAGAAAATTATGAGAAGTACTGGGACGATATAGCTCCATTTATCAAGTATGGTTTTCTTAAGGATGAAAAGTTTGCCGAAAAGATGAATGACTTTATCCTATTTAAGGACATAGACCATAAGTATCTTACGCTTAAGGATTTGATTCCTGAAGTGCCTAAATCAGATGAAGAAAAGTCTGACGAGGGCAATGCAGATAAAACGGAAAAAGATGAAGATAATAAGGAAGAAAAGGCTAAGATACAGGAAACTAAGATTTACTATGTTACAGATGAAAAGGAGCAGGCAAGATACATAGATATGTATAAGGCTCAGAGCCTAAATGCTGTAATTTTAAATCATAATATAGACACACCGTTTGTAAGTAAGCTTGAATCGCAAAACGAAGGTCTTAAATTCCTTAGAATAGATACCGACCTTGAGGAGGCCTTTAAGGAGGATGCTAAGCTTAGCGAGGATGATAAGAAAAAATATGAGACGACTGCTGAGGCTGTTAAAAAGGCTATAGGAGATGAAAAGCTAGCGGTTAAGCTTGAGACCTTAAAGGATGCATCGACTGCATCGCTTTTAACAGTATCTGAGGAAAGCAGACGTATGCAGGATATGATGAAGCAGTATGGAATGGCTGGCATGGATATGTCTATGTTTGGCTCAGAGGGAAATACTCTAGTTCTTAATACAGCACATCCGCTAGTTAAATATCTTTTAGAGCATAACGAGGGCGATGTTTCCGAAAAGATAAGTAAGCAGCTATACGACCTTGCACTTATCGCACATGGAACACTTTCTGCAGAGCGTATGGCAGAATTTATACATAGAACAAATGATATAATGACTGCAATCACTAAGTAGCAAAATGGAGCTGTTAAATGGCTATAATTATGGCTGAATTACTAGGTAGCAGCTATTGACAGACTATATATACCACAATATAATATGACATAGTATTAAAAACTATGTCATATGGTGGTTACTATTTGCTGCCAAACAAGGAGTTATATGAAGTATAAGATTATATCTGACAGCTGCTTAGATCCTAGAGAGGGTATAGAGCCTGATTGCAGCTTTGCTACTGTTCCGCTTACATTATATGTAGATGATTATAGCACTATAGATAATGAAGGCTTTGACCAAAAGGATTTTATAGACAGGATAGAAAAAAGCACTAATGGCGGTAAGAGTGCATGCCCATCACCGCAAAGCTTTAAGGACGAGCTAGAGGGAGATTATGATTATTATTTTATAATAACATTATCAAAGCATCTTAGCGGCTCGTATCAGTCAGCAGAGCTTGCAAAAAATCTTTATCTGGAAGAAAATCCTGATACAAAAAAGAAGATACTTGTTATAAATTCTAAGTCTGCCTCTGCAGGTCAGCTATGTATTGCACTTAAGCTTAACGAGCTGTGCGAGGCTGGACTTGATTTTGATAGGATAAGCGAGGAGATAATCGCATATACTGATACTATGCAGACGTATTTTGTTATCGAATCACTAGAGCCACTTAGAAAAAATGGTAGGCTATCAGGGCTTACTGCGATTATAGCAACAGCACTTAATATAAAGCCGGTAATGGGTGCTATAGATGGTAAGATAATTAAAAAGGATCAATGCCGAGGAATAAAAAAAGCACTTGAGCGTATGGTAAATATAGCTAGTAAGGAGTGCACTGATCCATCAAGTGCAAGAGTAGTTATATCGCAGTGCAACAATCCAGTAAGAGGAAAGCTGGTTGCAGAGATGTTTCGCTCTAAAAATATATTTAAGGATGTTGTAGTAACAAAAACTGCAGGGGTAGCAACGCTTTATGCAGGAGATGGCGGAATAGTTGTAGCTGTAGGATAGGAGAGATATGAGAGTACATAATGGTAAAACCTACGAGGAAAAAAGTAAGCATGACTTTAATGAGCTTAGAGAGATTATAGCAATTCTAAGAGGCGAGGATGGCTGCAAGTGGGATAAGGCACAGGACTTTGAGAGCATGAAAAAATGCCTTACAGACGAGACCGGTGAGGTACTTAGTGCTGTAGATAATAAGGACTATGATAATCTTTGTGAGGAGCTGGGTGACGTGCTTCTTCAGGTTCTTTTGTATAGTCAGATAGCATCAGAGCAGGGACTTTTTACTTTGGATGATGTTATGCAGGGGCTTGGAGAAAAGCTTATTAGAAGACATCCTCATGTATTTGGAGACGCAGTTGCAAGAACTCCAGAGGAGAGCCTAGCACTTTGGAAGGAGATAAAGGCTAAGGAAAAGGAAATGAAGTGTAAAAAGGAAAGCGAAAAGAGCCTATAATACATAGGCTATAAGACCTTTTGCATAAGCCTTTAAAGAACTAGGCTCCTTAGGCATATCATCAAGCAGTATATATGCAGGATATGTATTATATTCCTTATAGAATATATTTTGATTTGCTATATTAAAGATGGGTACAAAAAGCCCATCCTTTTTAGTATAAGCAGTCTTTGCAGTAGCCTTAACTCTTGCCGATTTGTCAACGAACATACCTACACTTTTGTGTATGGCATAGTCCTCTATAGGAAGGTAATAATAGCTTTTATAATCCTCAAAGAAAAACTTACATGTTCCCTTATAAAGCTCTACATTTACAGTTAGAAGGCTCTCGACTATGCTTATGCTAACCGGCTTTAGAGATATATTTACAGGCACAGGAACTTTACACTCTAGCTTATAAGTGATTTTTATATTGTCCTCAGCAAGGCTTATATTATCAAAATCAAAGCTGCCATTAATGCAGCCTATGTAAGATAGCATGCAAAGAATATGAGAAAGCCCCAAAACGTCCTCTTTATTATGCAGCAAAAGCATATCAAGCAAACTCTCGTCCTTGCATATAAGATAATCCTTATATACATTAATTAGCTCACCGCCTGAATATTTGTCTTCCCTTATAAGCCCAGTAAATCGCTCTATGCTTTTTTGATTTAGCTTATCAAGCGGAAATATTTTCCTATACCTTCTTATATGCTTATATAGGTCGATGCTTCTCATATCATCAAGAGGACCTAGCATATGATAGCTAAGGGCGCAGCTTTTTATATATGGGATATCAAAGGTTTCTCCGTTATAGGATATGACGGTATCAAAGCTACTTAGATAGCTAAAAAAATCCTTTAGCATATCCTGCTCATCTGACATATCATCTGCAAACCACTGAGTTAAGATATAATTATCAGGATCTAGTGTAAGAGCAGCTATCATATAAAGACTTGAGTTTGCGGCAGACAGACCTGTGGTTTCTATATCAAATATAAGAAGCTTCTTAGGGCTGCCAAGAGCCTCTATAGGATAGTCTATATTTAGCTTTAATTTTTCAACATATTTTTTCATGCCATCTATTATAAAATCGAGCCTATGGCTAGTCAATTGCTTGTATATAGCTTGATTTTTCGCTTACTTTTGGTAGAATAATACATACAGACTGAGCGGTCCTCAAAGCGATAGGAGGAACGCTGATGAACAAAAAAATACTTAAAATATGCATAATAGTAATTGTACTTTTGGTTGCCGGAATTAGCTATAGCTGCACGAGGCTTCAAAGCATAGACTCTCTTAAATATGAAGAAACTACTATTAAAGAAGCAAGCCTAGAGGCTGAAAATAGCAACGAAGCCCAGGGAGATAAGGAAGCCAAAACTCAAAGTACTGTAGAAGCTCAAATCACAGAAGATAAAAGCTGCGTTGTATATGTATGCGGTGAGGTTATAAGCCCGGGAGTATATGAGCTTAATTCTACTGATAGGATAGCTAAGGCTCTTGAGATGGCTGGTGGCTTTACGGATAATGCAGCTAAGGAATATATTAATCTGGCGGAATATGTAACAGATGGAATGAAGATATATATTCCTTCTATAGAAGAAAGCAAGTCTGGTATTATTAATGGTAGTCAGGCTGATGTCTCAAATAGCAAGGGATTAGTTAATATTAATATAGCAACTAAGGAAGAGCTTATGACTCTTAGAGGTATAGGAGAGTCACGAGCCGAGGACATAATCGCATATAGAGAAAAGAATCAAGGCTTTAAAAGTATAGAAGATATAATGAACATATCCGGAATTAAGGATTCATTGTTCAACAAGATAAAGGATAGTATAACAGTATAGAGCTTGGAAGGTTAATAGGATGCCTAAGGTTTTAGTCGTAGATGATGAGAAGTTAATAGTTAAGGGAATAAGGTTTAGTCTTGAGCAGGATGGAATGAAGGTCGACTGTGCATATGATGGCGAGGAGGCTCTAGACAAGGCTAAGAATAATGATTATGATGTGATACTGCTTGATGTTATGCTACCTAAGTTAGATGGCTACGAGGTATGCCAGGCAGTCAGAGAGTTTTCAGATGTGCCTATTATCATGCTTACGGCTAAGGGCACTGATATGGATAAGATACTAGGTCTTGAGTATGGTGCAGATGACTATGTAACAAAGCCATTTAATATACTTGAGGTTAAGGCTAGAATAAAGGTAATTATGCGAAGGTCTAGGGCAGCTATCAAAAAAGCAGAGCCTGTTAGCAGAGTTATAGCTATAGGAGATTTTAAGCTCGATCCTGATTCGAGAAGAGTTTTTATATCAGATAAGGAGATAGATCTTACAGCTAAGGAATTTGATATACTAGAGCTTTTGGTTAATAATCAGGGAAAGGTATATAGCAGAGAACAGCTTCTTACCTTAGTTTGGGGCAGTAAGGCTAAGGAGTCCGGAGATGCCAGAACTGTAGATGTACATGTAAGACGACTTAGAGAGAAGATAGAGCCATCACCTAGTGAGCCAAAATATGTGCATACTAAGTGGGGAGTCGGATATTACTTTAGAGCATAGATTATACATATGGGAGGTCCTTATGGCAGAGGAAAACAGAAATACACATGTAGTATATGAAAAGGAAAAGATAGGCGAGGTTAGCATAGCGGACGATGTTGTCGCTATTATAGCCGGACTTGCAGCTACAGAGGTAGACGGAGTTGACTCTATGGCAGGAAATATAACTAACGAGCTTGTTGCAAAGCTAGGCATGAAGAACCTGTCAAAGGGTGTTAAGGTAGAGGTAGACGAGCAGCATGTATCTGTTAATCTATCGATTAATATCAAGTACAATCAGAGCATACCTGAGGTTTGCGAGAGAGTACAGGAGAGAGTTAAGAATTCTATAGAAAACATGACCGGACTTAATGTACTGGATGTTAATGTTAAGGTAGCAGGTGTTAATATAGAATAATTAATGCGAGGCATGATTATCCTTATTGGATTCATGCCTCATTTTAAGAATGATTGAGAGTATATATGCCTGATAAAACAAAAGCAAAAAAAGCTGCATTATATGGAATTATGATTGCACTTGCTGCTATTATGAGCTTTATAGAAAGCCTTATACCTATATCACTTGGGATACCGGGTGCAAAGCTTGGACTTGCAAATCTTGTAACCATAGTATGCTTATATACTATAGGAGAGCGAGCAGCCATAGTAGTAGGTCTGTTTAGAATAATACTGGTAGGACTTTTGTTTGGAAATATGTTTTCTATATTATATTCATTAAGTGGCGGTATAGTAAGCATTGGCAGCATGCTGATAGTTAAAAGACTTGGAAGACTGTCCGCAGCAGGAGTAAGCATAGTAGGCGGCGTAATGCATAATGTAGGACAGCTTATAGTCGCAGCCATAATAATACATAATATTCGCATAGCATATTATATGCCTGTTCTTATGCTTGCAGGAGTGGTATGCGGAATTATTATAGGGATACTTGGTGCTGTTATAATTAAAAGAGTAGAGCATATTAATATGCTTTAACAGTATATAGAAGGAAGGTAATGATATGAGTAATACAAAGATAGATATAGTTTCAGGATTTTTGGGAGCAGGTAAGACAACCTTTATTAAAAAGCTTCTTAGTGAGGCTGTAGCAAATGAAAAGGTTGTGCTTATTGAAAATGAATTTGGAGAGATAGGAATAGATGGTGGCTTTTTAAAAAGCTCTGGAATAGAAATTAAGGAAATGAATTCTGGATGCATATGCTGCTCACTTGTAGGAGATTTTAAGGAATCACTTACGCAGATACTTACAAGCTATACACCGGATAGAATTATTATAGAGCCATCGGGAGTAGGAAAGCTATCTGACGTACTAAAGGCGGTAGCAGGAGTTGAGTCACAGCTAAGCGTAGAGCAAAACTGTGCCATTACAGTAGTTGATGTAAAAAAGTGCAAGCTATATATGAAGAACTTTGGAGAGTTCTTTAATAATCAGATAGAGCATGCAACTACTATAGTTTTAAGCAGAACTGATGTGGCAGAGCAAAATGTGATAGATGAGGCAGTAGAGCTTATCAGAACGATTAACCCAAATGCAACTATAATAACTACTCCTATAAATGAGCTAGAGGGAACTAAGCTGCTTGAAATATTAGAAAGTCCGGTGGATCTAAAGAGTGAGCTTCTTGCTTCTATGCAGGAGGATGAACATGAGCATCATCATCACGAGCATGAACACGGACACGAGGAAGGATATGGATGCTGTGGACACCATCACGAGCATGAACACGAGGAAGGGCACGAGTGCTGTGGACACCATCATGAGCACGAACACGAGCATGAGGAAGGACATGAGTGCTGTGGGCATCATCACGAGCATGAACATGAGCACGAAGAGGGACACGAGTGCTGCGGGCATCATCATGAGCACGAACATGAGCATGAGGGCTGTGGCTGCGGACATCATCACCACCATCATGATGCAGATGAGATATTCACATCATGGGGACTCGAGCAGGTAGCACCGGTATCTGAGGAAAAGCTTAATGCCTTTCTTGATAAGATAGCAAATACGAATGAATATGGAAATATTGTAAGAGCCAAGGGTATGCTTCCATCAGGTGATAAGGCAGGAGAGTGGCTCTACTTTGATATGGTTCCGGGGGAGGTAGAGGTAAGAAAGGATAAGCCTGACTATACAGGAAAGCTATGCGTTATAGGCTCGGAGCTTAATGAGGAGATGCTTACAAAGGAGTTTAGAGCATAATGTCAGATATACAAGGCTATAATAATGAACAGGTACCTGTATTTCTTATAAATGGATTTTTAGAGGCAGGGAAAACAAAATTTTTAAGCTTTACTATGGATCAGGAGTATTTTAAGACAGACGGAAAGACTCTTCTTTTAGTATGCGAGGAGGGCGATACAGATTATAACGAGGCTGATTTAAAGCTTAATAATACTATCAGGCTGCAGATAGAGGACAAGGAAGATATATCTAAGGAAAAGCTAAGCGAGCTTAATCTTATGTACCTTCCGGAGAGAATTATAATCGAATGGAATGGTATGTGGCTGCAAAATGAGTTTGAGCTTCCGGATGAGCTTTTTCTTAATCAGCAGATAACTATTATAGATACATCAACCTTTGATTTGTATCTTAAAAATATGAAGCCATTTTTAGGGCCTATGCTAAAGAGCTCTGAGCTTGTTATATGTAATAGGGCAGACGGTGTTAGTGAGGATATATTAGGCAGCTACTACATACAGCTTAAGGCTATGGCACCTGGCGGTGAGATTATATTTGAGGGTAAGGACGGAGAGATACGAGGAGACTTTAATATAGAGCTTCCGTATGATATCGATTCAGACAGCATAGAGATAAAGCCAGAGGATTTTGGAATATTCTATGTAGATGCTATGGATAGGACAGACAGATATGCAGGTAAGAGTGTGACACTCACAGGACAGGTTGTAAGACCTAAAAATATTCCGTCAGATATGCTGGTTATAGGAAGAAGAGCGATGACCTGCTGCGAGGCAGATATGCAATTTTTAGGAATTGTATGCAGATACGAGGGAGCCTCTAGCTTCCAAAGCAGAGACTGGATAAAAATAACTGCAGAAATTAAGGCAGAAGACTGCAAGGAATATGACGGAGTAGGGCCAGTACTTTATATTAAGGATGTGGCAAGAACTGGTGCGATAGACGAGATTGTGCAGTTTTAAGCTTGTTACTATATGCTAAGAATTACAACGGAGGTTTACTTATGGCAAGAATTCCTAGATGGCTTACATTTGAAACAAGACAGATGCGAGAAAAAAGAGAGGCTATGTATAGAAGAAGACTGTATCCTTATGGGCAGGAGCAGCAGGACTGGGAGATAGCCATGCTTAAGGAGCTTTGGCCAGATGTAAAGGATATAAGAACGCTCCAATACGAGCTGCTGGTTCTTAGAGAGGCATTATACGAAAGCAAGTATCCTGATGTAGATGAGATAGAGGTGCCTAGCCGTGAGATGGCTATAGCAACGTGGGAAAAGGATCGCAGAATAGACAGGGCTATTACTAAGGCTGATGAAAAAATAATTAAAGCCTTAGCTATACTAGAAACAGATAGCCAAAGCTTTGATGAGCTTCCTACTGCAGCCGCAGTTAGAGAATATATGGATAAATCACTTTGAGATTCTTTTTTGAAGCTCACGAAGGGCTTCACTATATTTAGAGGATGCATGAGGGTTGCCACGAAGCAGCCCTTTTTTAAATGCAGTTAGAAGCTTAGTTGATTTAAACTGCGGAAGGCTTATAGCTTTAAATTTTTCTACTATAGCATTATAGCTTTCCTTACCAGGATTAGAATCCTTAAGCTGAGCAAGGCGCGCTTCTATACTAGCCTTTAATTCTGACAAGGCGATAAGCCTTTCCTTGCCTGCTCTTGCTGCACCGGACTTAATACTGCTCATGTGCTTTGAAGAATAATCACTTGCTTCAGCCGCAAGATTAGAAAGCTGAAGCTGCACCTCCTCAAGACTTGCCCTAACCTTGTGCATAGCCTCAAGAGCATTTGCAAGACTAAGAGCAGCTCTAACAGAGTTGATTGCATCAAAGGCAAATATTATACTTACTATAGTTACTATAATAGTAATTGCAGTATCTGAAAAAAGGCTAAGCATATTTACGACAAAGTGGTGGAAAACATTATCCAGCAGTACGGTAAAAATTCCCCAAACTATAGATGAGCTAAGGCATATGTAGCCATTATAATTAAATTTTTGATTGGAATAATCCCAGTATTTTACCTTGAAAAGCTGCTCCATAACCACGCCGGTTACATATTCAAGTGTGGTTGCACCTATCATGCCTGATATAAAGCATGCGAGAATATCGTCCTTGTATGGATATGACACAAAGAGCATAGTTACAGCACCAAAGCCATATATAGGTATGACAGGACCTCTAAGAAAGCCTCTATTAACAAGGCGTTGCTCCTTTATAGAAACGTAAGCAGACTCAAAGCACCAGCCCAAAAAACAATATATATAAAAAAAAGCCAGCCATATATGCCAGGAATAATAAAACATATAGCACCTCAAAATGTAAACTTTTAAACAAAAGTATTGTATAATAAAACAGTATGTATATCAATGAAGGAAAGAGGAATATATTTTATGAAGATCTGCCCTAGATGTAAAAAAAGTGATATTGATGAGAGCATGGGATATTGTCCTGACTGCGGAATGAAGCTTAGTGAGACTATAGCTCCAAGTCCAAAGCCAGTTGTAAATAATTATATATATAACGAGCCGCCCAAAAAGAAGAAGCATCCTTTTCTTCGTGCGATAGCGGCATTTGTTACTACTATAATATTACTTCTTGCATTAGTAGGAGTAGTAGGAATTTTTATAGTTGCCCAAAAAAGAGGCAAAATCAGCCTGCCTAGCATAGGCCAAAGCATAGAAGAGCGGACGGAGCCAGCTGTTATATATTATGATGCGGATGCATTATATTCTTATGATGCAAAAAAGGATAAAACAACTAGAATAACAAAGCTAGGTAGCGACTATAGCAGCGAGTATTATAATATTGCCGACAATACATATATAACCAGCGATGGAAAATATGCGGCATTTATAAAGAATATGAGCTATGAAAATACCGGCGTAGCAGGAACATTGTCCTATTCGGTTTTAAGCGTCGATGAGGATAAGAGAGAGGACATTCTTATATCGGACAATGTATCCGAGGCGGCTATGCTTAGTAATAATGAGCTTATATACGAAACAAGCAATGGAGTTTTGTATTCGGTAGTGCTTGCAGATAATTTAAATGATACAAAAATCAAAAAGCTTGGAACATCTGTAGCAAGCTATTATATAGACAAGGATAAGTCGCTGATGTTTTTCTATAATAATCTTGGAGATGGATATGTATACTATTCGCAGGATGAGGAGGCTTCTAAGGTAGCAGATGATATAAATTATATAGAAGGTCACAGCGAGTCTTTAGATAAAATTTATTATACAAATACTAATACAGATTTGTATGTTATAGAAAATCTTGAGAGTGCTAAGCAAATTGAAAATGGAATATCATATACCTGCTTTGTAGAAAATACAGGAGATATATATTTTGTAAAGGGCGACAGGCAAAATTACTTAGAGGACTTTATAATTAATAATACAAAGGGACGTAAGGAGATAAAACAGTACAGCTATTCCCTAGACGATGGCGGCAGTGAGGAAGAGGTGCAGGATTTCGGGGATGATGATACTAATAAGGTAACATGGCCGGATTGCATAAATGGTGAGGAGATATATACGCAAGGACAAAGCCTATATTTTTATTCTAATGGCACCACAAGTCATGTTGCGGACAATGTATTCTATACCGACATAACTGCTACAGTAAAATGTAATAACAACAGACTTTTATATGCTGCTTATGAACCAAATAAAATCAAGAAGCTAGAGGTAGATGAGATACCAGATTCACTAGACCAGCTTAAGGAGAATGTTAATAATAATATATTTGCTGCATCTAATTATTATATGGCTATGGATAGCAGTGCGGTTTCCTTTGATATAGCTTATAGCTTTAACTTTGATTTGTTTTCTAAATGTAACGATGTATATGAGGATGTATTTTATTATTCGGCAGTAGATAAGTCTGATGATACAGAAACATATTTCACATATATGGATAAGCCAAAGACAACCTATAAGATAGAATATAGCAAGGACGGCATAGTAAGCAAGGATAAGCTAGCGGAAAATGATGCCGGCTATGTAGTTACAGCTATTAATGGAAAGTATGTATCTGTAAAGTCGAATTTATATATCTATGACGTATATATAAACGGTGAGTCTGTGGCAAAAAATGTACTTAATTTTATATATGATGAGGAAAGCCTTGATAGTCCTATAGATATAATAAAGGATACATACATTGACACCAGCTCGGTAGGCAGTGGTAGCTATGTAGCTAATCTTGGGAGATATGAAAATGGAAGCATGACAGAAATCAAGGATTCTGTTTCTGGATATTCGGCATATGCAGATGGGCATTTCCTGCTTTTGTGTGATTATGATTCCTATAAGAAGCAGGGAGACTTATATTACTGGAATGGCGAGACAGATACAGAGCCAAAGCTTATAGCAAGCAATGTAGCCGGAATAGAAACAGGCGATATAAACTAGATAATGAAAAAATAGACAAAATTGAAAGAAGGAGTACGCTGCGAGTCGTGCTCCTTCTTTCTTAACTTTTATATATAGGGGGGATAAAAGTTTAAGGGGGTACCGGGTAATTACTTACCCGGATGAGTATGAAAAAGCTTTTGCTTCAGTAACCTGAAACTAAAGGCTCGTTACCCTTTCGGATAACTGTCTATAATATAAAATAAATATGTGTCAAAAATGTGGAGCAGTTATAAAATAAATCTAAAATAACTAACAGGACATTTAAGAAAAAAGGAATAAATAAAAATTAATAATTAATAAACTACTTTAAAAAGAGCGGTGATTTAGTTATAATCGATACTGCACAAATAAAGGAAATATGATATAACTTAAGGGTAGTCATATTAATTATAGAAGTCGGAGGCGATATATATGTTCGGATTTGGAATGATATCCAATGATATAGGTATAGATTTAGGAACAGCAAGCATACTTGTATATATAAAGGGCAAGGGAGTTGTATTAAAGGAGCCAAGTGTTGTAGCTATAGACAGAGACAGCAACAAGATAATGGCTATAGGCGAGGAAGCCAGACTTATGATAGGAAGAACTCCCGGCAATATAGTAGCAGTAAGACCGCTAAGACAGGGCGTTATATCTGATTATACTGTTACAGAAAAGATGCTTAAGTACTTTATCAACAAGGCTGTAGGTAAGAGAACTCTTCGTAAGCCTAGAATAGCTGTATGTATACCATCTGGAGCTACAGAGGTAGAAAAGAAGGCAGTAGAGGATGCTACATATCAAACAGGTGCAAGAGAGGTTTCTATTATAGAGGAGCCAGTAGCAGCAGCTATAGGTGCAGGCATAGACATATCTAAGGCATGCGGTAATATGATAGTAGATATAGGTGGCGGTACAGCAGACATTGCCGTAATATCACTTGGCGGCACGGTTGTTAGCACATCTATAAAGGTTGCCGGAGACGATTTTGATGAAGCACTTGTTAGATTTATGAGAAAGAAGCATAATCTTCTTATAGGTGAAAGAACAGCCGAGGAGATTAAGATTAATATAGGTGCAGCATATAAAAGACCAGAGCTTTTAACTATGGAGGTAAGAGGAAGGAACCTAGTTACCGGACTTCCAAAAACTATAGTAGTTACCTCTGATGAAACGCTAGAGGCACTTCAGGAGCCGGCTCTGCAGATAGTAGATGCTGTTCATAACGTTCTTGAGAGAACTCCACCAGAGCTTGCAGCAGATATCTACGATAGAGGTATAGTTCTTACAGGAGGCGGATCGCTGCTTTCAGGACTAGACCTGCTTATACATGAAAAGACAGGTATTAATACAACTATAGCAGAGGATCCACTTACAGCCGTTGCTATAGGAACAGGTAAGTTTATAGAATATAGACATGGAGATGTGCAGGAAGCGAAAAAGGAATACTAATTATATATGGCAACTGTTACAGGTTATATAGAAAAAATCAAATACCGCAATCCGGAAAATGGCTACACAGTGCTGGAGGTTTCCAGTGGTGAAGAGGAGTATGTACTCGTAGGAAGCTTTAATTATATAGATGAAGGCACCTACATAAGAGCTACAGGTAATATGGAATTACATCCGGTATATGGTGAGCAGTTGTATGTAAATGAATATGATATAAGTACACCGGAGGACGAGGTAGGCGTAGAGCGCTACCTGTCCTCTGGTGCTATTAAGGGGGTAGGGGCTGCACTTGCAAAGCGTATCATAAAAAAATTCAAGGCAGATACGCTTAGAGTGATTGAAGAAGAACCGGAAAGACTGTCTGAGATAAAGGGCATAAGCGAGCGTATGGCTATGAATATAAGCTCGCAGATATCCGAAAAAAAGGAAATGCGGGATGCCATGATATATCTTCAAAGGCTTGGAATAAGAATGAGCCTTGCCGTGAAGATATATAAGGAGTATGGGCAGGAGCTTTATAAAATCATAAAGGACAATCCATATAGACTTGCAGATGATATAAGCGGAATAGGCTTTAAGGTAGCAGATGAGATAGCCATAAAGTCAGGCATTAGAGAAAACTCGGAATTTAGAATCAAGGGTGCTATATGCTATGCCCTAACAAAGGCAACTACCTACGGACATATGTATCTTCCAAAGGCTATGCTTTTACAAAATGTCTCGGAGCTTTTAGGAATTGAGGGCTCTGAGATAGAAGATAAGCTATCTGACATGCAGATGGAAAAAAGAATAGTTATAAAGGAATGCAAAAAGCTGCTAGATGGCAGTGAAGACAGGACTATTATATATCTAATTAAAAATTATTTTACAGAGCTTAATACGGCAAGGCTTTTGCATGACCTAGATGTTAAGGCAACTGTAGATGAAACTAAGGTTATAAGTAAAATAAAAAAAATAGAAAAAGAGCAGTCTATAGAATTAGATGATATGCAAAGGGGAGCTGTTCTCGAGGCGGTTAAAAATGGACTGCTTGTAATAACAGGTGGACCGGGAACAGGTAAGACTACAACTATTAAAACTATAATAAGATATTTTAGAGAGCAGGATAAGGAGATACTTCTTGCTGCACCAACAGGCAGAGCAGCTAAGCGTATGACAGAGGCGACTGCATGTGAGGCTAAAACCATACACAGACTGCTTGAAATTACCGGCGGCATTACAGAGGACAATCCAGATGATGCCAGTGACCATATAGAAAGCATGCACTTTACTCGTAATGAGGAATATCCGCTAGAGGCAGATGTAATTATAGTAGATGAGGTAAGCATGGTAGATATATATCTTATGCTTGCACTTCTTAAGGCGGTGAGCGTAGGAACAAGGCTTATACTTGTTGGTGATGTTAATCAGCTTCCAAGCGTTGGACCGGGAAATGTCCTTAGAGATATTATAGACTCCGGAGCATATAGCGTAGTAAGACTAGAGCAGATATATAGACAGGCTATGGATAGCGATATCATTGTCAATGCACATAAAATGATAAGCAGAGAGCCTATAGACTTAACAAAAAGAAGTAAGGATTTTTTGCTTGTAAAAAGAGATAGTCCAAATGAAATAATCGCAGCCATGCTTACACTTATCAGAGAAAAGCTTCCAAAATATGTTAATACTGACAGCAGTCAGATACAGGTTCTTACGCCTATGCGAAGGGGAGAACTAGGAGTAGAAAGACTTAATAGTATACTTCAGGAAGTATTAAATCCTGTAATATATAGAGAGGATGAAACTAGAATCTCTAATGTAAGATACCGCATTGGAGATAAGGTAATGCAGATAAAAAATAATTACCATATCAGATGGGAGATAAGAAATCTTCTTGGCGAGGCGATTCAAAGCGGTGAGGGAGTATATAATGGCGACATAGGAATTATCAGAGAGCTAAATGATTTTGCACAGATTATGACAGTTGAATATGACGAGGGAAGGCTAGTTGAATATGATTATTCAGAAACGGATCAGCTAGAGCTTGCATATGCTATAACTATTCACAAGTCGCAGGGTAGTGAATATCCGGCAATCATTATCCCATTGTATGATGGGCCAAGAAAGCTTCTTACAAGAAATCTAATATATACAGCTATAACTAGGGCAAAAAGCTGCGTGGTTCTTATAGGAAATCCGGACTGCTTTTATAGAATGATGGAAAATACTATAGAGCTAAAAAGGTATTCGGGATTAAAAGAGAGGATAGATGAGCTTACGTAAGATAAGATATAGGATAATAGATTCGGTATTTCCAAGGCGATGTCCTGTATGTGAGGGGATAGTAGAAAGAGGACATACTATATGTAAGAGCTGCATTAAAAGACTAAGCCTTGTTAAAGAGCCTATATGCATGAGGTGCGGCAGAGAGGTGCCGAGCGAGACTGATGAATACTGCTTTGATTGCAGCCAAAGAGAAAAAAGCTTTGAATATGGAAGAGCACTGCTTAATTATGATGAGCTTTCAAGACATATAGCAGTGCAGATAAAATATAAAAATAAAAGAGAGTATGTAGAGCCATTTGCAAAAATGATAGCAGCAAGATATAAAAAGCAGATAGCACTTATGAGGGCAGACTGCCTTATTCCAGTTCCTGTGCATCCTGCAAGATTTAGGAAAAGAGGCTACAACCAAGCAGAGCTTCTTGCAAATGGAATTTCAAAAATAATTAAAGTGCCGGTAAGAAGTGACATATTAATTAGAAGAAAAAATACATTAGCACAAAAGGAGCTTTCTCCGGAGGAAAGATTAAAAAACCTAAAGAGTGCATTTGCAATTTCAGATAAATATGCAGGAGATATTAAAACTGCGATAATAATAGATGATATATATACAACAGGCTCTACTATAGAGGCATGTACCAGAGTGCTTAAGCAGGCAGGAGTTTTGAGGGTTTATTATCTAAGTATGTGCATAGCTGGGGAAGGATGAGTTGGTAGGTGCTGCGGCTGGTGTCTAGGCAAGGCAGAGATTTCAAAGGTGATAGGGAAAAGAGGTGTAAGATAGGGGACTTTGTGGTGGATTATGTAAATCGAAATGCGGAATTTAGCCCTTACTACAAAGTTTTTTCGCCAAATTAGGCTCGGTTTAAGATAAAAAGATTGACGTACAAAAGTGGCTATGATATATTGTTCTAGCGACTAGTTCGAAGGTCTTTTTTTTTTGACTTAATTGATTTTAATCTATTTGATTTGAAATTGGAGGTAGTACCATGCGTACAAGAATTACATTAGAATGTACAGAATGTAAGAATCGTAACTATGATATGACAAAGGATAAGAAGGCTCATCCAGACCGTATGGAAACAAAGAAGTATTGCAGATTTTGTAAGAAGCATACTCTTCATAAGGAAACAAAATAATTCTGTTTGGATAGAGAGGTAGTATCATGGCAGATAATGATAAGACTAAGGTTAGTTTCTTTAAGGGACTAAAAGCCGAATTCAAGAAGATAGTATGGCCATCTCAGGAAACACTTATCAATCAGACTGTAGCTGTTGTTATAGTATCACTTATACTAGGAACAGTTATAGCATTGCTTGATTGGGCATTCCAGATGGGCTTTGGTATAATCTTTTAAATAAAAGTGGGTGAACAGATGGCTGATAAATCAGAAGCTAAGTGGTATGTAGCCCACACTTATTCGGGCTATGAAAATAAAGTAAAGGTCGACTTGGAAAAGACTATAGAAAATCGTGGACTTCAGGATCAGATTTTTGATGTTAGTGTTCCGCTTCATTCTGTAGTTGAGATCAAAAATGGTGTCGAGAAGGCATCAGATAAAAAGATGTTCCCTGGCTATGTGCTTGTGCATATGGTTATGAATGATGAGACCTGGTATGTAATTAGAAATACAAGAGGCGTTACTGGATTTGTAGGACCGGGCAGCAAGCCGGTTGCACTTTCTCCTGAGGAGATAGCAGCACTTGGCTTTGATGTTCCAGAGGGAACTATTCTTCGTGAGAAGAAGATAGTTATAGACTATGCTGTCGGCGACAGAGTAACGGTTATAAGCGGTGCTTGGAAGGATGTAACAGGTATAGTTACAGAGGTCAATGAACACAAGAAGACAGTTTCTATGAACGTAGAGATGTTCGGAAGAGAAACAAAGGTCGAGCTTGGATTCGCTGACGTTAAGAAGGCATAACGCATTAAATGTTTTAGATATATTCATGCGAAAGTATGTTTATATAAATATGCTTTTCTAATATAGAAGAGCGTGGGAGGGAAAATCCCGAGAAAACCACAAGGAGGCTAAATATGGCAAAGAAGGTAGAAGGATATATCAAGTTACAGATTCCTGCGGGCAAGGCAACACCAGCTCCACCAGTTGGTCCAGCTCTAGGTCAGCACGGAGTCAATATCGTTGAATTTACAAAGCAGTTCAACGCTAAGACAGCAGACAAGGGAGATGTTATCATCCCAGTTGTCATTACAGTTTATGCAGACAGAAGCTTTAGTTTCATCACAAAGACTCCACCTGCAGCAGTTCTTCTTAAGAAGGCTTGCAAGATTCAGAGTGGATCTGGTGTTCCTAACAAAACTAAGGTTGCATCTATAAGCAAAGCAGATCTTCAGAAGATAGCTGAAACTAAGATGCCAGACCTCAATGCTGCAAGTATAGAAGCAGCTATGAGCATGATAGCAGGTACCGCACGTAGTATGGGTATTACTGTAGAAGACTAATTTTGGGAGGAGAATAAGATGAAACACGGAAAGAGATATCAAGAAGCTGCAAAATTAGTTGATCGTACAGTGCTATATGATGTGCCAGATGCAATCGCTATACTTAAGAAGACAGCAGCTGCAAAGTTTGATGAGACTATAGAGCTACACATTCGTACAGGCTGTGACGGACGTCACGCAGACCAGCAGATAAGAGGAGCAGTAGTTCTTCCTCACGGAACTGGTAAGAAGGTACGTATACTTGTTTTTGCTAAGGGTGCTAAGGTAGATGAGGCACAGGCAGCAGGAGCAGATTATGTAGGCGGAGACGAGCTTATACCTAAGATTCAGAATGAGGGTTGGCTTGATTTCGATGTTGTAGTAGCTACACCTGATATGATGGGTGTTGTTGGTAGACTAGGTAAGGTACTTGGACCTAAGGGACTTATGCCAAACCCTAAGGCTGGAACAGTTACTATGGATGTAACAAAGGCTATAGAGGATATTAAGGCTGGTAAGGTTGAGTACAGACTTGATAAGACAAACATTATCCATGTAGTTATTGGTAAGGCTTCTTTCGAGGAGAGCAAGCTTCAGGAGAACTTCCAGGCTATGATAGATGCTATCAACAAGGCTAAGCCTGCAACACTTAAGGGAACATATATGAAGAGTGCTATACTTACTTCAACTATGGGACCTGGACTTAGACTTAACACAGGTAAGATATCTAACTAGGCTTGACAGAATATAATAAAATATGTTAAAAAGTACATGGCCGAAGACAGTAGGTGTCCAAAGGACGTAAGAGTAAAGCCGCCTACCGAGGGAAAATAATACTTAGTAGATTTATTCCCTTGCGTTCCTTTGAAGGCAAGGGATTTTTTACTTCATATAAATTAATTGTTTTCGAGCCGTACTTAAAATAAAAAAAGAAGGAGGAAAACATGAGAAATTCTAAGAATGAACAAAAGCAGCCTATAGTTCAGGAAATTGCAAATACTCTTGATGGAGCTAAGGCAGCAGTAGTTGTTGATTATCTTGGACTTACAGTAGAACAGGATACACAGCTGCGTAAGAGTCTTAGAGAAGCTGGTGTTACTTATAAGGTATATAAGAATACTATGGTAAGACTTGCAACTAAGGGCACAGCATACGAAGGACTTGAGTCACTTCTAGAAGGACCATCTGCTATAGCAGTATCTAAGGAAGATGCTACTGCACCTGCTAGAGTACTTGCTAAGTTTGCTAAGACAGCAGATAAGCTACAGCTTAAGGGTGGTATAGTAGAAGGCGAGAGCTATGATGCAGCTTCTATTATGACTATAGCCGCTATTCCATCTAGAGAAGAGCTTCTTGGAAGACTTCTTGGCAGCATGAAGTCACCTATAAGCAACTTCGCAAGAGTAATCAATCAGATAGCTCAGAAGGAGCCAGCAGCCGAAGCACCAGCAGAGGCATAAGAACAATAAGTATATGGCGGAGTAGTTCCGCAAAAATAATAAAACGGAGGATAATATAATGGCAAAGTTAACAACTGCAGAGTTTATAGATGCAATAAAGGAATTATCAGTACTAGAGCTTAACGACCTTGTTAAGGCATGTGAGGAAGAGTTTGGTGTAAGCGCAGCAGCAGGAGTTGTAGTTGCAGCAGCAGGTGCAGGCGCAGCAGCAGGCGGCGAGGAGAAGTCTGAGTTTGACGTAGAGCTTACAGAGGTTGGAGCTGAGAAGGTTAAGGTTATCAAGGTAGTTCGTGAGGTAACTGGTCTTGGACTTAAGGAAGCTAAGGATCTTGTTGATGGAGCTCCTAAGGTACTTAAGGAAGCAGCTGCTAAGGAAGAGGCAGAGGATATCAAGAAGAAGCTCGAGGAAGTTGGAGCTAAGTGTACTCTTAAGTAATAAGAAGCATAATACATTTAAAAATGTAGTATTAAAAGCCCGCCGCTTGGTGGGCTTTTTGCATTATATAGGAAATCGCGAGCTATGAAGTAAAAAAAGCTCCGCTTTGGATCGCACTGCGGCCAAGTGGAAGATGTCGCTTTGCGACCCGCCGCAGGTGGGGAATCCTGCGAGGCAGGATTCTTATTTAGAAATAACGCTTGCTTGCCTTAAGCCTTATAAAATGGTAGAATATCTGCGTCAAATATGTAAATGAGGAGATGTTAAATATGGCAAATTTATTGTTTGGAGTAAATAATTATGGCTACGGATACGGTTATGATAACTATAGTAGCACGCTTGAAAAAATTGAGTGGATGGGAACATCGGCAATGATAGCATTTTTCTTAGCACTCATATTAACCATTGTTGCATTTATAGTTTTATTGCCGGCTAATAAAAGAAAAGGGCTAAAGGGCTTTGCACTTTGGCTGCATGATTTCTTAAATTTCAAGATTTTATTTGTAGAAGCTATACTTAAGTTTTTATATGTTTTAGCAACTGCAAGCGCAATCATATATTGTGTACTGAATATGTTCAACAGGGATTTTCTCCTTTGGTTTTTAGGCATGATAGGTGCGTTTGTTGTAATACGTATATTCTACGAGCTGGCTATGCTTACGGTAGTGCTTGTAACTAACGTTATCCAGATTAACAATAAGCTAAAGGGTGATGCCGGAAATGTAGATATGTTCCAGAGAGATATAGACCTAAACAAATTTGTTCCAAAGCAGGCACCAATGCAGGGCTACGGGCAGAATGCAAATCAAGCATATAATCAAGGAATGCCTCAGCAGCCATATCCTAATCAGCCACAGCAGGCAGCACCTAGTCAGCAGACGCAGGTAAACATGCAGCAAGCAGCTGCTCAGCAGGCTGAGCCTCAGGCAGTGCAGCAGCAGGCTTATCCTAAATTCTGTAAGACATGTGGCTCACCTATAGACCAGTCTACAGGTAAGTGCCCTAATTGTAATCAGTAATACTAATCCCTCTAGAGCCTAACTTTAGAGGGATTATAAGTTATAGGAGGTGCGTATATGTTTTGTAAAAATTGTGGCTCTAATTTAGAGGATGATGCGAGATTTTGTCCGAATTGCGGATGTAAGGTAGATGTGGTGATAGAACAAAATCCCGATAACAAAGTCGAGAAGCAAGAAAAATTAGATACAGACTTTTCGGCTAATGAACAAGAGAAAACAGGCGATGCCATAATGCCAGAGGTAGATATAAATAAGGAGCAAGCTGCAGAGCCTAAAAATGAGCGTAAAGCTCCGATTATGAATATCGAATACATTAAGCAGGTTGCAGCTAATGCAGGCAATGTGGGTAGTGTCCCTAATCAAAGTAGCATGCCAAACGAACCTAAAAATAATAAAAAATCTGCTCTCCCAATTGTTGCTATTGTGGTAGCTATATGTGCCATTGTTGTAGTAGTGGGCGGAGGCCTTTTGGGATATAGATTCGTTAAAGAAAGATTTATGGACGGCAAGGCTACTATATCAGAAAAAGATAATCTTAAAGACGAAACATTAGATGAGATAGAAGATAACGCGGCTACAGAAAATGCCAAAGAAGATGCATATAATAATACCATGTCAGAAGAAGCAACAGCTCCGTCAGAGCCGGAAGAGGGTTCATTTGATATGATACAGGATTATAATTTTACAGTATGCGAGGCTTCATCAGAGCTTAGCCCATCAGATGGCAATACATATTCAGCATACAATGTAGCAGATGGAAACCTAGCCACCGCTTGGGTAGAGGGAGTTAGCGGAAATGGCGAGGGGCAGTGGATAAAGCTGTCAACTGCTGATGGCAGTACTAGAGGAGTAGAATTTTTAATAATATACGGTGGGTATCAAAAATCGGAAGGCACCTATGAAAATAATGGCAGACCAGCATCTATAATGATAGTGCTAGATGATGGAAGCTATATGAGCGAAGAACTGTTTTATGATGGAAGTCATAAGGCATGTGTGGATTTTGGAGGCTTATATTATACGTCAAGTATAAAAATATATATTAACTCAGTAACACCAGGAAATAAATACGATGATACAGCGATATCAGAGATAGAGATATATGCATATCCAGAGTCTAATGATAACTCAAAATTCAAAACACCAGAGGCTTCAAGCTCTACCGATTATGTACTTCCAGACAGCGACAAAAGAAGGCTAGAGGATTCCGAGGTTATGTACCTTTCTGAGTATGAGCTAAGAATTGCTAGAAATGAGCTGTATGCAAGACATGGAAGAATCTTTAAGGACAAAGCACTTAGCGATTACTTTAATTCAAAGCCATGGTATGTAGGAACTATACCTGCGGAGCAGTTTAATGAGGATTGGCTTTCTGATATAGAAAAGTATAATAGAGATCTTATTAAAAAATACGAGGAAAGATAGGAATTAATTTATGATTAGTGCTAATGGAGTAACTCTTAGAATAGGCAAGAAGGCATTGTTCGAGGACGTTAATATCAAGTTTACCGAAGGAAATTGCTATGGACTGATAGGAGCAAATGGTGCCGGAAAGTCTACATTTCTAAAGATACTTTCTGGAAAGCTAGAGCCAACTAACGGCGATATAGCAGTAACACCTGGGCAGAGGCTTTCTGTGCTAGAGCAGGACCATTTTAAGTATGATGAATATACGGTTTTAGATACAGTTATTATGGGTAATCAAAGGCTGTATGACATTATGAAGGAAAAGGATGCTATATATGCCAAGGAAGATTTTTCGGATGAGGACGGCATTAAGGCAGCTGAGCTAGAGGGCGAGTTTGCAAATATGAACGGCTGGGAGGCTGAATCTGATGCAGAAAATCTGCTTAACGGACTTGGCGTAGAAACAGAGCACCACAGAGAGCTTATGAAGGATCTTACAGGTGCACTTAAGGTTAAGGTGCTGCTTGCAAGAGCACTTTTTGGTAATCCGGACATTCTTCTTCTTGATGAACCTACAAACCATCTCGACCTTGATGCTATAGGCTGGCTAGAGGAATTTTTAATTAACTTTGAAAATACAGTTATAGTTGTTTCGCATGATAGATATTTCCTTAATAAGGTTTGTACTATGATTGCGGATATAGACTATGGCAAGATACAGCTATATGCAGGAAATTATGACTTCTGGTATGAGTCTAGTCAGCTTATGATTAGACAGATGAAGGAAGCTAACAGAAAGAAGGAGGAGCAGATCAAGGAGCTTAAGGAATTTATTCAAAGGTTCTCTGCAAATGCTTCAAAGTCAAAGCAGGCTACATCTAGAAAGAGAGCATTAGAAAAGATACAGCTAGAGGACATCAAGCCATCTAGCAGAAAGTATCCTTATATAGATTTCAGACCAGACAGAGAGATAGGTAATGAGGTGCTTACCGTCGAGGGATTAACTAAGACTATAGACGGTGAGAAGGTGCTTGATAATATAAGCTTCATACTTAGAAGAGAGGATAAGGTAGCACTAGTTGGACCAAACGAAAAGGCAAAGGAAACTCTCTTTAAGATACTTGCAGGAGAGATGGAGCCGGATAGTGGCTCGTACAAGTGGGGAATTACTACATCACAGGCTTATTTCCCAAAGGATAATTCAAGCGAGTTTGCATCAGATGAAACTATAGTTGAGTGGCTTACAAAGTATTCCGAGAATAAGGATGTAACATATGTAAGAGGCTTTTTGGGGAGAATGCTTTTTGCAGGCGATGATGGAATGAAGATGGTTAAGGTTCTCTCAGGAGGCGAAAAGGTAAGATGCATGCTATCAAAGCTTATGATAAGCGGAGCAAATGTTCTTATGCTTGATGAGCCGACAGACCACCTGGATATGGAAGCTATATCTGCACTTAATGATGGTATGGTTAAATTCCCTGGGGTAATGATATTTTCATCAAGAGACCATCAGATAGTAGAAACAACAGCCAATCGAATTATGGAGATAATAGGTGGCAAGCTTATAGATAAGATTACAACCTATGACGAATACCTAGAGAGTGATGAGATGGCTAGAAAGAGATTTACATTTACAGTATCAGAGGATCAGGCTGGAGATAACTAGAATGAAAAAGCTTATATCATGGAATGTTAATGGGCTTCGTGCATGTGTAGGAAAGGGATTTACAGATGTGTTTAGACAGATGGATGCAGATATATTTTGCGTTCAGGAAACTAAGCTCCAAGAGGGGCAGATAAGCCTTGACCTTCCGGGCTACTATGATTACTGGAATTATGCACAAAAGAAGGGATATTCCGGAGTTGCTATGTGGACTAAGGATAAGCCGCTTAGTGTTAGCTACGGAATAGGCATAGAGGAGCATGATAAAGAGGGCAGAGTTATAACAGCAGAATATGAGGATTATTATATACTTACATGCTATACTCCAAATTCGCAGCAGGAGAGAGCTAGAATGTCTTACCGCATGAGCTGGGAGGAAAGCTGGCTTAAGTATATTAAGGGGCTTGATAAGAAAAAGCCTATTATATTTTGTGGAGATCTAAACGTCGCTAAAGAAGAGATAGACCTTAAAAATCCAAAGACTAATCACGACAGTGCAGGCTTTACTGATGAAGAAAGAGATAAGATGAGAAAGCTCCTAGCTGCGGGCTTTACAGACAGCTTTAGATATTTGTATCCTGATAAGGAGGATGCATATTCGTGGTGGTCATACAGAATGAAGGCCAGAGAGAGAAATGTAGGCTGGAGAATTGATTACTTTATAGTTTCAGACAGCCTAAAGGACAGAATAGTTGATGCAAAGATTCATAGCGACATACTAGGAAGTGACCACTGCCCAGTTGAGTTAGATATTAATATATAAGTAGCAAAAGAATGAGCAAATTTTACGAGCTAAAAACAAATAAGACATATGCGTGGACTATAATAAGAATAGTTATTTTGGCTATTCTTATTATAGTATTTTTTGGTACATATAAATTTACAAAAAATAAATATGGGGGGGGTACTACAAGCGAGGATAGCAGCGGAAGCTGGAGCCTTTCTGGTGGTGATTGGTATTATAATAGCGAAAATAAAATAAAGAATGCATGGCTTTCGGATAAATACTTTTTAGATGAGAACGGACGTATGCTAACTAATGAGTGGATATATATTAGAAAATCCGATGGCATGTATCTTCATTCTAAGACAATAACAAAAGGTGAGCTTAATGATATAGACCTTACTAGACTTTCTTATGTTGCAGAGGATGGCATTAAGCTAAGAAATAAAAATATATATTCTACGCCATTTAGCTTTGATGCTGATGGATATTGCAGTCTAAGCATAGAGGATATCGAATATGGTAATGGTGCGGACTATGTTATCGATGGATTAAGGAGGTATGTTATCATAGATGATAGATACATGCAAAGCTATTAAAAAAGAATATATACATACATTCCTTATTATATTTTTAATTGCAGCTTTTGCTAATGCACAGGCACTTTTCTTTAACGCCGATGCATCTGACTCACTAAGAGCATATGGCAGTGCACAGATTCTAATGTCGCTGGGGAGATTTTTTGGTCATTATCTTGATATTGTTTTTGAGTGGATGGGATTTTTCCAGCCATTTAGATATATTAATGGACTTTTTTATCTGGCATATTCTTCACTGGCAGTTATATTTATATTGCTTGCATTAGATATAAGGGATAAGCTTAGAGGTATACTAATAGGTGCAGTAATAATGACCTCTGCTGTAAATAGCAGTATACTCGTCTACTTTTATACGGCACATATGTATGGACTTTCATTTCTTATATCTATGATAGGCGTATATCTTATACTTAAAAAGAAAATGATAGTTCTCCCTGCGATACTTATTGCATTATCATTAGGAATATATCAGGCATATTTTGCTACGATTATAATGATTGTATTTTTGCATCAGGTGTTAAGACTTATAAGGGACGATATAAGCATAAAGGCTTGGCTTCTTGAAACATTAACATCTGGGCTAGTTATACTAGAGGCACTTATTTTATATGTAGCTGCAAATAAGCTGGCACTAAATATATCAGGAGCTTCACTATCGGGATACCTTGATATGAGCGAAAATGTTGTCCCTTCATATAATTTGCTTCAGATATTAAATCTAATCAAAGCATCATATACACTTATATATACATTTATTACCAGTGATAGCTATTGGATTTCGGATAATATAGTTAATCGTATATGC
>CAVBBU010000010.1:0-29643 GCA_963593765.1 Bacteroidaceae bacterium | reverse complement strand
GTGCATATCTTAATCCAAAGCTTACCATATATTATGCAAATAAGAGAGCCGGCGAGGAGGAGGAGATATGCTATCACGAGCCGGACGGACTTGTAGCATATGTTAGAGAGCTTAATGCAGGAAAGACAGCTATTCACGATATAATAACATTTGCAGGAAAAGCAGACGGAATAGAGGTAGAGTGTGCGATTCAGTTTGTAGACACCTTCGAGGAAAATATCCTCGGCTTTTGCAACAATATCTTTACGCAGGAGGGCGGCTCGCATATAGTTGGTTTTAAGACTAAGTTTACCCAGCTTATTAACAGCTATGCAAGAGAGCTTGGCATACTCAAGGAAAAGGATGCTAATTTTACAGGACCTGATACTCGTAATGGTATGACTGCTGTTGTAGTTATAAAGCATCCAGATCCTATATTTGAGGGACAGACTAAAACTAAGCTTGCATCGCAGGATGCGACTAAGGCACTTACTACTGTAGTTGGTGATGAGCTAACAAGATATTTTGATAGAAATGTAGAGACAGTTAAGGCTATTATAGGCTGTGCTGAAAAGTCTGCTAAGATAAGAAAGGCAGAGGAGAAGGCTAAGACAAATATGCTTACTAAGTCGAAGTTTTCATTTGACTCTAATGGTAAGCTTGCAAACTGCGAATCAAGGGATGCCTCAAAGTGCGAGATATTTATAGTCGAGGGAGACTCGGCAGGCGGCTCTGCAAAAACAGCACGTAATCGTATGTATCAGGCTATACTTCCTATAAGAGGTAAGATACTTAATGTCGAGAAGGCATCTATAGACAAGGTTCTTGCAAATGCAGAGATTAAAACTATGATCAATGCATTCGGCTGCGGCTTTTCAGAGGGCTATGGCAATGACTTCGATATAACAAAGCTTCGCTATGACAAGATAGTTCTTATGACCGATGCCGATGTAGACGGAAGCCACATAGATACACTTCTTCTAACATTTTTATATCGCTTTATGCCAGAGCTAATTAATGACGGACATGTATATATAGCTATGCCGCCGCTTTATAAGGTAGTACCTAAAAAGGGCGAGGGCAAATATCTATACGATGATAAGGCATTAGAAAAGTATAAGGCAGAGCATAAGGGAGAGTTTACCTTGCAGCGTTATAAGGGACTTGGTGAGATGGATCCTGAGCAGCTTTGGGAGACTACATTAGATCCTGAAAGAAGACTTATGAAGCGTGTAGAGATAGAGGATGCTCGTATGGCAAGCGAAACTACAGAGATGCTTATGGGAAGCGATGTAGGACCTAGAAGAGAATTTATACATGACCATGCAAATGAAGCATCATTAGATATATAGATGGGAGTAAGAATTAAGCTATGGCAGAGAAGATACTAAGAACAGAATATAGTGAGGAAATGCAAAAAAGCTACCTCGACTATTCTATGAGTGTTATTACAGCAAGAGCTATTCCGGATGTCAGAGACGGACTTAAGCCGGTTCAAAGAAGAGTTCTTTATGATATGAATGAGCTGCATCTAAGCCATGATAAGCCGCATAGAAAGTCGGCTCGTATAGTAGGTGATACCATGGGTAAATATCATCCACATGGTGACTCATCTATATATGATACTCTTGTAGTTATGAGTCAGGCATTTAAAAAGGCTATGCCTCTAGTAGACGGACATGGAAATTTCGGATCTATAGAGGGCGATGGAGCCGCTGCTATGCGTTATACCGAGGCTAAGCTTCAAAAGTATGCTGAGGACGTATTTCTAAAGGACCTTGATAAGACTGTTGAATTTGTTTCTAATTATGATGAAACAGAAAAAGAGCCTGCAGTGCTTCCGGTTAGAGTTCCGAACATACTTATCAATGGAGCAGATGGTATAGCAGTTGGTATGTCTACATCTATACCGCCACATAACCTAGGCGAGGTATGTGATGCCTGCATTGCCTATATCAAAAATAGAGATATAACTATAACAGAGCTTTTAAAGATAATTAAGGGACCTGACTTTCCTACAGGCGGAATTATAGCAAATAAGAGTGAGCTTAAGATGATATATACAACAGGCGTAGGTAAGCTTAAGCTTCGCGGAAGGTTAGATATAGAGCTAGGAAAAAGAAAGAGCGATAAGGATAAGCTTGTTGTTACTGAAATTCCTTATACTATGATAGGTGCTGGAATAAATAAATTTATGATGGACGTAGCAGCACTTATAGAATCTAAAAAGCTTACAGATGTTACTGATATATCTAATCAGTCGGGTAAGGAAGGAACTAGAATCGTTCTTGAGCTTAAAAAGGATGCCGATGTAGAAAAGATTAAAAACATACTTTATAAGAAAACAAAGCTCGAGGATACCTTTGGTGTAAATATGCTTGCTATCGCAGGCGGAAGACCGGAGACCTTAGATTTAAAAGCTGTATTTGAGCATTATCTTGATTTTCAATACGAGTGTGCAACTAAAAAGTATCAGGTTATGCTTGATAAGGAGCTTGAGAAAAAGGAAATTCAGGAAGGCCTTATAGTTGCCTGTGATTGCATTGACGTTATTATAGCAGTACTTAGAGCATCTAAAACGCCAGCACAGGCAAAGCTAGCTCTTACAGCAGGCGATATAACGGAATTAGTTTTTAGACCAAGAGATAAGTCGCTTGCAGCTGATGCAAAAAAGCTTCACTTTACAGAGAGACAGGCACAGGCTATACTTGAGATGAGGCTTTCTAAGCTGATTGGTCTTGAGATAGATGCACTTTTAAAGTCACATAAGGATACGCTTGCTGCTATAAAAAAATACCAAAAGCTACTTAAGAGCAAATCAAGCATGGACGAGGTATTTGTAGAGGATCTTTTAGAGATAAAAAAGGAATATGCAACTCCTAGAAGAACTAAGATAGAGGATGGCAAGGAAGCAGTATACGAGGAAGAGCCTATAGCCGAGGAAGAGGTAGTATTCCTTATGGATAGGTTTGGCTACTGCAAGGTAATGGAGCGTACTCTTTATGATAAAAATGCAGAGACTATAGAAAGTGAATATGCCCATGTAGTTCCTGTTTGGAATACAGATAAGATATGTATATTTACAAGCAAGGGTGTTATGCATCAGGTTAAGGTTTTAAATATACCTTTAGGGAAAACAAAGGATAAGGGTACGCCTATAGATAATCTTAGTAATTATGATTCATCTAAGGAAGAAATCCTTTGCGTTACATCTACAGCAGAGCTTTCTGAGGCAAAGGTTCTTTTTGCTACAAAGGCAGGACTTGTTAAGCTAGTAGATGGAAATGAATACATGACCAATAATAAAACCGTTGCAGCGACTAAGCTAGCAGATGGCGATGAACTATCTGGCGTAGCACTTTCTACAGATGATAATGCAGATGCAGTTTTAGTATCAGATAATAGCTATGTATTAAGATTCCCTATAAGTGAGATAAGCGTGCTTGGTAAAAATACCAAGGGCTATAAGGGAATGAAGCTTTCAAAGGGAGAGCTTTTAGTAGGTCTTGCGATTACAAGTAATGTAAATGTGATACATGTAAGAGGAAGAGACATTAGCCTAGGAAGACTTAAGCAGGCACATATTAATAGCAAGGGAAATAAAATAAGACCATAAGGAGGATTTATAATGAGTAATATACCAACACCACACATAGAGGCAAAGGAAGGCGAAATAGCAAAAACAATTTTGCTCCCAGGAGATCCGCTTAGAGCAAAGTATATAGCAGAGAATTTTCTTACTGATGTTAAGGTATTTAATACAGTTAGAAATATACTTGGCTTTACAGGTAAGTACGAGGGTAAAGAAATTTCTGTTATGGGAACCGGTATGGGCTGTGCTTCTATAGGAATATACAGCTATGAGCTTATTAATTTTTATGGAGTAGAAAATCTTATTCGTATAGGAACTGCCGGAGCTATGCAGGACTATGTACATGTAAGAGATCTTGTAATAGCTCAGGGTGCATCATATACAAGTAACTATCCAAAGCTTTTTGGACTTAATGGAACTTATGCACCAGTATGCTCATACAAGCTTTTAGAGGCGGCTGTTAATAAATCTAAGGAGCTTAATCTAAATTATCATGTAGGCAGCGTTCTTTCATCGGATATGTTCTACGCACCGCCAAAGAGTATTAGCGGTGGAATGGATTGGTCAGATATGGGAGTACTTGCTGTAGAGATGGAGGCTGCTGCACTTTATTCTAATGCAGCTGCTTATAATGCCAATGCACTTGCTATACTTACTATAAGCGATTCTACAAAGACAGGTGAGGTAACTACGGCTAAGGAAAGAGAGCAGGGCTTTACTGATATGATGAAGGTTGCACTTTCACTTGCATAGTGTGAGGCATGGGGCTTCCCCATACTAGGACATGACAGTATGGTGAGTGCGTGTAGCACGGACAAATGTGCGTTATAGGCGAAATTTTACTTGCCATATAGTGCAATATGTACTATAAATATATACATTATTTGTTAAATATGTATATGAGGAGAGATAATTATGGAAAAGAAATTAAAGGTTGGCGTACTTGGTGCAACTGGTATGGTAGGTCAAAGATTTATTAGCCTGCTTGAGAATCATCCTTGGTTTGAGCTGGTATGCGTAGCAGCAAGTCCAAGAAGTGCAGGAAAGACCTACGAGGAGGCTGTAGGAGGCAGATGGAAGATGACATCGCCTATGCCGGAGAATGTAAAAAAGCTAGTTGTAATGAATGTCAACGAGGTAGAAAAGGTTGCATCAGAGGTTGACTTTGTATTTTCTGCTGTAGACATGACAAAGGAAGAAATTAAAAAGATAGAGGAGGACTATGCGAGGACAGAAACTCCTGTAGTTAGCAACAACAGTGCACACCGCTGGACTCCGGATGTTCCTATGATTATTCCTGAGATTAATCCGGAGCATGCTAAGATTATAGAAGCACAAAGAAGGAGACTTGGAACAAAGAGCGGATTTGTTGCTGTAAAGCCTAATTGCTCTATTCAAAGCTATACTCCGGTTCTTGCAGCATGGAAGGAGTATGAGCCATACGAGGTAATAGCAACTACATATCAGGCTATATCAGGTGCTGGAAAGACCTTTAAGGACTGGCCTGAAATGGTTGAAAATGTTATTCCATATATAGGCGGTGAGGAAGAAAAATCAGAAAAGGAACCGCTTAGAGTTTTAGGTAGCATTGAGGGTGACCACATAGAGGTTGCAGCTCTTCCAAAGATTAGCTGTCAGTGTATAAGAGTTCCTGTTCTTAATGGACATACAGCAGCAGTTTTTGTTAAGCTTAAGAAAAAGGCTACTAAGGAAGAGCTAATTAAGGCTATGGAGGATTTCAAAGGACTTCCTCAGGAGCTTGAGCTTCCTAGTGCACCTAAGCAGTTTATCAGATATATGCAGGAGGATAACAGACCGCAGGTTAAGCTTGATGTGGACTATGAAGGCGGTATGGGTATATCTATAGGCAGATTAAGAGAGGATACTATATATGACTGGAAGTTTGTAGGTCTTTCTCATAATACACTTAGAGGCGCTGCAGGCGGCGGCGTACTATGTGCCGAGCTTTTGACAGCACAGGGATATATTAAGGCTAAATAAGAATTGACACTATAGACTTTAATAATTATACTTACTAAGGAAAAGCTGTGACGGAGACAGTAGCTTGATTTTGATTTACAGAGAGTCGGCGTTGGTGGAAGATCGATATGACAAATCAAAGCAAATATCACTCCTGAGCTTCTTACTGAAAGCATTATGCGATTAAGCTAAGACGTATTCCCACGTTATAGGGAGAGCATATGTTAGTATGCAGGCAAGGTGGTTAGCGAAGGCTTAGAGCTCTCGTCCTGTGCAGGCACAGAACGAGGGCTTTTTCTTTGAAAATAATTTATTTATATATTATGAAAGAGGTATCAAGATGTACAAAAAGGTTCCTACAGATTTAAAGTTCGTAGAAAGAGAGCATGAGGTAGAAAAGTTTTGGGAGGACGAGCATATCTTCGAAAAGAGCATAGAGGATCGTAAGGATGATCCTACATATATGTTCTATGATGGTCCGCCAACTGCTAACGGTAAGCCTCACATTGGCCACGTTCTTACTAGAGTAATCAAGGATATGATCCCTAGATACAGAACTATGAAGGGATATAAGGTTCCTAGAAAGGCAGGCTGGGATACACACGGACTTCCTGTTGAGCTTGAGGTTGAAAAGGAGCTTGGACTTGATGGCAAGGAGCAGATAGAGGAATATGGTCTTGAGCCATTTATAGAAAAGTGTAAGGAAAGCGTATGGAAGTACAAGGGAATGTGGGAAGACTTCTCTAAGAAGGTAGGCTTCTGGGCAGACATGGACGATCCATATGTTACCTATCACAATGACTTTATAGAATCAGAGTGGTGGGCACTAAAGCAGATATGGGATAAGGGACTTTTATATAAGGGCTTTAAGATAGTTCCATACTGTCCTCGTTGTGGTACACCTCTTTCTAGTCACGAGGTTGCACAGGGCTATAAGGATGTTAAGGAAAGATCTGCTATAGTTCGCTTTAAGGTTAAAAATGAAGATGCATATATACTTGCATGGACAACTACGCCTTGGACACTTCCAAGCAACGTAGGACTTTGCGTTAATCCTGATGAGGAATATGTTAAGGTAACAAGTGGCGACTATACCTATTATATGGCACATGCACTTTGCGATAAGGTGCTTGGTGAGGGAAGCTATCAGGTACTTGAAAACTATAAGGGAATCGAGCTTGAGCACAAGGAGTATGAGCCACTTTATAGCTGCGCTAAAGACGTAGCAGATAAGCAGCATAAGAATGGCTTTTACGTAGTATGTGATAGCTATGTTACTCTTACAGACGGTACTGGCGTAGTACATATAGCACCTGCATTTGGTGAGGATGATAGCAGAGTAGGTAAGAAATATGACCTTCCGTTTGTTCAGTTTGTAGATGCTAAGGGTAACATGACAAGTGAAACTCCTTTTGCAGGACTTTTTGTTAAGAAGGCTGATCCAAAGGTACTAGAGGACTTAGAGTCTAGAGGACTTTTATTTGATGCACCTAAGTTTGAGCACAGCTATCCGTTTTGCTGGAGATGTGATACTCCGCTTATTTACTATGCTAGAGAGTCTTGGTATATCAAGATGACAGCAGTTAAGGAAGACCTTATTAGAAATAATAATACTATAAACTGGATACCGGAGAGCATAGGCAAGGGAAGATTTGGTGACTGGCTTGAAAATGTTCAGGACTGGGCAGTATCAAGAAACCGTTATTGGGGAACTCCACTTAATATATGGCAATGTGAATGTGGGCATATGCATAGCATAGGAAGTATAGAAGAGCTTAAGTCTATGTCTGATAATTGCCCTGATAATATAGAGCTTCACAGACCTTACATAGATGCTGTAACTATAAAGTGTCCTAAGTGCGGCAAGCAGATGCACAGAGTTCCTGAGGTTATAGACTGCTGGTTTGATTCTGGCTCTATGCCATTTGCACAGCATCATTATCCATTTGAAAATAAGGAGAAGTTTGAAGCACAGTATCCTGCTGACTTTATATCAGAGGCGGTAGACCAAACAAGAGGCTGGTTCTACTCACTGCTTGCTATATCAACGCTTATATTTAATAAAGCGCCATACAAAAATGTAATTGTTCTTGGACATGTTCAGGATGAAAACGGACAGAAGATGAGTAAGTCAAAGGGCAATGCAGTTGACCCTATGGAGGCACTTACTGAGTACGGAGCAGATGCTATAAGATGGTATTTTTATATCAATTCAGCACCTTGGCTTCCTAACCGCTTCCATGGCAAGGCAGTAGTTGAAGGACAAAGAAAGTTTATGGGTACACTTTGGAATACCTATGCCTTCTTTGTGCTATATGCTAACATAGATGAATTTGATGCAACTAAGTATATGCTCGATTATAATAACCTTCCTGTTATGGATAAGTGGCTTCTATCTAAGCTACAGACTGTAGTCGGTGAGGTAGATGATAACCTAGCAAATTACAAGATACCAGAGGCAGCAAGAGCGCTTCAGGAATATGTAGATGACATGAGCAACTGGTATGTACGCAGATGCAGAGAAAGATTCTGGGCAAAGGGAATGGAGCAGGATAAGATCAACGCTTACATGACCCTGTATACAGCACTTGTTACTATATCTAAGGCTGCTGCACCTATGATACCATTTATGACAGAGGAGATTTATCAAAATCTTGTAAGAAGCATAGATAAGGATGCACCGGAGAGCATACACCTTTGTAACTTCCCTACTGTTAATAAGGAGTGGATAGACAAAGACCTAGAGGCAAATATGGACGAGGCTCTAAAGATAGTTGTAATGGGTAGAGCAGCAAGAAATGCAGCTAATATAAAGAATCGTCAGCCTATAGGAAATATGTATGTAGTTGCTCCAAAGGTTTTAGATAAATATTTTTCTGATATAGTTACCGAGGAGCTTAATGTTAAGAATATAGAATTTAAGGATGACGTTGAAAGCTTTATAACATATACCTTTAAGCCGCAGCTTAAGACAGTTGGACCTAAGTATGGTAAGCATCTAAATAAGATTAAAGAGGTTTTAGCAGGACTTGATGGTCACAGTGCTATGAATGAGCTTAAGACCAAGGGATATATAGAATTTGATGTAGACGCAGAGGCTGTTAAGCTTTCAGAAGAGGATCTTCTTATAGATACAGGAAAGTCAGACAGATATATATCTGAGGGCGATAATTCTATAACAGTTGTACTTGATATACAGCTTACAGATGAGCTTATAGAGGAGGGCTTTGTAAGAGAGATAATAAGCAAGGTTCAGACTATGCGTAAGGAAGCCGGATATGAGGTAATGGATAGGATTATTCTTTCACAGTCTGGAAATGAAAAAATAGCAGCTATAATAAAAAAGAACGAAGCTGAGATAAAGACAGATGTACTTGCAAATGAAATAAAATATGACAAGGCTTCTGGATATACAAAGGACTGGGATCTAAACGGAGAAAAAACTACGCTAGGTGTAGATAAGATTTCTTAATTGATAGGAGGTAGCATGAGGCAGGAAATTAATAAGGATGAATTAAAGACGGCTATAGTTGAAAATGTAAAGGTACTTTTTAGACGTACTATAGAGGAGGCAACGCCGCAGCAGGTATATCAGGCTGTGGCATATGCCATCAAGGATGATATTATAGACGACTGGATAGCAACGCATAAGGAATATGAAAAGCAGGATGTTAAGACAGTTTATTATCTTTCTATGGAATTTCTTATGGGTAGAGCACTGGGCAATGACATCATAAGTCTAAAGGCTAAGAAGGCGGTTAGTGATGCTTTAGATGAGCTTGGCTTTGACCTTAATTCTATAGAGGATGAAGAGCCAGATCCGGCATTAGGTAATGGCGGTCTTGGAAGACTGGCTGCTTGCTTTTTGGATTCACTATCTACTCTTGGATATCCGGCATATGGCTGTGGCATAAGATACAGATATGGAATGTTTAAGCAAAAGATAGAAAACGGATATCAGGTTGAGATTCCGGATGAGTGGCTTAAAAATGGCAATCCATTCGAGGTTAAGCGTGATGAATATGCCTGTGAGGTAAAATTCGGGGGCAATGTTAAAACAGAGATAGTAGATGGCAGAGGCAAGTTCACGCTTGAAAATTATAGCAGCGTAAAAGCTGTTCCTTATGACCTTCCTGTACTTGGCTACGCTAACCATATAGTTAATACGCTTCGTATCTGGGATGCAGAGGCTATATCAACCTTTAGCCTAGATTCATTTGATAAGGGCGATTATCAAAAGGCTGTTGAGCAGGAAAATCTTGCAAGAAATATATGTGAGGTTTTATATCCTAATGATAATCACTATGCAGGTAAGGAGCTTAGACTAAAGCAGCAATACTTCTTTATATCTGCATCACTTCAAAGAGCTATAAAGAAGTTTAAAGAAAAGCATAGCGATATACATATGCTTCCTGAAAAGGTTGTATTCCAGATGAATGATACACATCCTACTGTAGCAGTACCGGAGCTTATGAGACTGCTTCTTGATGAAGAAGGACTCGAGTGGGATGAGGCATGGGATATAACAAACAAATGCTGTGCATATACAAACCATACTATTATGGCAGAGGCACTAGAAAAGTGGCCTATAGAGCTTTTCTCTAGACTTCTTCCTCGTGTATATCAGATAGTTGAGGAAATCAACAGACGTTTTGTTATAGCTATACAGGAAAAGTTTCCTAATGACAATGACAGAGTAAGACGTATGGCTATAATTATGGATGGTCAGATTCGCATGGCTTATATGGCTATATATGCTGGCTTTTCTGTAAATGGTGTTGCAAGGCTGCATACACAGATACTTGAAAACCAGGAGCTTAAGGACTTCCATGATATGATGCCGGAGAAGTTTAATAATAAGACTAATGGTATCACTCAAAGAAGATTCCTTCTGCATGGCAACCCGCTTTTAGCTAACTGGGTTAGCTCTAAGATAGGCCCTGATTGGATTACAGACCTGTCACATATTTCTAAGCTAAAGGCATATGTGGACGATGCTGTATGTCAGCAGGAGTTTATGGATATTAAATATCAAAACAAGCTAAGACTTGCTGAGTATATCAAAAAGCATAATGGCATAGAGATAGATCCAAAATCTATATATGATGTACAGGTTAAGAGACTGCATGAGTATAAGAGGCAGCTTCTTAATATTCTTCATGTTATGTATTTATATAATAAGCTTAAGGATAATCCACAGCTGGATATGGTTCCGAGAACATTTATCTTTGGTGCTAAGGCGGCAGCAGGCTATAAGAGAGCTAAGCTAACTATAAAGCTTATTAATTCCGTTGCAGATGTTATTAATAATGACTCTAGCATAGGTGGCAAGCTTAAGGTTGTATTTATAGAGGATTATAGAGTATCTAATGCAGAGATTATATTTGCAGCGGCAGATGTCAGCGAGCAGATATCGACAGCAAGTAAGGAAGCATCTGGAACAGGTAATATGAAATTTATGCTTAATGGCGCTCCTACACTTGGAACTATGGACGGTGCCAATGTCGAGATAGTAGAAGAGGTTGGCAAGGAAAATGCATTTATATTCGGTATGTCAGCAAGCGAGGTTATAGAGCTTGAGAAAAATGGCGGATATAATCCTATGGATATATTTAATAATGATCAGGATATAAGAAGAGTACTTATGCAGCTAATTAATGGCTTCTATAGTCCTGATAATCCAGAGCTGTTTAGAGATATATATGATTCTCTTTTAAATACAAACAGCTCAGACAGAGCAGATACTTATTTTATACTTAAGGACTTTAGAAGCTATGCTGATGCACAGGATAGGGTTAATGAAGCCTATAAGGACAGTAACGCATGGGCACGCCTAGCTATGCTTCAGACGGCATCGTGCGGTAAGTTCTCATCAGACAGAACTATAGAGGATTATGTTAGAGATATATGGCATCTAAAGAAGGTAACACTTAATGTATAGGTGACTAGCTGGAGGCTTAGATATGAATAGAGAGCTACTAAAAAAGAATTTTGAAAATCATAGATTTAGAACAAGATTTTTTGATACTATGAGCGAGGCTGTAGATTATCTCACAGGTAGCATAGAAAATACTACAGTAGGCTTTGGCGGAAGTATGACAGTAGATGATGCAGACCTTGCCCAGCTTTTATCTAAAAGGAATAAGGTATATTCGCATCATATAGAAAATACTTTAGAAACAAGATTAAATGCCAGAGATGCCGAGTATTATATATGCAGTGCTAATGGCGTATCAGAAACAGGAGAGCTGGTTAATATAGACGGCGCAGGCAATAGAATTTCGGCTACGCTCTTTGGACCTAAGAAGGTTATATTTATAGTTGGTAAAAATAAGATAGAGCCTTCACTTGAAAGGGCTATAGAGCGTGCAAGAAATATTGCATCAACTAGAAACTGCAAGAGATTTGGATTTAGCACGCCTTGCAGCACAGGAGGGGATAAATGCTTTGACTGCAACTCACCTCAGCGTATATGCAATGCAATGGTTATATACGAAAGACCTATGCAAAGCCTTGAATATGTCGAGGTTATATTTGTTGATGAGGAGCTAGGGTATTAAATTATCTTAGAAGCTTTGTAGAAAGCTTTGTTTGGCAAGCAAAAAGGAGTATCCCTTATTCTGATTGCAGAAAAATAGGGATACTCCTTTTTAATTCGTGGAAAGCCTCATCCTAAGCATCTATAGTTGAAACTCTAGGAATTTCCTCCTCTAGTACATCAAGCAGCATAAGTGCTGTATCCATAGAGGTAAACATCGTTACACCATTTTCTATAGCAGTACGTCTGATAGCAGCTCCATTTATATAATGAATACCAGAAAGTATAGCTCTTGTATTAATTATATAGCTTACATGACCGGAGCGTATAGACTCGAGTGCTTCCTCACTTCCCTCTGAAAGATTAAGAAGCTTTTTAGTTCTAATTCCATGCTGCTTTAAAAACATTGCGGTAGCACTTGTAGCCTCTATATTAAAGCCCATATTAAAGAAGCGTTTTACAAGTGGCAGAACCTCCTCCTTGTCCTCATCTGCAACAGCTATAAGAACCGAGCCGCTCCTAGATAGCTTTATGCCCGATGCGATTATAGCCTTATAGAGGGCACGCTTTAGCTGCTTATCATAGCCTATAGCCTCGCCGGTTGACTTCATCTCAGGAGATAGGTATGCATCCATACCGGTAAGCTTTGCAAAGGAGAATGCAGGAGCCTTAACATACCATCTATCTCTGTCAGGAAGAACCATATTAGTAATGCCTTGCATCCTTAGACTTTCGCCAAGCATTACCCTCGTTGCTACCTTAACTAGCTTTATGCCGGTTGCCTTTGAAAGAAATGGTACGCTTCTTGAGGCTCTTGGATTTACCTCTATAATATAAACATTTTCATCCTTATCTACTATAAACTGTATATTGAAAAGTCCAACTATGCCTATAGAAAGTCCGAGGCGAGTTGTATAATCAATTATTTTTTCTCTTACAGCATTTGATATAGAATACGGCGGATATATGCTTATGCTATCGCCAGAGTGTACGCCGGTTCTTTCAACCAGCTCCATAATTCCCGGAACAAATACATCTGTACCGTCACATATAGCATCTACCTCTAGCTCCTTGCCGGATATATATTTATCTATAAGCACAGGCTTCTTTTCATCTATCTCTACAGCACTCTTTAGATACTTCTCAAGCATCCTATCATTTGCAACTATCTCCATAGCTCTGCCGCCTAGAACAAAGCTAGGGCGAACAAGCACCGGATATCCGATTTTATTTGCAGCTTTAATTCCGTCGGCAACATTAGTTACAGCCTTGCCCTTTGGATTAGGTATTCCTTGGGATTTTATAACATTGTCAAATGCATCCCTGTCCTCAGCCTTATCTATAGCTACGCAGTCAGTTCCTATTATATGCACGCCCATCTTAGTAAGAGGCTCGGCAAGATTTATCGCAGTTTGACCGCCGAGGCTGACTATAACGCCCTCTGGATTTTCAAGGCGAATTATATTCATTACATCCTCGCAGGTTAGTGGCTCAAAGTAAAGCTTATCTGCAGCAGTATAATCAGTAGAAACTGTTTCAGGATTGTTATTAATAACTATTGCCTCATAGCCCATCTGCTTGATGGTCTTTATCGCATGAACAGTTGAATAGTCAAACTCTACTCCCTGACCTATCCTTATAGGACCGCTACCAAGAACGATTATCTTTTTCTTATCTGAAACTATAGATTCATTCTCACTTGCATAGGTAGAGTAGAAGTATGGAACATAGCTGTCGAACTCACTTGCACAGGTGTCTATCATCTTGTAGATTGGGAATATATTATTATCAACTCGCATTTGATAGATATCCATCACATCCTTCTTCCAAAGCGTTGCGATATATGAGTCGGTAAAGCCAAGCCTCTTTGCCTCCATAAGATATGGCAGTGAGAGAGCATGCTCCTCCATCTCCTTTTCAAAATCAACTATCTTTTTTATCTTATCAAGGAAGAACATATCTATTCCTGTAATGCTGCATATGCGGTTGTGGTCTACACCTAGCCAAAGCAGCTGAGAGATAGCATAGATTCTATCATCTGTGCCGTCCTTAATGTAGTCGATAAGCTCATCTACGCTCATGTTTTTGGTATCAAACTTTGGCATATGAAGGTGGTTGTGATGATCCTCTAGCGAGCGAACTGACTTAAGCAGACTTTCCTCAAAGGTACGTCCTATTGCCATTACCTCACCGGTTGCCTTCATCTGAGTTGATAGAGTATTTGCCGCATTTGGAAATTTATCAAATGCAAAGCGTGGCATCTTTGTTACTACATAGTCAAGTGATGGCTCAAAGCATGCAGGGGTGTTTGCAAGCTGTATCTCTTCAAGATTCATTCCTACAGCTATCTTTGCAGAAACTCTAGCTATAGGATATCCGGTAGCCTTTGATGCTAGGGCAGATGACCTTGAAACTCTAGGATTAACCTCTATTACATAATAGGAAAATGAATTCGGATCTAAGGCAAATTGCACATTACAGCCGCCCTTTACATTTAATGCACGAATTATCTTTAGAGATGCATCTCTAAGCATCTGATATTCCTTGTTTGTAAGCGTCTGGCTTGGAGCAACAACTATAGAGTCGCCTGTATGTATGCCGACTGGATCTAGATTTTCCATATTGCAGACTGTGATAGCAGTATCATTTGCATCACGGATAACCTCGTATTCTATCTCCTTGTAGCCCTTTATACTTTTTTCTATAAGCACCTGATGGACAGGAGAGAGTGCGAGAGCCTTTTTCATCATATCCTTAAGCTCGTCACTACTGTATGCAAAGCCGCCGCCAGTTCCGCCAAGTGTAAATGCCGGACGAAGTATAACAGGATAGCCGATTTTTTCTGCGGCATCAAGCGCTTCCTCTATACTATATGTTATCTGAGATGGAACTACAGGCTCGCCTATTCTTTCGCATAGCTCCTTAAAAAGCTCTCTGTCCTCGGCACACTTTATGCTGTCGCCATTAGTTCCAAGAAGCTCTATAGAGCACTCATCTAAAACGCCATCAGATAAAAGCTCCATAGCAAGATTAAGTCCGGTTTGACCGCCAAGACCGCCAAGCAGTCCGTCAGGACGCTCTATGCGGCATATTCTTCCAAGGTATTCCTTTGTAAGTGGCTCCATATAAACCTTGTCGGCTATTTCTGTATCGGTCATGATGGTTGCAGGATTTGAATTAACAAGTATTACCTCGTAGCCCTCCTCACGAAGCGCAAGGCAGGCCTGTGTTCCAGCATAATCAAATTCCGCACCCTGACCTATAACTATAGGGCCAGAGCCTATTACCATTATCTTTTTAAGGTCTGTTCTTTTAGGCATGCTCCTTTACCTCCTTCATCATAGCTATAAATTGATCAAAAAGGTAGCTGCTATCCTGTGGACCGGGTGCACTTTCAGGATGATACTGGACACCGATTACATGGTCCTCTTTGCATGCTACGCCCTCTATTGTATTATCAAGTAGATTAATATGTGTTATATCAAGACCACTGCCGCTTATGCTATCCTTATCTACGGCATAGCTGTGGTTTTGAGAGGTTATCTCAATCTTACCTGTTTTAGTATTAAGCACAGGATGGTTTCCGCCGCGGTGGCCAAACTTAAGCTTATATATTTTTGCACCATATGAAAGAGATATTATTTGGTGACCTAAGCATATACCAAAGATAGGATACTTGCCCTTTAAGGCATTTACCGTTTCTACAACATTCATAACATCCTCAGGATCGCCCGGGCCATTTGATAAAAATATTCCGTCAGGATTCATAAATGCAATCTTTTCTGCAGGTGTATCATAAGGAACTACGGTTACATTGCATCTAAGGCTCTTTAGCTTTCTAATAATATTAAGCTTTATACCGCAGTCTATAGCAACAACATTAAACATAGGATTAGATGTTCTTGCATACCATATTTTCTTGCAGCTTATCTTGCTAACTTGGTCATGTGGGATAGGTGTAGATTTGATAATATCTAAAGCCTCGGCATTTGATGTATCAATAGAGGTAATAAGGGCTCTTCTTGTTCCGAAATCACGGATGCTTCTTGTAAGAGCTCTGGTGTCTATGCCATATATACCCGGAGCATTAATCTCATCTAAAAGCTCGGAAGCAGTTTTAGTATATCTAAAATTAGATGGCATATCATTATAATCATGAACTATAAGACCGCCTATACTAGGAGACTTACATTCGTAGTCGTCGTCTGTAATACCATAGTTGCCTATAAGCGGATAGGTCATAACTACCATCTGATCAGTATATGATAGATCAGAGATTATTTCCTGATATCCGGTCATAGAAGTATTAAAGACTATTTCGCATACTCTGTCTATCCTTTTGCCAAATGAAAAGCCTTGATATTCGCTGCCATCTTCTAAAACAAGCTTGCAATCTTTTTCTCTCATATGATTATCCTTTCTTGGTTTTGATATATTGTAGCATTATATTTGGGTTATTTGTAAATTTATTTTGCGTTTGTAGTCGCTCTACGCAGTATCCATTAATTATTAAGCTGATAGGAGAAAACAGCTATATAAGTAATACTAAAGTAGTAGTGCTGCTGCATATATGTTGCTTCGCTACTTAAGTTGCTTAAAAGGTAATACATATGCCAGCGTATAAAGTATTATTTTGAAAAAGTATATTTATAAATATACATCTATCTGCATATTTAATCATAAAAAGTGACATATTTCAATATATAATTAATAAAAATACATTCTGAGGGCTCTCCTGATAGCCCTAACAAGTCACAGGAGAATAAGACATTTCTTAACAGTTAAAATTTTGAGAAATTTTCGGGGAAAAACAACTTCTGTTGTCGTATAATGAATATATAAGACGTAAGAATCGTACTAAATAACATATAGAAACACTAAGGAGGAATTATTATGAAACTAAGAAAACTAATAGTTGCAGCAGGAATTATAACAGCCATGTCTATAGCAATGGGAACATCAGTGTTTGCATATACACTATATAAGCCAAACGCTTATATGGATGCTAATGGAAACATCATTGTACATTACTACGGAACAGACGGACAGTTAATTAAAAACCAATGGATATTGGAGTATGCACCTCCAAAGAATCCATCAGCAGAGCTTGCCGCAGCCATTGCTGCTAGTGGTACTGATTCTCACCTAAATGAATCATGGTGGTTATATATAGGCGATGACGGCATGAGGTTAGGAGAGAACGCAATAACACCTGATGGATATACATTAGGTCAGTATGGATATTACTATTGTGCTACAACCGAAGCTGATATGGATGCGAATGAGGCACAAACAGAATATCTTAGAACTGGTTCAAGTGTAACTACAACCACAGCATCTACAACAACCAATAATACAACAAGCACCACGACTACTCAGACTGCTACAGCAGGTAGCTATATGGATATCGGAACAGAGGAGTTCAATAACGAATTAATAGACCTCATAAACGACTATAGAGCAGCGAATGGTCTGAAACGTCTAAAGAAAACAAGCGATGCAATGTCCGCAGCGGAGACAAGAGCTTTAGAATTAACGTATTCGTATAACAGGTGGCATTTACGCCCAGACGAAAGGGTATCTTCATCAGTGTGGGATGATTTAGGCTACGAAATAACAGAAACAAGAACAGCAGCAGAAAATTGCGAAATAATACATAAGGGTGATACTCCAAAGAGTGCTTTTGAAATATGGAAAAACAGTTCGGGGCATAACAAGAACATGCTAAATAGTCGTATATCTGAGATAGGAATTGGTTCTTGCGTAGATCCAGATAGGGATGATGTGTACGTTAGTATGAATTGCAAATAGTTGATGTTGAGTAGGTAGCCCAAGGAGATTAGAATATGCCTAAAGACTCAAAAACTAAAAATCCTTTCCCACAAGAACTCGTAGTTGGAATGTATTGCAGTGAAACATTAACACACGAGGGCTTAATGATAGCACTCACCCTAAATGAAAAAAGGTATACATAAAATAGGAGGGGTAGACACTAGCCAAATTTTTAAAAATAATTTCAGACTATACAGAGGCTATAGCGAACTCTACCTAACCTATAACAATATCCGATTTCGCATAGATGGGAAGAAGTGCCGACTTGATGGAGTATTCAAAACAGATATAAATCTGCACAAAGATTATGAAGACGTAGGCATAACAACAGTTCCACAACTAGATGCATACTTGTCAGAGTTTATAGTACCATTAGAAGATTTTGGATGCCAAGATTGTGAGCTAGTAGAAGACTAACCAAACAAAAGAAAAGCTACTTCGTACAAATACGAGGTAGCTATTTTCGTAGTTTAAACAAGTAGAACCCTCAGTAGCTGTATCTACTGGGGGTTCGCTTTGATATCATGCAATGCTTTGTCATTTGCGAGTTTAATATAGCACAATGACAGTTAAAATTCAAACTACTCACATTGTAGCTGCTGAGTATGGTATTATTTCTGCTATATCTTTTCTCAAATTTGCTTTGAGTGTTCGCATATCTATATCACTCTGCAAATCCAAGAAGTAGCGATCCGATACACCGAAGAACTTCGCTAATCTCAAAGAAGTATCTGGCGTGATTCTACGTCCGCTATTTAATATAGCCTGTATTCTTGATACAGGAACATGTATGCTCTGTGCCAGCTTATATGCTGACAAATTCATTGGCTTCATAAACTCTTCTTTAAGTATTTCGCTTATAGTAGGAACTTTAATAAAATCATCCATAATATTCCTCCTTCCTGCTAATGATAATCAACGATTAGAAAGCTTCGCAATTCTCAAGAACATATTTCTCAAAAAGTGGCAAGGTAAAGTATACATATCCTCTTGATTCACCAGTTATTATACCCTTTTTAATTAACCGTTTACGATACGGATTGAAATCATTAGTGTCCATCCCTAAATAATCTCTAATGTCTTTTATTTTGTTACTGTCGACAATGGCAATAGCCCTTGCAACCTTGCGGTCTTTAGGAGATAGCTCAGACCATATTTTGTCATATACAAACTCAGCTAAATATTGCTCATATTCTTCCAATACTGCACTGTAGTCGCCGTGATTATTCCACGTAAGATATCCCAAAACCTGAAATGCAAAAGGATATCCTTTTGTTAAATCTGCCATTTGCGAGGCATCCTCTGTAGAGATACCGAAAATTTTCTTGTACTTTGAAATTATAGCTCCATTATTTAATGGCTTAAGCTGCACTTTTGGTGCTCTGTACAAAAATGTAAGGCTCTTTTCGTTTTGCAGTTCTTCTATATTTTCATATAGTCCAGTTCCAAGCAAAAATACAGGAAGATCTTGCCTAACAAATATCTGAAAAGAGCTTGCAAACACACGCATGTCTTCGCTGTTAGTAATTTCATCTATTGTGATAAGTAACCTTTTACCACTATTTTTCAGCTTATTTAATATTTTAATAATTGCAGTTTCGGTATCGGTAATTGCCGAAGCTCCTTCAATGCTTACTCCAAAACCGAAAAATGACAAGTCAATTTTTGCAGATTTTATTAGGGTGGCACATGTTTGATTGCTGTTTAATTTAGATAGCATTGACGAAAGAAGATTAGTGACAGGATTAAGCTCTATTATTACCCAATTATCTAGCTTACTTAACTTATGAGATATTTCCGTCATCATAACTGTTTTGCCAGTGCCTCTCACACCTGTAATTAAAAACATTTGTTGATTTATAGGGTTAGCCGTAAAAGCATCCATTATTTCGCTAATCTGCACAGGTCGCTCTACAGATTCAATCGGACTTTTGCCAAATGTAAGTGTGAACGGATTACTCATAAAGTCACCTCGCTTTACTGATTTTTACTGTTCTATGAACGTTTTACTGTTGTTTACTGTTTTGCATATATTTTACTGTTGTTTACTGTTTTAGTCAATCCCTTGCTATTCCCAAGTCAAATGCCTATCGTTTTTCACGCAGTCCTTAAGGTACATATTTATCAGCGTTTGGTATGGTATGCCAACTCTATCAGCTTCCGCCTTAAAATAATCAATAACGTCAGTATCTATATTGATGGTTATTGTTCGCTTTAGCTTTTCTTTGCCTTTTAACTTAATCCAAACCATAGTTGCATATCTCCTTTGTAGTACATAGTGCTATATTTAGCCCAAAATATCAAGCTATTCCTAAAGCAAAAGGAGACTGATTTCTCAATCCCCTTTGTATAAACTTAATATCCTCAACCGTACCAACATACCTATATATCGGAGCAGGAGCAGGGGAAACCAAGCCGCCTCACATTGAACTAGCTTATATCTAGCCCCTCAGCCCATGTTGATTGTGACGAAAGCCAATTACCATTATCGAAATATATTCTCTCGCTATCATCTACACTAGGAGCATATAATATATCTACACCATTGTTTGTAACCGTGCTACCCGAACTATTTCCTGTAGCTGTACTAACCGAGTTTGTGCTGTTTTGTACCCATGCTCCATCAGAACCTACCTTGTATCCATCAGGGGTAGTAGTATTAGTTAGCATTGCACCTGAGCTTCCAAGATAATAGTTTCCTACCCACTTATTAGATATCATCTTCCCTGCTGCATCGAACCAGTACCATGCACCATCTACCTGCTGCCACTGGTTAGCTATGATATATCCGTTTGGATTAAAACGATACCAAGAACCATCGGCATCCTGAAACCACTCATTAGCCTTGTAGGTGCTATTATCATTCTGATACCACCATCCTGTAGTGTCATTTTGCCAAGTTCCTGCAAATGATGTCATGCTAAAACCTAACGACATAATCGCTGCCATTATTCCTATTGCTAATCTTCTTTTAATCATAAATACCTCCTGCTAATCTTTGCATTTTGGTTTATATTCTGATTATACGACAAAAGAGACTAATTTTCTCCCTAATCCCACAAAAAAATTTTTGGTAGAAATGCCTCAAAATTCGATGCCGAGATTTGCACTTGAGCAATCATCATATGCTATAATATCACTACTATAAAAGAAAATGGAGCGAAGTATGAGAGAGCAGGTTGCACTACTTAGAGAGGCAATGTCAAAAAATAATATAGACATGTATTTGATAAATTCGTCTGATGCACATCAAAGCGAATATGTATCAAGACATGATAAGTGCATAGAATATATATCTGGATTTACCGGAAGTGCAGCAACTATTCTTATTACAAAGGATGAGGCACTTCTTTGGACTGATGGTAGATATTTTATTCAGGCTGGTGAGGAGCTTAAAGAAAGCGGTATTAAGCTTATGAGGCTTGGCGAGGCAGGCGTTCCTGATATAGCAAGCTATATTAATGAGCATATAAAGAAAGGCGAAACACTCGGATTTTTTGGAGATAATATTAGCCTTGAATATGGCAATAAATTAAAGAAAATCACAGATAAAAGGCACGCATATATTAAGTCAGATACAGACCTTATAGATATTATTTGGAAGGATAGACCAAAGCAAACACACAATAGTCTTTGGATACTTGATAAAGGCTTTACAGGAGAGGGCGCTAACGAGCGAATAAAAAAAGTTAGAGAGGACATGACTAAAAAGGGCTGTGATATTCTTATTCTTTCTGCACTTGATGATATAGCATACATTAGCTGCCTTCGCGGCTCTGATATAGAATACAATCCGCTTTTTTATAGCTACATGATTATAGATAATACCTCAGCAAGAATATATATTTCAGATGAAAGCATAGATGATAATATAAAAAAATATTTGAATGATTTTAAAATTACGCTTTGCAGCTACGAAGGCTTTAGTAATAATATTAAAAATATCAATGGCAAAAATATTTGGCTAGACAATATTCAAACAAGCTATAACATAGCACATATATTAGAGCAAAATAACAATATTACATATGCGCCAAGTCCTGTTATGCTTAGAAAAACTACTAAGACGCAGTCAGAGATTGAGCATATGAAAAGGTGTCACATTAGAGATGGCTTATATGTAACCAGATATCTTATGTGGCTTAAGAATAATCATATGCAAGATAAGACTGAGGTTGAGGCATCGGATTATCTTGATTCATTAAGAGCAGCAGATTCTAACTTTGTATCACTTAGCTTTGCAACCATATCTGCCTTTGGGGCAAATGCAGCCATGTGCCACTATGAGCCAACAAGGGATAAATGCAGCCGCATGGGAAATAATGGCTTATATTTGGTAGATAGCGGTGCACATTATAAGGACGGAACTACTGATGTAACAAGGACTATAATTATAGGGCAGGCAACTGATGAAGAAAAAAAGGCATATACCTTGGTAACTGTAGGTATGCTTAGACTTCTTAATGCGAGATTTAAAAAGGGCGCTAGGGGAACTAATCTTGATACATATGCAAGAGAGCTTCTCTGGAAGCATGGAATGGATTTTAATCATGGCACAGGACATGGAGTTGGATTTTGCAATACGGTGCATGAATCACCACTTGCTATTAGAACCTCGCAGGGTATTCATCCAGAGCTAAATATTATTTTTAAATCTGGAATGATAGTTAGTGATGAGCCGGGATATTATAAGGAAGGTTCTTATGGAATAAGAACAGAAAATTTGATATTATGCGTTGAGGATAAAAACTTAGAGGGCTTTTTATGCTTTGAGTCACTTACATATGTACCACTTGATAATGATATTATAGATACAAGCTATATGACAGGTGAGGATATAGCTATGTATAATGCATATCAAAAGCAGGTTTATGATAAGCTTAATAAGCTTTTGGATAATGATGAAGCGGAAATTTTACGGAATATGACAAAGCCTATAGTAAAAGGAAATTAATATGGATAAAAAACATACCTGCCCCTATAGTAAGCACTGCGGCGGATGCTTATACATGGGCATGGATTATAAAAAACAGCTTAATAAAAAACAAAGCCTCGTTAGAGAGCTGCTTGGAAGCAAGGTGGTTTTAGAGGATATATGCGGCATGGACGATCCTCTTTATTATAGAAATAAGGTAACAGCAGTATTTGGATATAATAAAGGGATGGTATATGCAGGAACATATGAAAAAAGCTCTCATAATATAGTTGATATAGATAATTGTCTTATAGAAGATAAGGATGCTCGCCTAGTTATTTCGAGCATAAAGGAGCTTTGCACTTCGTTTAAGCTTAAGATATATAATGAAGATACAGGCTATGGACTTTTAAGATATGTACTTATTCGAAGATCTCATTTTACGAAAAAGCTGCTGGTTGTTTTGGTTACATCATCGCCAGTATTTCCAAGGAAAAATGACTTCATAAAAGCATTGACCGCAATGCATCCTAATATAGAAGCAGTAGTGCAGGATATTAATGATAGGACGGACAGCTTAGTGCTTTCGGGTAGGCAAAAGGTTCTGTACGGAAGAGGATATATAGAAGATAGGCTATGCGGATTAACATTTAGAGTTTCAGCAAGCTCATTTTTTCAGGTTAATCCGGTAATGACAGAAAAGCTATATAATAAAGCACTTGAATATGCAGGACTTACAGGCAGTGAACTTGTTTTAGATGCTTATTGCGGAGTTGGAACTATAGGACTTATAGCAAGCAGGCGTGCAGGGCAGGTTATAGGAGTTGAGCTAAACAAGGATGCGATAAATGATGCCATAACAGGTGCTAAAAATAATAAAATCAAAAATATAAGATTTTATGCAGCAGATGCTACAAGGTGGATGGACAGCTATATCAAGGGCGGCGGTAGTGCATTTGATACTATTTTTATGGATCCACCAAGAGCCGGAAGCACAATAAGCTTTATAAAGGGAGCTACAAGGCTTTCACCAAAAAAGATAGTATATATATCATGCAACCCAATAACCCTTGCAAGAGATGTGAAGGAATTTAAAAAGCATGGATATAATATAGTAAAGGCAAGTGCATTTGATTGCTTTCCGTTTACTGAGCATGTTGAGGCATGCGTTCTCTTGGAGAAAACGAGCGTAAGCGAAGTTTGAACTAAAATGTATTTACTAAAATGAAAAACTATTAAAGCTTAAAAAATTGTAGTATATTATTAAATTGAAATAGTTGTATAATTTCCAAAAGATTTATTTACATGAGGAGATATATATGAGCGAGAAAAAATATCTGATTACAATTTCAAGACAGTTTGCAAGTATGGGAAGAACTATAGCAAGGGCTCTTTCACAGGAGCTGGGTATAGATTTTCTTGACAGAGATATAGTTGAGGAAACTGCAAAGAGGATGAATCTTCCTATATCTAAAATTAGTGATAGCGAGGAAAGCTCGAGAAAAAGACTTTTTAGTCTTGAGGCATTTGGACTTAGCCCTCAGCCACTTGAGGACGAGATATTTGAGGTTCAAAGAAATATTATCCTAGACTATGCTAATAAGCAGTCCGGAATAATAGTTGGAAGATGTGCAGAAAGCATACTCAGGGATTATGATAATAAATTAAGTGTTAGACTGTACGCATCCTTTGAGGATAGATTAGATAACTGTATCAACAAGCTTCAGATGGATCCTAAAACTGCACCTAGGGTTATAAAAAAGGCTGATGAATCAAGAGAGCTGTACAGAAGAAGATATTGCAAGGATATAGATACTGCATATGCCTATCATGATATTATGATTAATACAGGAACCTTCGGAGTAGAAGGCACAGTTAAGCTTATAGCTGAGATCGCTAGAGAAAGATTCATGTAGAAAGAAATATTTAAGAACTTCTACATAGAATTAACACAGTAATTGTGGTAGATTGAGTGTAGTTTATAGATAAGGAGCAAAATTATGAAAAGAAGTATTAAGCTTATATTAATAGGTGCTATGGTTTTATCTGTACTAGCTGTAGCAAGTGCATGCTCTAAGGGCTCTAGTCAATCACAAAGCGAAAAGAGCGAGACAGCAAAGGAAGAGGTTAGTGCTAGCAAGCTAAACTTTGATATGGCGAATCTTATCGGTGATGACTATGATGGCATAGTTGCAGAATTTGGCGAGCCGCAGTCAGATACCGGGGAGGGAGCAGCAAACAGAACACTTACCTATGCTGACAAAACAGTAGAATTAATTACTGTAGCTAATGATGATGACTACTATACCTCTTGCATTAGCATAGAAACTAACTTTGGAGAGCTTTTTGAGCAGTCAGCAAGTAAGCTGTCTAAGGATGATTTTATAAATTCATTAGATGCAGATATAGAGGCGACTACAGAGGGAGATGTATTATCATTTGAGCTAGAGGGGTATAAGATAGATATAACTATGGACTCTGATGGTAATATAACTAAGGATAGTAAGGCAGTAATTAATCTAATAGAGGACGATAATGAGTAAACTATCAAGGCTTAGAAGAATAATAGCATTAACTATAGCTGCAGCATTAGTTGCAGCTATACCTGTATATGCAGATACCACGGAAATGGTGCAAGCCTCAGAAATGCAGAGCACGCAGGAGCAGAGCACGCAGGAGCAGAGTACGCAGGAGCAAAGCATAGCTGTGCAAGCACCAAGTATTCAGGCAGAGGCAGCTATTCTTATAGATGCTAGCACTGGCAAGGTTTTGTATGAGAAGAATCCTGACGAGCAGCTATATCCTGCATCTATTACAAAGATGATGACAGCACTCTTAGTTATCGAAAAGTGTAATCTTGATGATAAGGTAACATTTTCCAAGATAGCTACTACGAATCTTGAGGCAGGTGCAGTAACGCTTAATCTTACAGAGGGCGATGTAATAAGCGTAAGAGACTGTTTGTACGGACTGCTTCTTAAGTCCGCTAATGAGGTAGCTAATGGACTTGCGGAGCATGTAGGCGGTACGGTAGCAGGCTTTTCTGCCATGATGAATGCGAGGGCAAAGGAGCTAGGCTGCACGAATACAAATTTTGTTAATCCCAATGGGCTTAATGATACAAAGCATCTTACAACCGCAAGGGATATGGCTCTTATAGCAAAGGCCTGCTTTGCAAATGAAACCTTTAGGCAAATTAATAATACACTTACATATACATTTCCGGCGACTATAAAAAATAAGAATACAACTGCTATAAGCATAGGCCACAAGATGCTTTATCCATCAGATGCAAGATACTACGAGGGAGTATTTGGCGGAAAGACAGGCTATACGTCTAAGGCATGGAATACATTAGTTACAGGTGCAACAAAGGATGACGTTACACTTATAGCTGTAGTTTTAAAGGCAAAGCAGACACAGTATACAGACACCAGAGCACTTCTTGACTATGGCTTTGCTATAGATAAGGCATGTGCAGATGCGGCAAATGCAACCGAGGCAGCTAGTGAGGCTGCAATGGAAAACCAAAATAGCACAGGTACGAGTGCAGGTACAAACACAGGCGTTGACTCCTTGGTATCTGTCGGAGTTGGTCCGGGAATGAATGGCTGGGTTATGATAAATAACAAGTGGTATTATTATGATGATAATGGAAGCATGCTTAAGAATACCACAACACCAGATGGCTATAGGGTCGATAGTGAGGGTGTATGGGTAGAGTAAAGCCTTATGGCTATGCAGATTTAGCTGCAGTTTTTGCCGCACTTGTGGCAGGCTTTGTGACTATATCTGAATATGAAAAGAGGACACTTACAGCTGCTATATATAATATAAAGTCGCAAAAGCCTATAAATAAAGACAGAACCTTAGTTTTTTTAACTGACCTTCACGATAAGTCATTTGGCGAGGATAATTCTAGACTTATTGATATCATTGACAGTGTTAAGCCTGATGCAGTTTTAGTTGGCGGAGATATGATGGTTTGTAAGAGGAGGGTTGATATATATAAAACCCTAGACCTTTGCGAAAGGCTGACAGATAAGTATCCTTTATATTATGCCAATGGAAATCATGAGCAGCGAATGAAGGCACACCCAAGTAGATATGGGGATAGCTATATTCAGTTTGAGAAAGCTCTTTGTGACATGGGGGCATATTATCTGTCAGATAGCAGTGCTTTCCTTGACGATGACATAGTTATCAGCGGACTTGATATAGATAATGAATATTATAGAAATGTTATATGTAAGAGCATGCATGAGTCTTATATAGAAAAAAAGCTGGGTGCTGCAGATAAATCTAAGCTTCAGATTTTACTGGCACACAGTCCGCTATTTTTCGATGCATATGCCTCTTGGGGAGCTGATATAAGCCTTTCAGGGCATTTTCATGGCGGAACTATTAGGCTTTTGGGTGACATAGGGCTTATGACTCCGCAGCTTCAGTTCTTTAGTGATAAGGTAGTAGGACTAAAGCGTAAGGATAATTCTTATCTTATTATAAGTTCTGGCCTTGGAACACATAGCGTTAACATAAGATTTAATAATAAACCACAAGTAGTAGTGGTACATATAGAAAAATAGTCGTATATTTAGCGATATTTCTTTACATGAGAGCCTTATTGGGTTATAATTAGCCCTATATAAGGCTCTCTATTTTGTATGCATGAGCCTATTATATAACTATATAAAGTGGTTTTTTACGAGGAATTTATGTCAGAAGAGATATCATATAAGCTGGATAAGTTTGAAGGTCCCCTAGACCTGCTTCTTCATCTTATAGAAAAGGACAAGATTAATATATATGACATTCCTATATCTCAAATAACTGAGCAGTACCTTGACTATATGTCCCATATGGAGACTGAGGATCTTAATATAGTATCTGATTTTCTTCTTATGGCGGCGACGCTTTTAGATATTAAGGCTAAGATGCTGCTTCCTAGAGAGGTAGATGAGGAAACAGGCGAGGAGATAGATCCTAGATCTGAGCTGGTTGAAAGACTCCTAGAGCATAAAAAGTTTAAGCTTATAGCAAGGGAGCTTGCTGACAGGGAGTTTGAGACAGAGAAGTATTTGTATAAGGATCCTACTATTCCAAAGGAAGTGCTTAAGTACGAGCCACCGGTTAATCTTGATGAGCTGTTTGATGGCATGACGCTTGCAAGGCTTCAATCTATATTTGAGGCTGTTATGAAGCGTAAGGAGGATAGAGTAGATCCAGAGCGAAGCAAGTTTGGCACTATCAAAAAGGAGCCGATTAGCTTAGAGCAAAGAATTGGATCGCTTATGACCTATGCCAGAAACAACAGAAAGTTTTCCTTTAGGAATTTGCTTGAAAAGCAAAGTACGAAATTTGAGGTTGTGGTAACATTTCTTGCTGTATTAGAGCTTGTTAAGATGGGTAAGCTTTCACTTATGCAGGAAAAGCTATTTGATGATATTAGTATAGAAACTTTAGAGGAAGAGGGCTCTGAGGAGGAGCTGGATCTTTCAGGACTGGAGGATATGTGATGACTAGAGAAGAAGAATCAAAGCAGGAATCAGTTGTAGAGGCAGTGCTTTTTGCTATGGGTAAGTCTGTAGATGTTAAGCAGCTTTCAGCAGCACTTGATACAGGCGATGATGAGGCAAGAGAGGCAGTCTATAGGCTGCAAAAAAGATATACAGATGAAGACAGAGCCATGCAGATTATAGAGCTTGATGGCAGTTTCCAGATGTGTACTAAGTCTGATTACTACGACCAGCTTATAAAGGTTGCCAAGGCACCTAAAAAGCAGGTACTTACCGAGGTTGTACTTGAGACACTCTCTATTATAGCCTACAAGCAGCCTGTAACTAAGGCACAGATAGAAAAGATAAGAGGAGTTGCATCTGACCATGCTGTAAATAAGCTAGTTGAATACGGCTTAGTATGCGAGGTTGGAAGGCTTGAAGCTCCGGGAAGACCTATACTTTTTGCTACTACAGAGGAGTTTTTAAGAAGATTTGGAGTTGTATCTAAGACAGACCTTCCGGGTGTAACACCAGATCAGGAGGCACAGATAGAGCATGAGGTAGAAGAGGAGGTTAATTATAAGTTTGGAACAGAGCCAGGTGTAGCTCCTGCTGAGATTACGACAGATATTCCTCAAAGCACTGACCTGCAGCATGCAGACGAGACGGCAGAGCTTAGTACTAGCTATGAAAGCACTATGGTTGTAGCATAATAGAAATTTTTAGCCTGCCGAGTGGCAGGCTATTTTATCAAATAGGAAACGATCAAATAGGAAACTTCGTTTCCTATTTGATAAAATGCTCCGCGTGGATCGCACTGCGGCAAAGTGGGAATTGTCGCTTTGCGACCCGCCGCAGGCGGAGAATCCTGCGAAGCAGGATTCTTATTTAATATTTTATAGGTAGAATTTTATGAGCGATATTAAGGTTTCGGTAGTAATGCCGGTATATAATGCACAAAGGACTGTAGGTGAGGCACTAGACTCGCTTCTTTGTCAAACTGAAAAGGATATAGAGATTATATGTGTTGATGATGGCTCTACTGATAATTCACTAGATATACTTAATGACTACGCTGCAAGAGATAATAGGATAAGAGTGCTACATCAGGAGAATCTTCATGCCGGTGTGGCTAGAAATAACGGCCTAAAAATTTCTAGGGGAGAGTATGTCATATTCCTTGATGCGGATGATTTTTCTGAACCGGATCTTATTGAAAGGACATATAAAAGAGCAGTAGAAACAAATTCCAATATAGTACTATTTGAAATGGATGAATTTAATAATCAATTAAGGAAATATGTTCCTG
>CAVBBU010000009.1:0-30527 GCA_963593765.1 Bacteroidaceae bacterium | reverse complement strand
AACACTAGAGTGCGAACGTACCTGCATTATACGTATGTGCTGCTAAGAGGGCGTATGTATTAACATATAACAAACTAAGTCTTAGCATATATATGTAGGTTCTAAATCCGTCAAAATTATCTTGATTTATAAAAACTGCAAAAATACTTTATTAGTATATGCTAATGTGCATTTTTAACTCATCGGCAAAGTATCCGCTCCTTAGTCTCAAGCGCCTTCTCAACAAGCGGCTCGATAATCCCCTCAAGCTTCTTTTCTGATTTTTTAATAAGCTCTACCTCCGGCTTAGTAACCGGATGCTTTGCTACAAATATAGTACAGCAATCCTCATACGGCTGTATAGACGTTTCATACGTTCCTATCTTTTCTGATATGTCTACTATATCCTGCTTATCAAATCCTATAAGCGGTCTAAAGACCGGCATGGTGCAGACCTCATTAGTCGAAACAAGTGACTGCACTGTCTGACTAGCAACCTGCCCTATGCTCTCACCTGTAATAAGTGCCATATCATCATTAGACTTAGCTATAGTCTCTGCAATTCTCATCATATATCTACGCATTATTATAGTAAGCTCATCATGCGGACAGTTCTCATATATAGCCAGCTGTATATCTGTAAAATTAATTATATGAAGATTAATTGCACCTGCATATTTTGAAACTAGCTTTGCAAGGTCGACAACTTTTTGCTTAGCCCTCTCACTAGTATATGGCGGTGCATGAAAATATACAGCCTCTATTCTAACTCCCCTTTTTGCTATCATATATCCAGCAACAGGCGAGTCTATACCACCTGAAAGAAGAAGCATCGCACGTCCATTAGTTCCTATAGGCATACCGCCGGGTCCCTTAATGCTCTCAGAATATATATTTATATGCTGACGTATCTCCACCTTGATTTCTGCATCAGGCTTATGTACATCTACGCTCATGTTCGGATATGCATCAAGCACAGCTCCGCCAAGCTCAGCATTGATTATATCTGAGGTTGCAGGAAAGCTCTTATCTGCTCTTTTTGTATTAATCTTGAAGCTTATATTTTTATTCTCATATACAGTGTCTATATATTCGACTATGTTTGCCTTTAGCTCATCAAGGTTCTTAGCCTCTACTCTAACCATCGGACATATAGCAACTATTCCAAAAACTCTCGTAAGTGCATCTACCGTGTCATCATAATCATAGTCACCGTCTGTATCTACATATATTCTTCCATACTCCTTGCTTACAACATGCTTTCCTTTAACATGGGTAAGTGCAATTCGTATCTGCTTCATAAGGGCATCCTCGAACTTATATCTGTTCTTGCCCTTACAGCCTATCTCTCCATACTTAATTAAAAATGATTTATATTTCATACTTATCTCCTAGTATATCTTCTTAGCATAGCTGACAGCTCCTTTATCGCAGCTATGCATATATCTGCTTCTTCTATTGTATTATCCTCGCACAGGCTTATTCTTATAGTTGAATCAAGCAGCCTATCATCTATACCTATACCCTTTAAAGTGCCTGATATCCCTGGATGGTTAGATGAGCATGCCGAGCCGCTCGATACATATATACCTCTTTCCTCAAGTGCATGAAGCATAACCTCCGCACGAACATCTTCTATAGAAATGCTTATTATATGCGGAGCACTACCATCACCCTTATAGGAATTGATAGTTATTCCTTCCACATTTGAAAGCTCATCTATTATATGATCCTTTATCTTAATTATCGAGTTTATCTGGTTATCAAAATCATCATATATATACTTAGCTGCAGCTCCCATGCCTGCTATAGCAGGAACATTAATAGTTCCGCTTCTAAGTCCCTTTTGCTGACCACCGCCATATATAATAGGCTTTATTCTAACTCTGGGATCTATATATAAAAAGCCTACTCCCTTAGGTCCATGAAACTTGTGTCCGCTTGCTGATAAAAGATCTATGCCAAGTCTTTTAGGATATATATTATACTTGCCATATGCCTGAATTGCATCTACATGGTAGTAAGTTTCAGGATTTTTCTTATGAATAATTTTTGCTATTTCTTCAACTGGCTCTACAGCCCCAACTTCATTATTAACATACATAGTAGATACTATAACTGTATCTTCTCTAATGCTATCCTCTAGCTCCTCAAGCGATATATGTCCCTTACTATCAACTGAGAGAACTGTCACCTCATATCCAAGACTCTCAAGATAATCAACCGGAGCATATACAGCAGGATGCTCAATGCTTGTTATTATAATATGCTTTCCTATTCTGGCTCTCGCCATAGAGCAGCCTATAAGTGCCATATTATTAGACTCTGTTCCGCCTGATGTAAATAAAATATTTTTATCTTCTACCTTTAATGTATTTGCTATTATCTTTGCTGCATCCTTTACATATTGCTCAGCCCTCATTCCTAAAATATGCTTAGAGGATGGATTGCCATAATCCTTCTGCATAGCTTTTATCATAATATCTACAGAGGGTTTGCATACCTTAGTTGTAGCTGAATTATCAAAATAAATTTCCATTATGCTTCCTCTAATTTGAGCATGAGCCATGAAAGAATTGCAAGGCCTGCTGTCTCTGTTCTAAGTATTCTTTTGCCAAGCGTTATTTCCTTAAAGTCACTTTTCTCTGCCATGCTAACCTCACCCTCTTCAAAGCCGCCCTCAGGTCCTATAAATATGGCAATGCTCTGACTCGGCTTAATGCTATCAATAATAGCTCTTGTTTTATTCATATCGCCGGCATTTTCATATGCTATAAGCTTTATATCAAAATCGCTTGCATCCTCCAAGGCTTTTTTAAAACTTACAGGAGCTTTAATTTCCGGAATTATACTTCTTTTTGACTGCTTTGCTGCCGCCTCGGCTATAGACTGCCAACGCTCTCTTTTTGACCTTGACTTTTTTTCATCCAGCTTAACGATACATCTGCTTGTTTCTACCGGAACTACAGAATATGCTCCAAGCTCTACAGATTTTTGAATGATATATTCTAATTTATCAAGCTTTGGCAGCGCCTGATACAGATATATCTTAGATGGAAGCTCTCTTGACGGTTCCTTATCTGATATAACCAAAAGCTCTACTCTATCATCTGAAAGCATATCTATAGAACACAAATAATCTGTATCACTTCCATCGCTTAAAAGAACCTCTTCGCCCTTTTTCATTCTAAGAACATTAACTATATGATTAACATCCTCTCCTGTTATATATGCATGTCCATCATATATCTGCGAAGGCTCAACAAAAAAATGGTACATTATATTCTCCTTGCCACAACAGATACCCATTCACCCTGATGATTAATTTCCAGTATTTCAAATTCTGGATTAGCCTTTATAGCAGCGACTACATCTGCTTCCTTCATATCGATTATTCCAGATGATATAAATATTCCGCCATGCTTTATATGCTTATATACCTCGTTTTGAAGCATGATAATAATAGGTGCTAGTATATTTGCAACTGCTATATCATAGCACTCATAGCCGGCATTATCCTGAATTTTTTTATCATCTATTATATTGCCGCAAGAAACCTCAAAGTTATCTTTTGATATATGATTAGTTGTAAGATTTTCATGTACTGCATCTATAGCACACTCATCAAGGTCTGTTGCAAAAACATGATTAGCTCCAAGCTTAAGTGCAGCTATCCCTAGTATGCCGCTTCCTGTGCCGACATCAAGAATATTTATATTCTTATTACTAGCCTTCATTTCCTTTATATACTTGTTAAGTGCCTTAATGCATAGCTGAGTCGTTTCATGCGAGCCTGTTCCAAAGGCTGTCCCGGGATCTATCTCTATAAGTATCTTACCTTTATCTGTTTCTGGAATGTTTTCCCATGTTGGCTTAATAAGGATGTCCTCAACTGTAAATGGTTTAAAAAACTGCTTCCAGTTATTTATCCAGTCCTTATCCTCTGTTTCACTTTTAGTTATAGTTTTATCTCCAAGCTCGGTAAAATCTTCAAGCTCATTTAAACCCTCTCTTACCTTACTAAGAGTTTCTTCTATATTAGAATCTGGCTCAAGGTAAAAGCTTATATCCGCCCTGCCATCATCAACTCCCAGGTCTGGAAGTATATCTATAAACATTCCCTTAGTGTCCTTCTCTGATAATGGCTTTTTATCAACTATCTCTATTCCTTCTATACCTATGTCGCTAAGCATAGCACTTATTAGATCTGTTGCATCAGCTTTTGTATGTATGGTAAATTTCTCCCACTTCATATATATACCTCTTTAATCAAAATCCTCTCTATTCTACCAAAAAGGCATATCGGCTTCAAGTTCATATGCTTTTTACCCTTCCCAATGCATATTCAAAATGAAAAGAGCCAAGATTGGCTCTCGCAACCCTAGCTCCTTTTACTTATTTAAATATTCCCTTTTTCTTTTTACTACTATCCTCTGCAGCACCGTACATAACCTCGTCAAAGCTCTTTAGCGCTTCTCTTTGTGCCTGAGTCATGCTTGTTGGTACCTGAACTACAAGCGTTATATAGTGGTCGCCTCTAGTTCCCTTGTATCTAAGTGACGGAACTCCCTTTCCTCTAAGTCTAACCTTAGTATCTGTCTGGGTTCCTGCCTTAACCTCGTACTCAACCTCACCATCTACAGTTTTAACTCTTATAGGTCCTCCAAGTGCCGCCTTGGTAAATGTTATCGGAACGGTAGAGAATATATTAGTATCCTGTCTTTTAAATATAGGATGTGGACTAACTACTGCTTCAACTAATAGGTCTCCGCGTCCGCCTCCATTTGTCCCTGGCTCACCACCACCGGACATACGAACTGACATGCCATTGTCTATGCCTGCAGGTATGCTAACCTTAAAGGTCTTTTTGACTGTCTTATATCCTGTGCCATAGCAGTCAGGACACTTATCCTTTATCACCTTACCTGTTCCTCTACAGTCCGGACAGGTTTGAACATTTTGAACACTTCCAAAAAATGACTGCGAAACTGTAACTATTTTACCACTTCCCTTACACTTAGAACATGTAACCGGAGATGAGCCTGCCTTCGCACCAGTTCCGTGACAGGACTTACACTCCTCCTTGTAGTTTATAGTTATTTCCTTTTCGCATCCAAAAACAGCCTCCTCAAATGTAAGCCTTACTCCAGTTCTTACATTAGCTCCACGCATAGGACCGCTTCTTTGTCCCTGACTTCTTCCGCCGCCAAATATGTCTCCGAATATATCGCCAAATATATCTCCCATATCTGCTGAGTTAAAGTCAAAGCCACCGAAGCCGCCGCCTGCTCCTGCTCCATCAAATGCAGCATGTCCAAATTGATCATACTGTCTTCTCTTATCCGGGTCACTAAGAACTGAGTAGGCCTCACTAGCTTCCTTAAACTTTTGCTCAGCCTCCTTATCTCCGGGATTTGCATCAGGGTGATACTTTTTAGCTAGCTGTCTGTATGCTTTTTTTAGTGCATCGGCATCGGCATTTTTGTCGACTCCTAGCACCTCATAATAATCTCTTTTTTGTTCTGCCATTTCCTATCTCCGTATATATATTATCGGATTCATATATACGACATATCACCTGATCTACAGTGACCAGGTGATATGTCATTTATTATACTTCCTTAAATTCTCCATCTACCACATCATCTCCTGCCGGTGATGATGCACCTGCATCACTAGCTGCTCCTGCCGCACCGCCTGCATTTGCACCAGCTGCTGCACTCTGTGCCTGAGCCTGCTCATATACCTTCTGGAAGAGCTTTTGTGATGTCTCCATAAGCTTTTCCTTAGCACTCTTTATCTCATCAAGCTGAGCATCTGTCATCTGCTCAACCGGTGCCTTGCTAAGTGCATCCTTAAGGCTCTTAAGGTCTGCCTCTATGCTTGACTTGTCGGCTGCATCTATCTTATCTCCAACCTCTTCAAGTGCCTTCTCAGTCTGGAATACTATAGAGTCGGCTTCATTTCTCGCATCTATGCCTTCCTTACGCTTCTTATCCTCTGCCTCGTACTGTGCTGCTTCCTTAACAGCCTTGTCTATATCTGCATCTGACATATTTGAACCAGATGTGATGGTTATGTGCTGCTCCTTACCTGTTCCAAGATCCTTTGCAGAAACATTAACTATACCATTAGCATCTATATCAAAGGTAACCTCGATCTGAGGAACACCACGTCTTGCAGGAAGGATTCCGTCTAGTCTGAACTGACCTAGAGTTTTATTGTCCTTAGCAAACTGTCTCTCACCCTGTACTACATGGATGTCAACAGCCTCCTGGTTATCTGCCGCTGTAGAGAAGATCTGGCTCTTCTTTGTTGGGATAGTTGTATTTCTTTCTATAAGTCTTGTTGCAACACCGCCCATAGTTTCTATCGAAAGTGAAAGTGGTGTAACATCAAGAAGAAGTACATCTCCTGCACCTGCATCTCCTGCAAGCTTACCACCCTGAATAGAAGCACCTATAGCTACGCACTCATCTGGGTTAAGGCTCTTACTTGGCTCATGATTAGTTAGCTGCTTAACCTTATCCTGTGCACTTATCATACGAGTTGAGCCACCTACAAGAAGTACCTTACCTAGGTCTGCTGCTGTAATTCCAGCATCCTTAAGTGCATTCTGTACAGGAATTGTAGTTCTCTCTATAAGGTCTGATGTAAGCTCATCAAACTTAGCTCTTGTAAGGTTCATATCAAGATGCTTAGGTCCATCACTAGTTGCTGTAATAAATGGAAGGTTGATATTAGTTGTTGTAGATGTAGAAAGCTCCTTCTTAGCCTTCTCTGCAGCTTCCTTAAGTCTCTGAAGTGCCATCTTATCCTGTGATAAATCTACTCCCTCTGCCTTCTTAAATTCATCAACCATCCAATCGGTTATCTTGTTATCGAAATCATCACCACCAAGGTGAGTATCACCATTAGTAGCTAAAACCTCTATAACTCCATCGCCTATCTCGATTATAGATACATCGAAGGTACCACCACCTAAGTCGTATACCATAATCTTTTGTTCCTTTTCATTGTCAAGTCCATAAGCAAGTGCAGCTGCTGTAGGCTCGTTTATAATACGCTTAACATCAAGTCCTGCTATCTTACCTGCATCCTTAGTTGCCTGACGCTGTGCATCATTAAAGTAAGCAGGAACTGTTATAACTGCCTCTGTTACCTTATCGCCTAAGTAGCTTTCTGCATCTGCCTTTAGCTTTTGAAGTATCATTGCAGATATTTCCTGTGGTGTATAGCTCTTGTCATCTATAGTAACCTTGTAGTCAGTTCCCATATGTCTCTTGATAGATGATATAGTTCTGTCTGCATTAGTTACTGCCTGTCTTTTAGCAGGCTCGCCGACAAGTCTCTCACCTGTCTTGGTAAATGCTACTATAGAAGGAGTTGTTCTAGATCCTTCTGAGTTTGGTATTACTACTGGCTTACCGCCTTCCATAACTGCTACGCAGCTGTTTGTTGTTCCTAAATCTATTCCTATTATCTTTCCCATTTTATTATCCTCCAAAGTTTATTAATTTGCGACTTTTACCATACTGTGGCGTACAACCATGTCCTTATACATATATCCCTTTTGCAGCTCCTCGGCAACTATGTTCTCGCCGTAGCTGTCATCGTCTATATGCATTACTGCATTGTGAAGATTCGGATCGAATTCCTTTCCGACACATTCTATTGCTGTAATGCCTAGCTCCTCTAACTGCTTAACAAGCTGCTTATATATCATCCTCATACCCTCTGCAAAGCTTTTTGATTCTTCATCCTCGGGTATGTTAGATAAACCTCTTTCAAAATTATCTATTGTAGGTAATAGCTTTTCTATGGTTGACCTTACTCCAAAGTCATACATAGATGCCTTTTCCTTTTCACTTCGTTTTCTAAAATTATCAAACTCAGCTGCCGTTCTTATAAGTCTGTCTTCAAGCTCTGCTATCTTTGCATCCTTAGGATCTTTTTTTTCTTCCTTATTACTATCCTCCGAAGAGCCCTCTAATGCTTCCTCGGCTTCCTTATCCTCTAGCTCCTTAGCAAGCTGAGCCGCTGCCTTTGCCGCCTCTTCGACATCAACCTCACCCGAAACATTCTCTAAGCTTTCTTCATTATTTTTTATTTCTTCATTTGTATCTACATCTTCTTTTACTTCATCTATAGTATTATTTTCTTCCACTTTTTGTTCCTTTCTGCCTAAGTATCTCCAAAGCTTTTGTCTAGCTGCTTCATAACTGTCCTCAGCGTTCCAAGTACCTTTTCATAATCCATTCTCTTAGGTCCGACTATACCTATAGTTCCCTTTATTCCTTCTCCAAATTCATAATTTGCAGTAACTACGCTGCAGTCTTGCATCCCTGTGTTTGGAAGCTCATCACCTATATATACCTGTATGCCGTCTTCCGTGCCGCCTGCATTTGCCTCGTCTAATATATTCTTAAGCGCATCCTTTTCCTCGAAGGTGCTTATTATCTTACTTGCCTTAGCGCCATCTGCAAGCTCCGGATACTTGAATATATTTGTTGCTCCGCTAGTATATATCTGTGCCTCCTGTGCATCCTGCTTAAAGGTTTCGGCAAGCTCATCTAATATATTTTCTATAAGGTATCTGTACTCGCCGGCATCCTCCTTAAGCTTATTAATAATCTCAAGGTTGATTTCTCCAAGCATCAATCCATTAAGACTGGTATTAAGCTTAAAGTTTAGCTTGCTAAGCGTATCATCACTAAGAAGCTCCTGAATCTGAAGTATCCTATTTTTAACAACATTGCCCTCGAAAACCACTGAAAGAAGTATCTTACGCTCCTCCATTCGTGAAAGCTGGATAAACTTGATTCGATTGCTTCCGCCTGATGGTCCGCTAATCATAGCTGCATAATTTGTATTAGCTGCTATAAGCTTTGCAAGCTGCTTAAGAACCAGCTCTAGCTTGTCAACTCTTTGAACCATTAGCTCCTTAAACTCAGCAACCTCCATCTTGCTCGACCTTTGAATCTGGTCTACGTAAAATCTGTAGCCCTTATCAGTCGGTATACGTCCGGCAGATGTATGCGGCTGCTCTATATAGCCCATCTCTACGAGGTCACTCATTTCATTTCTAATAGTGGCACTCGATAGATTAAGATCCGGAAGCTTAGATATGGTTCTTGAGCCTACTGGCTCACCGCTCTCGAGATAATTCTTGATAATGGCTGTCAGTATAGTGCTCTTACGCTCATCAAGCTCTGAATAATCCGACATATCCTGCCTCCTCTCTTGTTATTAGCACTCTTTTGATTTGAGTGCTAACATCTATAGATGTAATATATTCCTTTAAATGGGTTTTGTCAATAATTAGTTGTGAAAATTTTGTAGATTGTATTTTAGCCCATTGTATTTTAGCTTGATTTTGTTTGAGAATAAATTCAAGGCAGGTATATATGTACAATGTGCGGCATGTGCGAGCAATAATTTAACTACTAATCTTAATAATTCTGTTTGTTGACACACATATTCCCCTTAATTATAATGAAACAGAATGCAACACTTTTATAACAATTATAAGAGGTATAACATTATGAAGAAATTATATAAGCTATATATTATGGTATTTCTATTATCTATGCTTGGAGCAGGAAATGCCTATGCACTTACTCAGGCAGAGATAGATGCACAAACTGGCCCTACCTTTGGAGTAAGCTCTACTATGACAGCCGGCGGCCATGAGGTAGCTAGTCCTACTGAGATCAAAGATGAAGAGGCTGCTTTAAATAATGCAGAGCATGGAGAGGCTGGCGACTATATAGGAAGCTTTAAGGCAACCGCCTACTGTGCCGGCGAAGGTGGAGTTGGAAGCATGACCGCATCCGGAAAGGCTCCTACCCCAGACCATACTATAGCGGCTGACATATCTATACTTCCTATGGGAAGCCGAGTTATGATTAAGGGCAGCGATATAGTATATACAGTTGAGGACACTGGTGTCAGTGGCAATACCATAGACCTGTTTTTATCATCATATGATGCATGCATACAATTTGGCGTGCAAACCGTTGAGCTTTATTGGGCTAAGTAGACATAATAATTGTATTTTTGACAGTGCATTTTCTTATAAATTTTTAACAATGCTTGACATGCTGCAAATCTAATGTATAATGCCTGTATAAATGTTACAAAACCTTTACATATGTTACTAATGTGATAAGTTTTGTTTCAAATTTATCAGGAAGGTTAATATGAATACGAAAAAAGCATTATACATTTTTATAACAGCAATGATACTTAGCATAATGATGGCACCTTGTGCATATGCTAAAAATAGACTAACAGGCAGAAAGGCTATTAATGCGGCAGATGTAATAGTTAAGACTGAGGACGAGTCAGCTTCTGATACAGTTGCTTCTCCTAGCGATGCAGCACCATCGTGTGTTTCTCTAGGCAGCTTTATAACTACAGCCTACTGCCCTTGCGATAGCTGCTCTGGTGGCTGGGGAAGAAGTACATGTACAGGTGCAGTGGCTACTGCTAATCATACTATAGCTGTAGATCCAAACGTTATACCATATGGCACTAAGGTTTTGATAGATGGCGTAGTATATACAGCTGAGGATCGTGGCGGAGCTGTCAAAGGAAATCACATCGACATATTTTTTGATTCGCATGAGCAGACACATCTGTATGGCAAGCGTAATGTTGAGGTATTTCTTATAAATAGCTAAATCGCATAACAAGAAGGTATCTGCATTGACACGCTCCCGCATTAAACTGCGTTGAAATGTGATTGCATTGTATCAAAACTCACTATCTAAGCTAATTGTCTATGAAAACGCATATCCCAAGTCGCCATAGAAAGCCACTTGGGATTTTTTCTTTGGAGGAATAAATATGAATCGCTGCATAATAATAGGCGGAGCCGACATTAACAACTATGATTATATAAAAAACAGCCTTAGAGCCGACGACTTTTTTGTTTTTTGCGACAGCGGTCTAAAGCATATGTCTAATTTGCAGGTAAGGCCTAATCTGATTGTAGGTGATTTTGATTCATATGATGATCCAAAGCTAGATATTGAAACTATAACTCTCCCAACCGAAAAGGACGACACCGATACCTTTTATGCCGCTAAGGAGATGCTTAAGCGTGGCTTTGATGAATTTTTATTAATAGGTGTTATAGGTGCAAGACTTGATCACAGCCTTGCTAATATTTCTATATTATTATACCTTACCTCTCTTAATAAAAAGGCAAGCATTATAGATGATTATTCTGAGATGGAGATTGTTTCAGGTACGCCGGTCTCTATCCCAGATAAATATTCATTCTTTTCTCTGATTAATATTTCCGGAACAGCTAATGGCATCACTATTAAAAATGCAAAGTACAACCTGGAAAATGCAACCATAGGCTGCGAATATCAATATGGAGTAAGTAATGAGATTTTACCGGGTAAGGTTGCTGCTGTAAGTGTCAAGGATGGCTGCCTGCTTCTAATAAAGGTTTTTTAATTTCTAAAGAACCTTTTTTATATCTTCTATAGGCATATCAAGTCCTGTCCACAATCTAAAGCTTTCTGCCCCTTGATAAAGCAGCATGCCGCTTCCATTAAAGGCTCTAAGCCCTGCACTCTCTGCCATTTTTATAAGCTTAGTTTTTTCCGGAACATATATAGCATCTCCGACTAAGAGCTTTTTATTAAAATAGCTTTCATCAGGAATCAGGCACTCTTCTGTATTAGGTGCCATGCCTACATTGGTTGCATTGATAAGTATATCTGCATCCCTAAGACTTTCTCTAAGCTGTGCATTATCATATTCACATACTTTTATATCACAGCCCTTTACCTCTCTTAGCCTTTCTATAATTCTTATAGTATCACTATAGTGCTTGCTTGTTTTTCTTAAATATATGTCAATGCTCTCTGCTCCATCAAGTGCTAGCTGCACTAATATAGAGCTTGCACATCCGCCGCAGCCAAGGAGAACTGCCTTACTTTTAAAAGCCTTATATCCATGCTCTGCTGCACTTTTAAGAAAACCATATCCGTCAGTATTGTAACCAATTAGCGTTCCGTTATCATTTACCACGCAATTAACCGCACCGATTATACTTGCTGCATCAGATAGCTTATCGCAAAGCTGCATCATCTTATTTTTGCATGGCATAGTTATATTCCAGCCTCTGACATTCATAATTCTTAGAGCATCGACGACATTTTCCATATCATCTATATCTACATTAAATGCCATATAGGAATAATCAAGTCCCATCAGCTCGAATGCTTTGTTGTGCATAGCTGGTGACTTGCTGTGTGCTACCGGATTTCCTAAAAGGCATATAAGCCTTGTGCTGCCTGTTATATTATTCATTCTTATCTCCTAAAGCCTATTCTAATATCTCTGCTCTTCCATCTATCTCTACATAGAAAAGCTCACGTCTATCCTTTAAGATTGCTCTTCCTGTGCTTGCCTCAGTAACCTTCTTTACAAATTCATTTTCCTCATCAGAGGGAACTAATATAGTATAAAGCACCTTGTCAGTAAACTGCGAGTCAAGTGCATTATAAGAGCTGGTATTAACTATATATTCTATCTTTCCATATAGGTCATAGTCTAAGCTATAGCTTAAAGAAATGCCATGCTTTTTTTCGGCTATAACACTGCCCTCAAGTCCAGCTATAGTTGCCGCCTGATAAGCTCTAACCAGTCCTCCTGTTCCAAGCAGCGTTCCTCCAAAATATCTCGTTACTACTACGCATATATCTCTTATGTTTCTTCCTAGCAAAATATCCAGCATAGGTCTTCCAGCAGTCTGCGATGGCTCTCCATCATCGGAGCATCTTTGCAGCTTACCATCATCACCTGTTATATATGCAGAGCAGTTATGCGAAGCATCCCAGTACTTTTTCTTTAGCTCTGCTATCATGGCTACTGCTTCTTCCTCGCTATGAACAGGTCTTACCGTTGCTATAAAGCGTGATTTTTTTTCTTCTATCTCACCACTTCCGCCCCGTAAACATATGTTAAAAGCTGCCATCTCTCCCACCCTTTTGCCCCTTTTTGAGTCGTTTTAACTATATATTGTAGATATTGTAACATTTCCTTAACAAATATACTATAATTTGTTGTCTATTTGTGGAACTTTATATTCTATCTTGGTATAATGATATGATATGAAAAGTTCTAAAGGTCTCATCGTGCAAGCACGAGCGACCTTTTGACCTTTCGACCTTGATATCATATAATAAATGCTTAGTGAGAGTCTGTCAAATGACATTCTTTCGGAGGGAATTATGAAATATGATAAGTATTCTACAGAAAAGAAAATAAAGGAGCTGTCATCTAACTCCTACCGCTATGCAAACAAGCTTTCTATAACTATAGTCAAGGTTGTTTTTATAGCCGCACTTATTTTGTCTGTATATGCAGCCAGTGCTTGCCTCGGTATAGTTATGGGAATTATCGACAATGCACCCGATGTCAATATAGACAGCATAGTGCCTATGGGCTTTGCAACTAATGTATATGACAGCAAGGGCAACCACATAGAAACACTTGTTATGGCTGGCTCTAACCGTGAGGAAGCTACCTATGACGAGCTTCCAAGGGACCTGGTCAATGCCTTCGTTGCGATAGAGGATTCGAGATTTTGGCAGCACAAGGGAATAGACACCAGATCTATAATGCGAGCTGTTAAGGGTGTACTAACCGGCGACTCATCATCGGGCGGTGGCTCAACCATCACTCAGCAGCTTATAAAAAACAATGTATTTGGTGGCGGACGTGAAAAGGGCTTTGGTGCAAAGCTTTCTCGTAAGCTTCAGGAGCAGTACCTTGCTGTTCAGCTTGAAAAAACTATGAGCAAGGAGCTTATAATCACCAACTACCTTAATACTATAAACCTTGGCAATAACACCCTAGGCGTTAAGGTTGCTGCAAGAAGATATTTTGATAAGGATGTTTCAGAGCTTACCCTTTCTGAATGTGCAGTTATAGCCGGCATTACCCAGAACCCGTCTAAGCTTAATCCTATATCTGGCAAAGAGGCGAATGAAGAAAAAAGAAAAATCATACTTCAATATATGTATGATCAAGGCTATATAACCAAGGAGCAGCAGGAGGAGGCTCTTTCTGATCCTGTATATGACAGAATACAAAATGTCGACACTATCCATAAGGAGGAGGTTGACACAACCTACAGCTACTTTACAGACGAGATGATAGAGCAGGTTATAGATGCCTTTAAGACTAAGCTAGGCTACAGCGAAACACAGGCACATAATATGCTTTATAGTGGCGGTCTGACTATATATACAACTCAGGATCCTGATCTTCAAGCTATAGTTGATGAAGAAACTAATGATCCTAGCAACTATACTGCCACAAAATATTCCGTTGAATACAGACTGACTATAAAGCATCCGGATGAAACAACCAGTAACTACTCTGAAGATACTCTAAAGACCTATCACAGTCAGGTGCTTAAGGATGGCTTTGGCGGACTGTATGATAGTGAGGATGCTCTTAGAGCAGACGTAGAAGCATATAAAAATTATATACTGACAACTGGTCAGGAGGGCGACACAGTACTTGGCGAAAAGCTATATATTAATCTCGAGCCACAGGTATCCTTCGTGCTTATGGATCAAAAGACCGGCGAGGTTAAGGCTATATCAGGCGGTCGTGGAACTAAGAATACCTCTCTTTCACTTAACCGTGCCACTAATACTGTTCGTCAGCCCGGCTCGGCATTTAAGGTGCTGGCAGCATTTGCACCTGCTATAGACAGCTGCGGTGCTACACTTGCTACCACCTATTATGATGCACCTTATACAGTAGGAACAAAGACCTTCCGTAACTGGTATAAGTATGGATATCTGGGATATTCTAGCATAAGAGATGGCATAGAATTTTCTATGAATATAGTTGCTGTTAAGTGCCTTATGGAGACAGTTACTCCGCAGCTTGGCGTAGAATATTGCAAGAATTTTGGAATAACCTCTCTTACTGATACAGATTACAATGCTGCTACTGCTCTAGGCGGACTTACCTATGGTGTAAGCAACCTCGAGATGACAGGTGCATATGCAGCTATAGCAAATGGCGGTGTATACAACAAGCCTGTATTCTTTAGCAAAATACTTGATCACAATGGCAAGGTGCTTATAGACAATACCACTCCGGAGAGCAAGCGCGTTCTTAAGGAGGATACTGCATTTCTTCTTACAGATGCGATGGTTGGTGTCGTACAGGCAAACCGTAAGTGGGCTAGAAGCGGTGTCAATGTAAACTCAACCTCTACTCGCTGCCAGATTCCGGGTATGTCTGTTGCAGGAAAATCAGGAACAACCACATCAAACAATGACCTGTGGTTTGTAGGATATACGCCTTACTATACTGCAGGAATATGGACTGGATATGATGATAATCAGAATCTAGGCGAGGATGGCGCTGTATCATACCACAAGACTATATGGCAAAAAATTATGGCTAGAGTAAGCAGCGGTCAAGCAGACATTGGCTTTACTAAGCCAGCTAGTGTAGAAACAGCTGAGGTTTGCAGAAAGTCTGGCAAGCTTGCTATACCGGGTGTCTGCACTGCAGATCCAAGGGGCAATGCTGTCTATACGGAATATTTTGCTGCCGGAACTGTTCCTACAGAAAAGTGCGACCACCACACTACTATCAAGGTATGTGCTGAGTCAGGTCAAAAACCGACAGCCTATTGTACTAATCTTACAACAAGAGTAATTATGATAGTTCCGGATTCGAGCGAGGCTACTGACGATTCTGTATTTGCTTATCCGGGTACATGTGAGATACATACAGGTACGGCAGTCCCTAGCTCGCCATCCGGAGATACAGCCATAGTTGGTCCTTCTAACCAAGTAGGACCTGGATATCAAAGCGATACCGCAGGTCCATCAACAGGGAAGGTAACTCCAAAGGGTCCGGGAACCTAATATCCTCTCTCTATTTTTGCCTTACCAGCATATTCAGAATTAGAATAATTCATAATTATATCTCCAAACAGTGAATTTGCTGTTTGAATATCACCTAGCTTTTTATATGTAAGAGCCTTGGAATACATGGCTCTTACATAATCTGGCTTTATCTTAAGACTCTTATCATAATAAGCTATAGCAGACTCATAATTTCCAGACTCATATGCAGCATCTCCAAGATTACTAAGCGTTATATAGCCATCTGCCGTAATCTGTGATGATATCTCATTATAAATTCCAGTAACTGATACAGAGCTTCCATCATCTATATCTGTAAGCTGCGTGGCATCTAATGAGGCATACAAATCTGCCGCAAGTGATAAATTATTTTTTCTATATGCATCCAGTATACCTATAAGCAGCTGATACTGTGACAGCTTGTAATTCATGGTTTCATCCTGAGTATTCCACTGCTGCGTTAGGCTGTCATTATCACTTTTGATACTATCAAGCTCCTTTTGCATAGAGCCTATCTGCACATTGGCACTATCTAGCTTATCCTCTACCTCAAGAAGTGCTTTGTTATGCTCGCTAGTAAGTCCTCTTATCTTAGTTGGCATATACAAAAAGCCTATAGTTACAGCTCCTATAACAAGACCTATGCATATATTAATCATAGTCTGCCAACCGGTATTTTCCTTATAGCTAGGCGGAAGGATAACATCGTCCTCTTCCATCCTACTATGTGAAATCAGATTTTTTATTTTTTTATTTTCAATGTCGGCTCTGCCTGTAAGCTGCTTTAGCTCAGACATATACCAAAGTGCTCTTGGATTGTTCTTATCTATTTGCAGTACTCTAAGAAGAGCCCTTCTTGCCTTGTCATACTGCTTTCTAGCCATATATAAAAGCGACAAAAGAAGCTGTGCTCTGATATATTTTGGATTAGATTCTAGTGCATGCGAAAGCTCAAGTATAGCAAGGTCCTCGCTTCCTGACTGAACATGCTCAAGAGCTCCATTATAATCCTCTATAACCTTGCCATACGAATCAAGTATGCCCTGCTTTCTTTGTATCTCTTCAAGATATTTATCTGCCACATTGTTTTCCGGATATATATTATAGCTTATAACCCATTGAACAAGAGCATCTGAAACCTCACCTATCTCAAAATATATAAGCCCCAAAAGGTTTCTAGCACTTTTGTGATTTTTATTAAATTTCAGAGCCTTTTTTAGAAAGCCTGCTGCACCTGTAAGGTCTCTTCTGTTTGCTCTATCTAGTCCCTCATTATAGAGGCTATTTGCTATACGGTCACAATACTCGTATACATCCATACTAGTGCTCCTTTAATTGCTTTTCGAGAAGCTCCATCATAATATCCTTCATATCTGTCATGTCTGTTTTAATTATCTCCTGCTCTATAGAGGTAACAGACATGCTCTTTTTATATTTGCTTATCTCTTCATCAAAATTAATCATAGTATTCCTTTCAAAAAGCTAAAACCCTTACTTGCTTCTAAGGTGCTCAAGCTGCGATTTTATATTAAGCATCATCTGCTCATATCTTTGCTGCTTTTGTTTTTCCTCATCTATCTTTTCCTTAGGTGCCTTGCTTATAAACTTTTCATTACTAAACATAGCTGCAGAACGCTTTAGCTCTCCATTTAGCCTAGCCTCTTCCTTAGAAAGTCTTTCTATCTCCTTAGCTATATCTACAAGCTCTGCAAGAGGTATATATACAGTTGCCTCAGCTATAACAGCCGATACTGCATCCGGATCTATATTATCCTTATTAGCTTCTATATAAACCTCACTTGCTCCGGCAAGCATAGCAAAGAAGTCCTTGTTATGCTCGAATATTTTTCTGATGCCCTCATCAGCAGCTACAACATGCATAGCCGCCTTTTTGCTTGGCGGAACATTCATCGAGGTTCTAACATTTCTTATAGCTCTAACTGCCTGCTTAACTATCTCTACTGCTCCTTCATCATCAGGCATATCAAGTGCCTTGTCATATTTTGGCCAGCTAGATACCATTATAGATTCCTCATCGCTTAGATTGCAGAATATCTCCTCTGTAATAAAAGGCATATAAGGATGAAGAAGCTTAAGTGAATTTATAAGCACTGTATTAAGTGTATATAGAGCTGCCTCTCTGGTAGTATCATCCTTATTCCAAAGCCTTGGCTTAACCATCTCTATATACCAGTCACAAAACTCCTCCCAGATAAAATCATATATCTTAGAAAGAGCAACACCAAGTTCAAACTTATCTAGGTTTTCTGTTACCTCGCTAACAAGCTTATTGCACTTTGAAAGTATCCACTTATCTGACATGCAAAGCTGATCGGCTGTAATAGTAGGCAGCTTCTCATCCGGCATATTCATCATAATAAATCTTGATGCATTCCAAATCTTATTTGCAAAATTTCTGCTTGCCTCAACTCTCTCCCAGTAGAAACGCATATCATTACCAGGAGCATTACCTGTCATAAGAGTCATACGAAGTGCATCTGCACCATACTTATCTATAACCTCTAGCGGATCGATACCATTGCCCAGTGATTTACTCATCTTACGACCTTGAGAGTCTCTGACTAGTCCGTGGATAAGCACAGTATTAAAAGGACACTTGCCCGTCTGCTCATATCCCGAAAATACCATACGGATAACCCAGAAGAAGATTATGTCATATCCCGTAACTAATACATCTGTAGGATAAAAATACTTAAAGTCCTCTGTTTCCTTAGGCCAGCCAAGTGTAGAAAAAGGCCAAAGTGCAGATGAAAACCAAGTATCAAGTGTATCTTCATCCTGAACCAGGTGAGTGCTGCCACACTTAGGGCACTTAGTAGGAACATCTCTTGATACAACCATCTCACCGCAATCCTCGCAGTAGTAAGCAGGTATTCTATGTCCCCACCAAAGCTGCCTTGATATACACCAATCTCTTATTCCCTCAAGCCAATGCACATAGGTTTTTGAAAAGCTCTCCGGAACGAATTTAAGGTCGCCATTACTTATAGCCTCAAGTGCAGGCTTTGCCATCTCATTCATTCTAACAAACCACTGCTTTTTAATAAGTGGCTCTACTATCGTTTTACATCTATCATGTGTTCCTACGCTATGTGTATGATCAACTACCTTAACTAAAAGTCCCTGAGCCTTAAGGTCTTCAACTATAGCCTTTCTAGCCTCGTATCTGTCCATACCATCATACTTAGAGGCAGGGCAGTTTATAGTTGCATCATCATTCATTATATTTATTTCAGGAAGGCTATGTCTCTTGCCTACCTCAAAGTCGTTAGGATCATGAGCAGGTGTAATCTTAACACAGCCTGTTCCAAATTCCTTATCTACATACGAATCTGCTATAACAGGTATCTGCCTATCCGTAAGAGGAAGCTTAAGCATTTTGCCAACAAGATTTTTATATCTTTCATCATCTGGATTAACTGCAACTGCTGTATCGCCAAGAAGAGTTTCTGGTCTGGTAGTTGCTATCTCTACAAAGCCATCCTCGCCTACTATAGGATAATTAATATGCCAAAAATGTCCTTCCATATCTACATGCTCTACCTCTGCATCTGATATAGAGGTCTGACATGTAGGACACCAGTTTATAATTCTGTTGCCCTTATATATATATTCCTTTTCATATAGCTTTATAAATACCTCTTTGACTGCCTCTGAGCAGCCCTCATCCATAGTAAATCTTTCTCTATCCCAGTCAGCAGATGAGCCAAGCTTATGGAGCTGCTTTATAATTCTGCTTCCATACTCCTGCTTCCACTTCCAAGCCTCCTTAAGAAAGCCCTCTCTTCCTAGCTCATGCTTGTCCTTCCCCTCTGACTTAAGCTTATCTATAACCTTAACCTCAGTTGCTATAGCTGCATGGTCAGTACCCGGCTGCCAAAGAGCCTCAAAGCCCTGCATCCTTTTATATCTTATAAGTATATCCTGCATAGTATTATCAAGGGCATGTCCCATGTGCAGCTGTCCGGTTATATTTGGCGGCGGCATAACTATAGTAAATGGCTTCTTTGCCTTATTTACCTTAGCAGAAAAATATTTTTTGTTAAGCCACTTTTCATATAGCTTATCCTCTATTTGATTAGGATCATAGGTTTTTTCAAGTTCCTTCATAATACGTCTCCTTAATTCATATTTCTAAATTCATTTTTATATTTGCTAAGCAGCTCCCCTATAAGACGTCTTTTTCTTATAGGATCCTTTTTGTTTATTTCATCAAGCTCCATTATAGCAGGTGACTTGTCGATGCCATTAATACATTCCTCATATTTCTTATCCCATGCTATATCTATATTCTCACCTAAGAGTGAGCGGTATCTTTCCTTAAGCTCTATCACAGGCTCAACGAGTGAAAGATAATACATCATCCTAAGTATGCTCTTATCCTTTTTAAGCCTATATGCCGTATCATATGCATTATATGCTCTCTCTAGCTCAAACATACCAGCATAGCTGCTTCCCATATTATAATATATGTCAGACATAAGCGGTGCATCCTTAGTTTCATCTAAGTCCTTAAGTATGCTCTTATAATATCCTATAGCCTTATTATATAATTTAAGTCCATAATAATAATCAGCCTTTAGCTTCATATATTCGTTAGGCGGCATAGCCTTTAGCTTCTCAAGCTGCTTTATATATTTATTAATTTCTGCATCCGAATAATAATCACATTCCTTAAGAATTATTATAAGCTCGTTTGCATCACTTCCGCCCTCAGAATGGAGCTTTTCAAGCTGCAATGCCATAAGCTTAAGTCCAAGCTCCGACTTGATAAATTCTAAAAGATTTTCATTTATAAAGCCCTCTAGTGCAAGAAGCGGATTCTCATATATAACATAGCAAAGCTCCTCAGCCGAATATATATGTATTCCAAGCTCCTTTATATAATAAGGTCTAACTGCCATCAGGCTGCTGCATAGAATTAATCCCATAGCTTCACCTCCTGACTGATGCTTATGTCAGATGCCTTGTATATATCGCCAAAGCCTAGATCCCTTATATTAAGCTTTAAAAGTCTGCTGCCTTCAAACTCTATATCTATACCTATTGCAGTTGTCTTAGGCGGTCTTTTAGGAAGAAAGCCAAGTGGAATTTTAATTTGCTTTCTTCTTTTTTTATCTAATGCCTCTACTATAAGGTCCATATCGCCTACACCATCATATATCATGCGAAGCGACTGGCTGCTGCTATCCCATCTATCACCTGCCATAGCAAGTGGATATTCCATATCCTGTCCTGACTTTTTTGCTCTTATATATACAGAGGTTTCTAGCCTGCCATCACATATGCATTTGAATTTAAATACCTTCTTAGCAGATGCCTTATCAAATCCCTTGTTTGCTGCTCCTCTAGCAAAAAGCTCTGTATCCGCAAAGGTTCTTCTTTTTGCACAAACAAGCTTCATAAAATTATCTGCCCAGTCGACGCCCTTAAAGCCATCGCCTGTCAAAAATACAGATGAAAACAGCTTTTTCTTAAGCAGCCTATCTGCACATGAGCAAAGTATCTTATCTGCAAGCTTAGCTCCGGATGGCGTTTCTATAATCTCAAGATCAAATGCATCCTCTAAATCATCCTCCTCGGCAAGAACTGTTATATTATTAAGCTGTCTTATAGTCTTAAGCTCATAATATGTAAGAAGGTGATCCTCTAGGCAAAACATCCCTACCTGATTATTCCATATATCTCTTGGCTGTCCCATTACATAATATATAAAGCTCTCTGCTCTGCTTATTATATGTATCATCTGCTTTGAGTAGCCAAGCTCGTTAATGCATCTTTTTATCTTTTCTACTGCATTTAATTCTATCCTAGGAATAGTTATAACTATCTGCTCAGGATAGCCCTTGTGAAGCTCATTTACGCTTATATCAATAACCAGCTTAAGATACTCCTTAAGTATGTCTATACCCTCATATCTAGTTCCGCATACTGTTGCAACCTTATCCTTAGTAGCAAGCGTATATAGCTTATCTGTTATAACACCATCACCATCTAAGGCAGCCTCATAGCCCTCCTTACCAACAAGCCATTTGTCAGAGCTTTTTTTATGGCAAATAACAGTCGGGAAATGCCACGACTGTTCATAGCTATAATATACAAGGCTAGTGCCCTTATCTGATAAATCTATACCTAGTATAAGATTATCCATATAAGCTCCCAAATTTACTTAATATCAAACAACGCTTCTACTGTTTCTGCCTTAGTGATATATTCCTTCATGGTATCTAGCAGCTTCTCTATCTCAGAGTCCTTTAATAGGCTGCTCATATTGTTAAGGTAATCAAATCTGCTTCCCTTTATTCCTGCCATGCTGCCGCTTTTAATAGTGCCCTCCTTAGCTGGAAGCTCACTATAGTCACCAGCATCATACAGCTTATACTCCCAGGTCTCACCAGCAAAAAGAACCTGCTCCTTAATATATATATCAAAAAGCATACGCCTCATATCTTCCTCGTAGAAGTCCTCCTGCTCAGGAGTAATTCTCATGCGAAGCAGCGGCTTAGTTCCACTTTTTGGCCTGTAAACTATTATACATTTTTCCATAACATCACTTGGTATATGTATATGCTTACTTAGCCTTTTATAGAAAGGAAATACTATTCCATCCTCTATAAGTCCATTAACTATCTTGCTTGCTATCTTTGAGCTGTCATCACTTAGCTTATCACTTGCTGCATAATGCTTTATAAGTGCCAGCTTATATATGGCAGGCACACTACCCTCCTGCGGAGTTCCTGCATAAAGCTTTTCTAAATAATCAAATATCTCATCAGGTGCAGATATGTTATTAAGAAAATATCTGCTGCTTTTTATAGTAAGATAAGCTCTTATCATACTTTCTGATTTTTTTCTGCCAGATATATAATGTGCAAATACCTTGTCTATATGATTATATTCCTCTGTAAAAAGCATCTGTGCAAGCAGTCTTTCATCGAGGTCATACATCTCTGTATTTTCAGCACATGCAATATCAAACAAAAATATCATATCCTCAGTTGAGCCATTAAAATGCTCACAAAGATAATCTATCAAAACCTTAGATCTACTTTTTGCTCTTACAGCTTTAAATGCAAGATATAAAAGCAGCTTGTCATGCTCAAACATTTTTTCTAGTATAACCTTAGAGCATAAGGTTTCAAGGCTTGTATCGCTTATATCTAAGTAGCCATAATCCTTAAGCATCTCATATGCCTGCTTATAGCAGCCTGCATCTATAAGTGCCTCGCATATATCTACTCTCTCTACACTAGAAACAGTCTTTTTATCTGTAATAAGTAAAAAGTCCGGCTTTATATCATTTGGCTTATCCTTATAAAACTGTATAAGTGCGGAAACTGCCAGCTGCCTGTAGGTGTCTGACAGCGGAAGCTTTGTTATGGCTCTTTCTACAACTCCAGCTTCGGTAAGAGATTCTATACCAGCCTTTAAAGCCTGCTTAACTCTCCCTAGTCTAAGCATAAGATGCTCCGGATATATATCATAACAGGCATCTATAAGCTCCGGCTTATTAAGAACCTCTGCCTTTTTAAATGGTATATCATAGTATCGATTGCTATATGCATCCTGAAATAATATAGTAGCATCGCCCTCGTAGATAGGTATATAAGCCTTACCCGAATTAATAGTATATATATCTACGCTGCTAAGCTCTGGATAGGCTATACCGATATATTTTATATTATCTATATTACATTCTATGCAATATGTATTAATAATATCCGGAAGCTTTTTGGCAAGCTCTACATCTATATCGCTTTTAGTTATTATCCTGTCATATATAGTTGCCATATGAGCATCCATATATCCCTGCTTTGCCTGCGAAATAGCAAAGTATCTTATATGCTTAGTATATTCTCTGTATAGGAAGGTATCTCTATCCATATACAAAATAATATTTTCAAACAGCTTTGCTCTAGAGCTTATATCTAGGCTATCCGTCTTGTCTACAAAAAATTCAAGTACGCTTTTTGGAAGAGACTCTATTTTGCTATCTGGCATAGTATAGATTAGATAATTATATATTCCTATAATATCGCATTTACTATCTACTCCAGCCTTATACCATCTGTATGCTCTTTTATCTCGCACGTCACCCTTTATAAGCAGGCTGCATATAGCCATCACAAGCTCATCACTCTTAAAGCTATCATAAAGCTTAGTAAGAAGCATTACATTTTTAATGCTATATTTTTTTATCATGGCGGCTCTAGCTGCCACAGCCTCTGAAAGCTTACTTCCTATAAGAGCTCGTCTCATTCCAAATATTATACTTGCCGCCTCAAGGCTGTCTATATCGTGCAAAAGCTCCGGATGCTCATTAAGCATATTAATATATGTAAGATACATATATGGATTTCTGTTTCCTAGCGAATACTCCTCTTTTATAAGATTAAAAAGAGAAGCAGGATCATTAAGATATGTAGGCTCTAGCTTAATAAGCAAAGGAAAGAGACTATGCATCCTCTCCTCTACCATAAACTTTTTAACAAGTCTAATATATGAATCCCTCTTTTCCTTGTTATCCTCTAATGAGGCATAGATATATTCAAGAAAAAAATATTCATATATCTGCTCCTGTCTGTGAAGCTTTATATCATCTCTTACCTCGCCGGCATATTCTAAGGCCTTAGCACTATCTCCAAGAGTAAGCATAAGCTCTGCCCTAAGCATGGTAATAAGATTTTTCTTTTCAGTCCATGTAGAGAGCCTATCAAGAGTCTTTTCTATATTAGCTGCAATTTGTTTTCTGTTTTGAATATCATATTCATATTCAAGTCTATGCCTTGCATACTCTGCAAAATATTTTTTGTGATATATATATCTGTCCTTTATATAGCTTTCATCGACAGTTTCAGCTGCAGTAAGAAATAAGCTAACTGGCAGCTCTCCCCTAAAGGTGCATATGTTTATGCTTAGTATGTTTTTTCCTATATGAAGTTTACCTGGATCTATATGTACCTTTAGCTCATACAGATCATTAACAAAGTCCTTATCTGTTATATTATGCTTATCTATTTTAAGGCAGTCAGAGGATGCCTTTATAGATATTTCTAGGTAGCCCCAACCATTTTTTCGTATAGGTATAGTAATGTCCAGCTCATCCTTTATGTCCTCATAGGTAAATTCTCTCTCTGGTACATTAATTCTTACAGGCTTCTTTGCATGACAAGCAACTAAAAACTCCTCCAGAGCCCTTGCCTTATTACTTCTTCCAGAAAATGCCTCATAAAGGGAAGCAACCTTAGCATCATGCATACATGCGATATTTTTAAATTCGTTATATTCAAAAAGGCGAAGAGCTGTTTCTTCATCCTCCTTCGCTATAAGTGCTATATCCTCAACTGTTTTTACCTTATTTAAAACTCTCTGCGAGGAATCAAGCTCAATATTAAATTCGTAAGGTATATCCTGCTTGCCACCATTAGTAACTAGATGCACTACTCCAGATATCCTATCTCCCTTGTCCAAAAAATGCGAATCAATCTCACATATAATTCTATTTTTACTGCCTCCAAAGGAAGATGTGATTATAGAAACTCTAGGATTAGATGAATATGCAAGGCCTTTAACATTGGTCTTATTTTGAGAAGATACTTGTATCTCTATTCTTCTTGTCTCGTCTGCTCCTATAGCCTCCTTCAAAATAGTAGGCTCTGTAACAAGCTGAGGCTTAATATCGTCTATTATGCCTCTGGCAAGACGGTTTATTCGCTCTCTCATATGCCATACCACTACTACCCTTTACGCTTTTTTACTACCTGATTTTACCACAATTTGCCTTGAAATTAAAGTTTATTATTGATATGATAAAACACTGTAAGTAGATTTTCAAAGGAGCAGCTTTATATGCTATCAGATACAAAAACCTTATATAAGCTTATGGTGCTTTATATGCTTAAGCAGGTAGGATCACCTGTTGCTGCAAGCTCACTATCTGATTTTTTTATATCTCACCAATATACTAATTATTTTACATTGCAGGATGTTTATTCAGAGCTTTCAGAAACAGAGCTTATAACTATTAATAATATGCAAAACTCAGTTCGCTATACTATCACACATGACGGCGAGGAAACGCTCGGATTTTTCTCGAACAAGATTCCATCTGGAATTATAGAGGATATTAATTTATATCTAAAGGATAATAAATTCAAGATAAGAAATGAAGTCGGAACTAGTGCAAATTTTTATAAATCCACGGGTCAGGATTATATAGTTCACTGTGAGGTGCTAGAGGGAAAGGCTCCTCTTATATCTATAGACCTTTCTATTCCGGATAAGGATCAGGCACAGCGTATGTCAAAAAACTGGAAGCAAAAAAGCCAGGATATATACTCATATATAATTAAAAAGCTCGCCGAATAGGTGAGCTTTTCAAAATATTATAATGTTTTTTCAATAGCACTATATATATCCTCAAGTCCCTGTCTTGTTTGTGCTGAAAAAGGAATAATGCTTATATCATTATCTGCATTAAGCGTTGCTCTAATTAACTTTATACACTGCATCATCTGGCTCCTTTTAATTTTATCTGCCTTAGTTGCAATAATAACCGGCTTATATCCATTATATACTATCCAGTCATACATAAGCCTGTCATCCTCTGACGGCTTATGTCTTATATCAACTAAAAGAAAAATTATTTTTATTTTTTCTGAGCTATGAAGATAACCCTCTATCATAGCTCCCCATTTTTCTTTTTCAGTTTTTCCTACACTTGCATATCCATATCCAGGAAGGTCTACAAGATAAAAAAAACCATTATCCTTAGTATCGACAAGATAATAATTTATTGTCTGTGTCTTTCCCGGACTTGCAGAGGTTCTTGCAAGTGATTTTCTATTCATTAATGTATTAATTAGGCTAGATTTGCCTACATTAGATTTGCCGGCAAATGCATATTCATTATATACATTCGTCGGCAATTTACTCGTAATTCCACATACAGTCTCTAGTATAGCCTGTCTTATTATCATATATATACCCTTAGCATTATGCTATCTCATCTGTCGCACTATCTGCTTTTTTCTTTTTTGGCTGTCTCTTTGGTGCTATGTCCTTATCTCTATAAACAAGCTCTGGCTGACACTTCTTATCTATAGCATCCTTAGTTACAGTACATATACCTATATTAGGATCTGATGGCACCTCATACATAGTCTCCATCATAACATCCTCCATTATAGATCTAAGTCCTCTAGCTCCGGTCTTTCTTTCTATCGCAAGTCTAGCGACCTCTTCTATAGCCTCCGGTGTAAACTCAAGCTTAACATCGTCCATCTCAAGAAGCTGCTTATACTGCTTAGTAAGTGCATTCTTTGGCTCTGTAAGTATGCGTGTAAGTGCCTCCTTATCTAGTAGGTCTAGCGAAACTGTTATAGGAACACGGCCTATAAATTCCGGAATAAGTCCATACTTAGTAAGGTCCTGAGGCATAACCTGCTTAAACAGCTCGTCTATATCATGTGAATTTTTTTCGACTACGTCTGCATTAAAGCCTATGCTTCCAGTGCCAAGTCTCTTTTCTATTATATTCTCTAATCCGTCAAAGGCACCGCCACATATAAATAGTATGTTCTTTGTGTTAATCTGTATAAGCTCCTGATGTGGGTGCTTTCTGCCGCCCTGTGGCGGAACATTTGCAACTGTTCCTTCAAGTATCTTTAGAAGTGCCTGTTGAACTCCCTCTCCCGATACGTCTCTGGTTATAGAAACATTTTCCGACTTCTTAGTTATCTTATCTATCTCGTCAATGTAGATAATTCCATATTCAGCTCTCTGAACATCATCATCTGCTGCCTGTATAAGCTTAAGCAGTATGTTTTCTACGTCCTCACCTACATATCCTGCCTCTGTAAGTGTAGTCGCATCTGCAATGGCAAATGGAACATTAAGTATTCCAGCTAAGGTCTGTGCAAGGTAGGTCTTTCCAGATCCTGTAGGTCCAAGCATAAGTATATTACTTTTTTGTATATCTACATCAGATGCACTCTTAGAGGTTATCCTTTTATAATGATTATATACGGCAACTGAGAGAACCTTTTTAGCCTCATCCTGTCCTATAACATATTCATCAAGGAACTTTTTAATCTCCTTTGGCTTAAGAAGGTTGATTTCATTAAGTGATGGAAGCGGAGCTCTGCTCAGCTCTTCCTCAAACTCTTCATTAATCAGCTCGTTGCACAGCTCTATACATTCATCACATATATAAACACCATTAGGGCCAGAAAGAATCTTTCTGACCTGGTCATTTCTCTTGCCGCAAAAAGAGCAGCGAACGTGATCTCTGTCCCTAGTTGACATATCTATCCTCCGAGGTAAATGCTATTAGTGATGTGCTATAACATTATCTATAAGACCGAACTTAAGTGCCTCATCTGCAGACATATAGTTATCTCTTTCTGTTGCCTTAGCAACCTCTTCTATACTTCTGCCTGTATTAGCTGCAAGTATCTCATTCATCTTATGTCTAACCTTAAGTATATGCTCTGCAGCTATATTAATCTCCGTAGCCTGTCCCTGTGCACCGCCTGATGGCTGATGTATCATAATCTCCGCATTAGGAAGGGCATATCTCTTACCCTTTGTTCCGCCTGCTAAAAGAAATGCTCCCATGCTGGCAGCCATACCTATGCATATAGTTGAAACATCACACTTAACATATTGCATAGTATCATATATAGCCATACCAGCAGTTATAACACCGCCTGGGCTGTTAATATATAAATTTATATCCTTCTTAGGATCCTCTGATTCAAGGAAAAGTATCTGTGCCACAACAAGGCTTGCTGTGGTTTCATTTACCTCTTCTCCTAAAAATACTATTCTATCATTAAGTAGTCTAGAGAAGATGTCGTAAGAACGCTCTCCTCTGCTGGTTGATTCTATGACATAAGGCATAGATGGCATAATAAAATCCTCCTACAGTTTGGAATTTTTTAAACTAGCTTAGCCTCTGCTACAAGGAAATCTACTGTAGCCTGTACTGCCTGGTCTTCCTTCATCTGATTTATACCAGCCTCACCTAGGTATTCTCTTACCTTTTCCTCTTCCATGCTATACTGCTTAGCCATATTCTGTATCTGAGTATCTACTGCCTCATCAGAGCCCTTTATATTCTCAGCCTTTGCTACAGCCTCAAGAACAAGTCTTGTCTGTATTCTCTTAATAGCCTGTGGCTTCATCTGCTCCTTAAGTGCCTCTAAGGTAGTACCGGTATACTTCATATAATCCTCAAGTGAGATGCCCTGTCCCTGCATTCTTTGTGCATAGTCACGTATCATATTATTTACCTGATAATCTACCATAGGATCTGGTATATCAAGTGTAGCATTCTCAACTACCTTTTCTACTACATTGTTTTCATTTTCAACTGTAGCTCTCTTTGCCTTAGCCTCACTAAGCTTCTTCTTAAGGTCTTCCTTATACTCAGCAAGTGTATTAAACTCACTTATCTCAGATGCAAATTCATCATCAAGAGCTGGAAGTTCCTTCTTCTTTATTTCAAGAAGCTTAACCTTAAATACTGCAGGCTTTCCTGCAAGTGACTCGGCGTGATACTCCTTAGGGAAGGTAACATTGACATCGAATTCATCGTCTATCTTGTGGCCTACTATCTGCTCCTCAAAGCCCTCTATAAATGAGTGTGAGCCAAGCTCGAGCGGATACTTCTCGCCCTTGCCGCCATCAAATGGAACGCCGTCTATACTTCCATCAAAGTCTATAAGTGTCTGGTCGCCAAGCTCGGCAGCTCTATCTTCTACTGTAATAAGTCTAGAGTTTTTCTCCTGCTCAGACTTTAATGCACCTTCAATATCCTCGTCAGTTATAGCTGTGTCAGCCTTCTTAACCTCTACTCCCTTATATTCGCCAAGTGTTACCTCAGGTCTTAGAGCAACTGATGCTGTATAAATAAGATCCTTGCCCTTTCCTATCTGTGTTATATCCATCTCTGGTCTTGAAACTATCTCAAGCTCAGATTCCTTTACAGCCTCTGGATATGTTTTATCTATACATATGTCTACAGCTCCCTCATAAAAGGCACCCTCGCCGTATACCTTCTCTATCATCTGCTGAGGTGCATGTCCCTTTCTAAAGCCGTGGATGGCATACTTCGCTTTATTTTTATTATAAGACTCCTTAAGTGCCTTATCAAAATCCTCTGCTGAAACTGTAACTGTAATTTTTGCCATATTATGCTCTAGCTTTTCTACTGTATGACTCATAATAAAACTCCCTTCAATATTCGCTTTTTGCGTCTCAAAAGCTTATTATAGTATATAGATGGTATATTTTCAAGGTGGAGTTTTGGAGCTATGTTTATGCAAGCTATGTTTATGTTTATGTCTATCTTATACGCCCTTCTCGCAGCACATACGTATAATGTTGAGCATGCGTAAAGCTTAATTTAGTATATCAATATATAATAATGCCTGCATATATGTGCTAAGACTCAGAAGTCATTCTTTATATGCTAATACATATGTCCTTCTCGCAGCATATACGTATAATGTAAAGCTTAATTTAATATATCAATATATAATAATTCCTGCATATATGTGCCAAGACTCAGGTTGTTTTGCTCCCCATTTTATATAA